>JAACFA010000088.1 GCA_009937625.1 Gammaproteobacteria bacterium | reverse complement strand
GCTCGCCCTTATCGATCGTCTGGCGCAATTCCTGCTCGATGCGCAAACGGCTCTCGGCCTTGTCGGTAAATTCCGGCTGGTAAAACACGTAGCGCACAATTAAGGTGACAGTTACCCTAATTCAAAAATAAAAGGGGGACGGAGGGATTACAATTTTGTCCCTCCGTCCCCTTCATACTTTTTCTTGTTCCCGGAAATGGAAATCCCCGCTTGCGCGGGGATGACCTTTGTACTGAATTGGGACCTGCGCGAATTCAGGCGCTAGTTAGGTCCCCTGGGCGGCCGTGAAGTATCGTTGTCTCCCGCTTGATACTCGCCCGGCAATCTATCCTCTTTCCTGCGGTCCTGGCGGATGCTGAAAAGCTCCTGTTCGTGATTGAACAGTAACTCCAGCGCGACCTTATAGGTGTTGAACGCCCGCTGGTAGCGATCCTGGTCCGGAAACAGAGTATTGATGTATTCCATCAGCAGCGCGGTCGGCAAACCCACCAGCGAGCTGACGATCGCAACGGCCGCGCCGGCCTTGATATCGCCACCCGTGGCCAGTGCCAGGTAAAAACCCGCAAAGGTACCGATAATACCGATCAGGATGATCATGAAGGGCGCCCGTGCAAGGACACCAGCAATCGCCTCCGAATCGAAGAACTTGTAGGTGGTGCCGAAGTGCGGATTGCGGTCGAGCGCGATGCGGCTGACCATTTCGTAATCCGGCGCCATGCCATAACCCTGCTCCTTCACCTCGTTGGTCGTCAGCTCGATGATTGCTTCCGTGCCTTCGACCATTTCGAACCAGCGATCGAACAGCTTGGGCTGCTCGCCGGTAGCGAGGTTTTTATCCACCAGGTCTTCCTGGGTTTTGTCCAGCAGTATATTCGCCTTGGCATCGAGCTGGTGCGACTGCAGTTTGAGCTTTTCCGCTTCCTTGATCTTGGCGCGCAATTCCTCGAGATAGGGATCCTTGCCGGAATATAGCGTCACCGGAATCGCCAGCTGGCCGGTCGTCAGCGTCGGGTCGAAGTTGGCGGCGAGCGCTACCTCGGCCTGCTGGCGCACACTGTCGACATAGTCGAGGTCCGACGGTGAGGTCTGCACTTTCTTGTACTCGAACACCGCGTAATAGAACGCCGTGGCGAAGCGGTTCACCGAAGCGATCTTGTAATGCAGGCCGAACTTGAAAAAACAGAACACCAGGAAACATCCCCCGATACCGCTGATAAACAGCCTGCCAATCATTTGATTGGTGAACTCCACGTCCAGAATGAACACGAAATACACAGTCGCCGCGATAATGCCCAAAATTATGTACTTAAACATTTGTTACTCCACTAACCCATCGTCAGGATCAAAGTAAGTTTTACAGTTCCGAATATAGTCGGAATTCCAGAATAGACGCCTGCTCCTTCTTACAGTCGTACTCGATACAGATCGCTTTTTCTCCCACCAGGTGGTCTGGAACCGGTGTTGCCGTCCGGTAACCCAGCGCTTCGATACCCAGGTCGGCTTTCAGTTGGGCTCGAAACTCGTAATCGCCCATTTCTGCCTCATCGAAAATGAAGTTGTACATCGCGAGCGCGCGATCGTTACTCAGTTTCAAATTATATTCACGCGCCTCTTCGCCTTCAGGAGACGTATCGTTGATGTCGAAATACTTGCCGCGGAAAATGGGCGACGTCAATCCGGAAATCTTGAGCGACTCGACCTGCTTGGCCGCACCCTCGTTTTCGTAAATACTCTTCGCATACTTCGGAATCATGACCCGGAGTAAATCCTTCATGCTGTCCGACAGCTCGGCCGATCCGCGCACGAAATAGGATTCCTGGAAGTTGATCCGAACCTTGCCGGTCTTCTGGTCGATGTTCACGTCTCCGCCATCGTCGTCCTTGAAGTTCTCCAGCAGGTTATCGACGATCTGTTCCCTGACCTTTTCCGCCTCTTTCCTTGCTTGCTCGGCATCGAGAAACGGCTTGATCTCGGCATCCTTCTCGGCCTCGAGCTGGGCCAGTTGATTCTCCAGGTCTTGCGCGTGCTCCGCTTCGACTTCCGCCTGCGCCCGTTCCTTGGCCGTCTTCATGACTTCCCGCTCGGTGGCCTCGGCGGCCGCTTGTGCCGCTTGCTGTGCCAGTTCCCGTGCAGCCGCCTGGGCCTGTTCCAGTTCCTGTTCCTTTTGTGCCTCGAGCCTGGCTTGCTGAGCGGCCAGCTCTTGCGCGAGCGCCTGCTGTTTAGCCTGCTCCGCGGCTGCCTGTGCCGCCGCTAATTCCTGTGCCTTTTGCGCCTCGAGCCTGGCCTGCTGAGCGGCCAGCTCTTGCCTCGGCCGCTGCCTGTGCCGCCGCCTGTTTCTGGGCTTCCAGCTCTGCTTTTTGCTGTGCCAGGGCCTCGGAACTTTGTTGCTGTAGCTGGGCGACCTGTTGGGAGCTTCGTTGCTGCAGCTGGGCTACCTGCTGGGTTCGTTGTTGCTCCAGCTGGGCTACCTGTAGTTGTTTCTGTTGTTCGAGTTGCTCTTGCTGCTGAGTCAAATCTTTTACACGCTCGAGTTCAGCGGCAATAATCGCCTGCGTGGTCGTCTCGAGCTGCGCCTCTTTGGCCTTAACGACCTGCTCGAATTCCTGTTTAGCCGTCGATACTTCTATTTCCGCCTGTTGTTCCAGCTCGGCCACCTTCTTTTCCACATCCTGGCGCTTTTCTGCTTCGAGCTCGGCTTTTTGCCTTTCCACTTCCTGCTCGTGCTCGAGTTCGAACTTGGCGACGAGACGCTCATATTCCACTGCAGCCTGGCTTTGCTGCTGTTCCAGCATCTGCGTAAATTGCTGGACCAACTCTTTCGCTTGCTGTTCTCGCTCCGCCTCGATCTCCTCTAACGACTTGACGGCATTTTGTGCCAGGAGCTCGCGACGCTCCTGCCTGGCCTGTTCGGCCGCGGCAACTTCTTCCTGCAGTTTCTTGTAATCGGTGGCGATCTGCTCGATCGTCTCCTGACTCTTCTCTTGCTCGGCGATGATTTCATCACTCGAGTAAATCATGAACACGATCGCCAGTACGGCGAACAGATCGATCATCGGAATCAGTGCATCGATCGTTTTAGACTTGTTCGTATCAGGTTTTGTGTGAAACATGAGTTACTTTATCCGGTGTTTTCGGAATCCGAAATTAAAAGTGTTTAACGTGTTTAATATAGGCCAGATTGACGAAAAACCACGGCCAATTTTTGAGATAGCCGTTTGGTTTACCTTCCACCTGGCGGAAGATTTAAGAATTTACTTAAAAATCAATAACTTAATAATTTTTCTTGTGAAATAATTCCGCCGCTAATTTTTCTCTTTTACTCGCAGAACTCGTTAATCGGGGAACTGCCCTCACTTCCGCCCGGTGTACTACAATCATGTATAAGGCTGTCCGCTGAGAAGCTTATCGGTAGCACTCGCTCAGCGACAGTTAAGCCCCTATCGCCAAGATAGGACCTGGTTTCAGATTACGACGAGGCTATCGGGCCATTAACTTCCTGCTAAAAAACGTGGCCCTGTTGATGGCGGCAATTGCGCTCGGTGCCTGCACTCCATTCCAGCCCTATGCCGAAAATTCGTCGGATCGTTACTACGTTGTCCAGCCCGGCGATAATATTCATTCGATCGCCTTCCTGCTGGAGACCACGCCGCGGCAAATTCAGCACGCGAACCCCTGGGCCAATTCGGGGCAGCTGCACCCCGGCATGCGCCTGGCGATACCCTCGCGGCGACCAGGCCACGACATTGCGGCCAGCGAACCGGCCCACCAGGGACAGGCACCGCAAGATATCCAGCTGCGCTCCGCCGAATTTATCTGGCCGCTACGCAATTTCGAGGTATCTTCCCATTTCGGCAATCGCCGGGGACGCCTGCACAGCGGCATCGACCTGAGAGCACCGCGTGGAACCCCGATTCACGCTGCCGCCGACGGCCGCGTGAAATTCTCCGGTCACAGGAATGGCTATGGCAAGATAATCGTAATCGACCACGGACAAGGAATCGAAACCGCTTACGCGCACAACGACAGTAACCTGGTCACGAAAGGGCAACGCATCTTACAGGGCGAAGTCATCGGCCGGGTTGGCCGTTCCGGCAGAACCACGGGCTATCACCTGCATTTCGAGTATCGTCGCCACGGGCAGGCGCTCAATCCGGTCCATCGGATGCAGGCTGCGTTATAACAAACGCCCGGGATTAGGGATCAAAGCGAGCGCAGAAAGGCAGCGCTTTCGGCTCGCCTAGGTGTCCAGGTAAATAAAATAATACAGCAGCACCAGGATAAGGCCGGTGCCGAGATTTACCAGGAATCCGTTCTTGATCATCTGGCGCACGTTGACCATACCGGTGGAATAGGCAATCGCGCTCGGCGGCGTACCTACCGGCATCATGAAGTCGAGCGACACGCCGATCGCGATCAACATCGCCAGCGACTTGATGTCGAGCCCAAGCTCACCGGCCAGCGGCAACATCAACGGAATCAAAATCGCGGCCGAGGCGGTATTGCTCGCCACCATGGTCACGGCAATGCCGAAAAAAACCAGCAACAGCAGCGTCGCGAACAGGGGAATTCCGGTGACCGTATCCTGCAACAGACCGGCCAGCCAGGTGTCGATACCGACCTGGTTGACCGCCGAACCCAGGCTCAATCCACCGCCGAAAAGCAACAACGTGGGCCAGGAAATTTTTGCCAGGTCGTCAACCTTCAGCAAACCCAGGGCAAACAATCCGATGACGGGCACTAGGGCCACGGTGGCGGCGGACAGGCCGGTAAACCGGGTGCTGAGCCACCCCATCACGGTGATCAGGAAAACCACAAGAATCAGTTTCTGCGAGCGTTCGAGCCTGCGCTCGTGGTATTCGAAACGGATCTTGTCGATCTCGGGTTTATTTAAAAACCACAGCAGCAACCAGGTGAACAGCAGCGCCAGCAGCACGAACGGCAGCGCCTTCAGCATCCATTCGACAAAATCCAGCGTAACGTTGTTTTGGTTCAGGTATCGTGCTGCGATCGCGTTGGGCGGGCTACCGACCAGCGAACCGATACCGCCGATGGTAGCGGCATAGGCGACCGCCAGCACCACGCCCCTGGCGAAGCGCGAATGCTCGTGAAACAGCCGGTTCTCCTTCAACACGATGATCGATATCGGAATCATGATCGCGGCCGAGGCCGTGTTCGACATCCACATCGAAAGGAACGCGGTCACCAGCATCAGACCGAAAACAAAGACGAGCGGCCGGTCCCCGACGCGCTTCAGGATTTCATGCGCAATCCGGTAGTCGATCCGATACTTCTGCATTCCCTGCGCGAGGACAAAACCACCGAAAAACAGCACGATCACCGGATCGAAATACGGCTGGAACACGATCCGAGCCGAAAAATCACCAACGGCGAGCAGTAAAAAGGAACCGATCAGCGCGGATACGAACAGCGGTATTACTTCCGAAACCCACAGAATTACTACCGCAACCAGCGTCGCGGCAACCACCGCCTGGTTGCGGTCCGCTTGCGGCCAGCCCCAGTAGACCGCGAAAAATGCCAGCGCGGCGAGCAGGAACACCCAGCATTTGAAGTCGCCCCTGGCCCTTGCTGTTTTTTCCGTTTTCTCGTCTGCTTCCATTAGCCCGAATTTCTCTAGCGCAACGGTAATGTCGATCACAATACACCGTTTAACCGTTCGATAATTGCGTCCGGTCAATTCGCGGACGGTGTTTCGATGGCAGTATGGCAAAAGATAGATAGCGACTTTTGTGCCGGTTTAACGGTACTTGAGCTTTTGGCGGTTTTATGGCTGGAGATTCGATAGCATGGAATATAAAGAACTGATTTCGATAGCGGGTTACGGCATCGAAACCATCGGCGTTCTGGTAATCATCGCGGGTTCGGCAATGTCATCGTTTCGTTTTTTGTCGCATTTTCGCACGCAACCCGAAGGCGTTGCCTACGACGTGTTCCGGCGTCAGCTGGGGCGTTCGATCATCCTCGGCCTGGAATTTCTTATCGCCGGGGATATCATCCGTACCGTGATCGTCGCCGACACCTTATCCAACGTACTGATACTGGGTCTGATTGTTCTGATCAGAACCTTCCTCAGTTTCACCCTGCATTTCGAGGTCGAAGGGCAATGGCCCTGGCAGACGGCCAGACAGTCAGGGAAAGATTAAGCTAACCCTGTTACGGCCTACCGGGCCAGGAGTAATTTCGAGGATTAATCATGAGCAACCAACTGAAAGACGAGCAAATTCATCAATTAAAAGAGCAGCTGGAAAATCGATTCGACGCGCTGTGGCATGAAATCGGTTCGGAGCTGGAAGGAGCGGCCAAAGAGCGCTTTCTGCAGATCGCCGGCGAGGTTCAGGACCTCGAGGACCGGTCGGTGGCGGATCTGTTCGCCGACCTGAATATGACGATACTCGACAAGCACGTGCAGGAAACGCGGGATATCAATAGCGCGTTAATACGGATCGGCAAGGGCACGTACGACACTTGCAGCGACTGCGGCGGATCGATCGACTTCGATCGCCTGGCTGCCTATCCGACAGCCTCTCGCTGCGTACGTTGCCAGGGTAACTACGAGAAAAGTCACCTCGAAGGCCTGCATACTAATCTTTAAAACTCGCGCGCGGAAATCTCGTTGGAAACCGGATTTACCTTCCAGCGGGACTTCGGCGAGCCCGGTACCTGTTCCCGGAATCAACTCACTCGGGCGCGGGTAGCAACAGCGCGGCATTGACCTCGTAAGTCGAGCCGTCACGGGCCCGAATGCTAATCTCCCAAAGTTCTTCGTCGGCAACCCTGGTCCTTTCATGGCCTGGTATTTCGAACTCGTCGTCGACCTGCAATCCCCACTGACGCACGTGGCGAATCGCCGCTACCGGTATTCGCCCGGCGTCGAAACGCTCGCGAAACTCGCCCGGTAGCGATTCGTCCGCAAACACGACATAGCCGCGTCGCTCGATGGCGGCGACCTGGTCGGGCAGGCTTGTCGTAGGATCGTTCATAATTGCATACTCCATGGCAGTTCGGGGAACAGTATACCTGTTTTATCCACGTAATTCGGGATCAGGTCTTGCCTGTCAAATCTGTCACGCGACCCGCTCTAACTTCAATCCCTGATAGATACAGGTTTTTTCGACCGGTGCAGTTGAGGTGGGTCAAACAGCGCGAAGTTCGGGTGTTTATACTGCTGCTAAACGTAATGAGAAGCGGCGGAGTGCAGTATGCTTACCCTTGGTTCGAATCTCGAGCGTACCCGGCGGCTGTTCGGCGACCGCAGCGCGGTGCTGGATCCTGCGGGTGGTCGTTTCAGCTGGGCGGAATTCGCCGATCGCGCGCGCCGGTGTGCGGGGCTGCTGCTAGAGTCCGGCCTGCAGCCGGGTGACCGTTTCGCCATAATCGGCCATAACTCGTCGCGCAACGCCGAGCTGATGCGCGGCGGTTACGCGGCGGGCCTGGTGCCGGTGCCGGTCAACTACCGCCTGGCGCCGCGGGAAATCGCCTATATCCTCGACGATGCCGACTGCCGGCTGGTCGCGCTGGAAGATTCCTTCGCGGCATTCATGGAGAGTGACGAGCTCGCGTCATGGCGGGACCGGGTGCTGTCCCTGGAAGCTGAACGCCACGAACAGCGGCTCGGCAAAACCAGGCCGGCGCCGATGTACGAGGCGTCCGAGACGGACGATGCCCTGCTGGTCTATACCGGTGGCACCACGGGCCGCGCCAAGGGTGTCCGCCTGACGCACGCCAACATCATCCTCAACGCGCTGCAGATCGCTTTCGTTGCCAGGCCTCGCGCCGACGACCTGTTCCTGCACGTGGCGCCTATGTTCCATTCGGCGGACCTGTTGTCGACACCGTGGGTCATGGCGGGCGCGACGCATCTCTACCTGCCGGAGTTTTCCGGCCAGGCCGTGTTGCAGGCCATCGAGCAACACCGCGTGACCTGCAGCGTGCTGACGCCAACAATGATCATCATGATGCTGCAGGAGCCGGATTTCGAGGATTACGACCTGTCGAGCCTGCGCCAGGTGATATACGGCTCGTCACCGATGGCCGCGCAATGGATCCAGCGGTCGCTGCAACGCTTAACCGGCGTCGAGTTCATCCAGGCCTACGGGCTGACGGAGACGGCGCCGCTACTGACCATGCTGGAGATGGACGATCACCGGCAGGCCATCGCCAGCGACGACCGCGGGCTGCTGCACAGCGTGGGCCGGCAGTTGCCCGGCGTGGACATGAAGATCGTGGACGGTAACGACCGCGAATTGCCGCCAGGCGAGCCGGGTGAAGTCGTCGTGCGCGGGCCGAATGTCGCCAGGAGCTACCTGAATCGACCCGACGCGACGGCGGAGGCCTTCCGCCACGGCTGGTTTTACACCGGCGATATCGGACGCATGGACGAACGTGGCTACCTGTATTTACTCGATCGCAAGAAGGACCTGATTATCACCGGCGGCGAGCTGGTTTACTCGCTGGAGGTCGAATCCGCTCTCTACCAGCATCCGCAGGTTCACGAATGCGCGGTCATCGGCATTCCCGACGAGGCTTTCGGCGAAGCGCTGCTGGCCGCCATCGTGCCCGCGCCCGGCGAATCGCCGACGGCCGAGGAACTGATCGAACACTGCCGCGGCCGCATCGGCGGTTACAAGATTCCGCGTCGCTTCGTCTTTGTCGACGAGTTGCCGAAAAGCGCGGTAAACAAGGTACTGAAACACGAACTGCGTCGAATCTACTCGCAGGCGCAAGCGCAAGCGCAAGCCCAAAAGGAGTCGAAATGAATATCGAAGGCAAGAACATCCTGATCCTCGGCGGCGCCGGCATGGTCGGCATAGCGGTCTGCCGGCGCCTGCTGCCGTATCGCCCGGCCAGGTTAGCGGTCGCCGCCCGGCGCGAAGCGAAGGCGCTGCGCGCGGCCGAGCAGCTGGCGGCGGAATCCGGCGACCAGGGTACGGAGATCCTCCCGATCTGGGGGGACGTGTTCCTGCGCGCCGAATGGCAGGATGCCGGACCTGGCGCGCGCGACGCGGTCCTGGCAGACCCGGACCGGCGGCGGCGCCTGATTCGCGACATCGTCGATCCGCTCGACGAGGGAATCCTGTCATCTTCTTTTCTGGTCCAGCTTATTACCGGCGCCGCCCCGGGTCTGGACGGCATCGGCGCGGACGCCGTAATCGATTGCATGAACACGGCCACGGCGGTTAGCTATCAGAATATTTACGATCAAGCCTCCAGCCTCGCGGCCCTGGCGGCTTCGTCCACCGACAGCGACTGGCGCAGCGAGGCCGAAAGCCTGATCGCGTCGCTGTCGGTTCCCCAACTGGTGCGCCACGTGCAATTGCTCTACGAGGCAATGCGCAGGGCCGCAACCGTCGGCTACGTCAAGATTGGCACGTCGGGAACCGGTGGCATGGGATTCAATATCCCCTTCACCCATGGCGAGGAAAAGCCGTCCCGACTCCTGTTATCCAAGGCGGCGATGGCCGGCGCACAGAGCATGTTGACTTTCCTGCTGGCGCGAACCCCGGACGGTCCGGCGATCGTCAAGGAGATAAAACCCACGGCCTTGATCGGCTGGCGCCAGATCGGTTACGGCCCGATCCGCCGGCGGGGCCGGGATATCGATCTCTACGACTGCCCGCCCGAGGCAGCAGTCTCCGCGAACGACGCCGCCAGCCTGGTGCCCGAGGGCCGATTCGGAACGGATTGCGGTGAAAAACTGCAGGGGGTTTATATCGACACCGGCGAGAACGGCCTCTACAGCGCCGACGAATTCACCGCGATCACGGCCCCCGGCCTGATGCAGATGGTAACGCCGGAGGACGTGGCCGATAACGCGGTGCGCGAGCTCGTCGGCAGCAGCACCGGACACGACGTGGTCGCCGCCCTGGACGCCGCGGCAACGGGACCGACCTTTCGCGGCGGCCATCTGCGCCAGGCCGCCCTCGAGCGCCTGGCCCAGCTGGAAGCGGAACACGGCAAGGCCATCGCGTTCGAAATTCTGGGCCCGCCGAGACTGTCCAAGCTGCTCTACGAAGCGCACCTGCTCAAGCTGACCATGGGGCACAGCGACGCCATCCTGGCTGCCCCGGCGGCGGAGCTGTCGGCTTTGCTGGAACAGCGGATTAGTGACGACGGCGCGTTGCGCCGGCGTATTCTTTCTATCGGCATCCCCATCCTGCTGCCGGACGCAGTCAACCTGCTGCGCGGCCCGCTAATCAAATCCCGTGACAGTTACCACGGCTGGGTCGACCTGACGCCGCAGAACATGCAGGACTGGCAGCAACGGATTCGGGCCATCCGCGAAAGCGCCGCGGCGGATCTCGACGCGGACACCTCCTCGCAGCGGGACCGCCTGCTGGGCCCCGCGCGAGAATGGAACCCCGACGGAGACATTCTGAACATCGGTGAAATCGCGGCCTGGATACTCGACCACGAAGAGGGTGGCCACCGCCAGAAGGATTAGCCCGGGCATTTTCCACCACGAGATTTTTCGCCACCTCCGGTTTGCCCGCCCAGGTGGCCCGTCGCGCGTAAGCGGAGGCCTCACGCGTAATTCGCGAGATAGTGAATGCTCATGACCAGGGTTGCCAGGGAGCAGACGCCACGCAGGTGATTCCATCTCGTCCAGTGAACCAGGTAGTGTTTCCAGGTTGCGACCCTGGCACTTTCGTCACTCCCCACTCGCGCGAGGCGGTTGTTGAGCGGCACGTTGAAAACAGCCGTGCACCCGAACATGCCCACCACGTAAATCAATCCGGCGGTGAACAATAACCAACGTCCGGCGAGGTCCGGATCAAATACGGCAACCGCGGCCAGCCCCGCGTACAGCAGGGTCGAACCGAAAAACAGGACCATGAACCACGAGCGCAGGATGACATCGTTGATGGCATTCATCGCGTCCGTCGCCCGGGCAGGGCCCAGCAGATCGAAGGATCGCATGATGAAGGCGGAGAAAGCGAAATAGACGCCGGCCACGAGGCCGGCGCCGAGCGCCGCGATGGTAAGCGAAGAGGCGATCATCGATTCGAACATCACGCCACCCTGCGCGCCAGAATCCGGCGCATCGCGAGGACTGCGAGGCACGCCAGGCCGACGACGCCCTCGAGCGCGGCGGCCTGCACCAGGCCCGCCGCGGGCAGGCCGTCGAATGCCATGCTCAGGAAACGCGAGCCGGCATAGGACAGGTAGATCAGGGACGCCAGCCACAGGGCCGTGTCAGCCTGGCTGCGCACGAAGATTGCGCCAATCATGAACAGGCCCGCCGCGAGCAGCAATCCGGCCGGCGCCTTGAGCTCGTTGATCAGGTTCACGTTCGCACCGAGCTCGATACGATTCGCCGCGTAAAACTCGGCGGGCGAGGCCAGGATAAAGCCGCTAACCAGGATCAGCAGTATCCCCGCGACGAGCAGAAGTGCTGTTTGAGTTTTTGCCAGTCTGGTTTTCATCTGAGTTCTCCAGAAAAGTAATTGATGGGTAAACAGGGTTCAGGCTTGCTGCCGAATGCCGTTGCGGTCCCAGGCGCCGGTCGCCATGACCTTGCGCAGGTATGCGCCGAAGTCGGTCGCCGGACGGCCGAGCGCTTCCTCGACGCCGCCGGTCGGGCGCGAATTGCGGCCGTCGAACACCACGGTGAAGAGCTCGCGCATCAGCCATAACAGAGGCTCCGGCGCGCCCTGAACTCGTGACCCGTCGATAAAATCCTCGATCGGGATCTGCGTGTATTTGACCGGGTATCCCGTCGCCTCGGAGATGGCCGCCACGCACTCGGCGAAAGACATCGCACGCGGACCGCTAACTTCGAACACGCGGTTGCGCAGCTCGGGACGGGTCAGCGCCGCGACCGCGACCTCGGCGATGTCGTCGATGTCGATGAAGGGTTCGACGATATCGCCCGCCGGCAGCATCAGCTCGCCGTTCAAGATCCCCTCGATCATGAAACTCTCGCTGAAGTTCTGCATGAACCAGCTGGCGCGAACGATATTCCAGTCGAGTCCGCCTGCCTCGAGCGCCAGTTCGGCGCGGCGTGCGCCGTCTTCGCCACGTCCCGACAGCAGGACCAGGTGCTGCAAACCCAGTTCGCCAGCCAGTGCGACAAAATCGCGAATGGTCTGCTCGGCGGTCGGAATCGCGAGATCGGGGTGGAAGGTGACGTAAGCAGAGCGGGTTCCCGCCATGGCCGCACGCCAGGTAGCCCGATCTTCCCAGTCGAAGGCGGGAGTGGTCGAACGCGATACGCCACGAGTGGCGTAACCCAGCGTCTGCAACCGCTGCTCGACCCGCAGGCCGGTTTTACCGTTTTTACCGATGATCAGTATGGGTGAATCTTTCATGTTTCCAGTCTCCTGTTCAGGTTTGTCAATAAACGGGCAAGCGATTCACTTGCCGATGCAAAGAATTTTGGGCCAGAACTAATGGATAAAAAATCACAAAATATCTAAAATAATTAACCAATCGTCCAAAAATAATTGAAACTCGTGACTGACCCTCAACTGGTAACGCCGCGCACCGACCCGGAGTTGCCGCCAAGCTCCGATCCGCTCAGCGAGGTACTGCAGCTGTTGCAGTTGAACGGCGTCCTCTACTGCAACGCGGAATTGACCGATCCCTGGGGCATCGAGGTGCCGGAGCTGCCCGGCGTGATGAACGTGGAAGTCGTGACGTCGGGACACTGCTGGCTCGAACTCGAAGGCGAGACGCCGGTGTTCATGCCCGAAGGCAGCCTGGTGCTGATTCCGCGCGGCAGACGACACAAACTGCGTGGTAACCCGGGCGACAGGACCACGTGGCTCGAAGACATTCCGATCGAGCGGATCGGGGAGCGCTTCGAGAACATGCGCTTCGGCGGCGGCGGACGACTGACCCAGGTGACTTATTACGGAGTTCGGTTCGATCCGTACCTGGCCGACCGGCTGATTCGGCTGCTGCCCGAGATGCTGCACTTACGCACGCAGGTGGACGACGGCAGCTGGTTACACGGCACGATTCGTTTCATCGCACAGGAGGCGCGGCAACGCCTGCCGGGCAGCGAAACCGTGATCACCCGGCTCGCGGATATTCTCGTGATCCAGGCGATTCGCACCTGGATCGAGAGCGTGCGTGAGGCTGAATACGGCTGGATCGCCGCGCTGCACGACCGCCAGATCGGCAAGGCGATGTCGCTGATGCATCGCCAGCCCGAACGCGACTGGCGCGTCGAGTCGCTGGCGCGCGAAGTCAGCATGTCTCGCTCGGGATTCTCGGCGCGTTTTAGCGCGTTGGTGGGGGAACCGGTACACCAGTATCTCACCGGGCTGCGCATGCAGCTCGCGCATCGCGAGTTACGCGAAACCCGGGACAC
>JAACFA010000087.1 GCA_009937625.1 Gammaproteobacteria bacterium | reverse complement strand
GTAACGAATCCTTCCTTGCGCAGCGCTTCGCGGAAAGTCTCGTCATACTGCAGCAGCGCACGGGTTATGCCAAGGCGAATCGCGCCCGCCTGACCGCTGGGGCCGCCACCGGAAACGTTGACATTGATGTCGAACTTATCGATCAGATCCACCGTTTGCAGCGGCTGACGCACGACCATGCGCGAGGTTTCGCGGCCAAAGTACTGGTCGATGCTACGGTTGTTGATGGTGATGGCGCCGTTGCCGGATTTAAGATAAACCCTCGCCGACGAGCTCTTGCGACGACCGGTACCGTAATATTGTTCTGCTGCCATGATTTAACCTGCTAGATTTCGAGGGGCTGGGGCTGTTGCGCCGAGTGATTGTGGGCATCGCCCGCGTATACCTTCAGTTTCTTGAACATCGCGCGGCCCAACGCATTCTTGGGCAGCATGCCCTTGACCGAATGCTGAATAATGCGCTCGGGATGGTCCTGGCGCAGCTTCGACAGGTTGGTAGACTTGAGGCTACCGATGTACCCGGTATGATGGTGGTACATCTTGTCGTTTTCCTTGTTGCCGGTAACGCGCACTTTTTCCGCATTGATCACGATGATGTAATCACCGGTATCGACGTGAGGCGTATATTCGGGCTTGTGCTTGCCGCGTAAACGACGCGCGACTTCGGTCGACAACCGACCCAGCACCTTGTCGGTGGCATCGATTACATACCAGTCGCGTTTTACCGATTCAGGCTTTGCGCTGAAGGTTTTCATAATAATTCCTGCTTACAGCCGATTAAGGCATTGACTTCTGTAACAAAGGGCGCGAATACTAACGGATAAACCGGCGCTTTACAAGCCGTAAAACCCCGTTCGACGGGGATATTCTGTGGCTTGGAATAATCCCCGGATTTAATCGATAATATGCCGTCCGACACCATTTTCTCGGCGCCTGTTTCGAGGTACCTCGATGCGAAAATTAAGCCTTACCGACCGACTGCTCGACGAACTTCAGCACGGCCTCAGCACCTGCCATCTGCGCCCGGCGCCGGCCGAGCGACCCTACCCGGCCGACGCGGCCGAGCAAGCGGAGCTATCGGAGCAGGAACGAGAGCACATCGCGGGATTGATGCGGGTCAATAACGCCGGCGAAGTTGCCGCACAGGGACTATATCGCGGCCAGGCGCTAACCGCCCGCAAGCAGGCGCTGAGCGAAGCGATGAACCACGCCGCGCAGGAAGAGAACGAGCATCTGAACTGGTGCCAGCGCCGACTGGACGAACTCGATCAGCCGCGCAGTCTGCTCGACGGCGTCTGGTACTGGGGCTCTTTCACGATCGGTGCGCTCGCGGGCGCGGCCGGCGATAAGTGGAGTCTCGGTTTCGTCAAGGAAACCGAACAACAGGTCTGCGCCCATCTCGACCGGCATCTCGAATCGCTGCCGCAGCAGGATCGACGCAGTCGCGCGATCCTCGAGGCGATGCGTGCAGATGAGTTGCAGCACGCCGAAAACGCAGCACAGGCCGGTGCCGCCGAGCTGCCGCAACCGATCAAGCAGGCGATGAGGCTGGTCAGTAAAATCATGACTTTCACCGCCTACCGGATCTAGCTGTCAACAGATAGCTCCCAGCGCTATCTTGAAATCAGGCTTCGCGGATCTCGAAATCGTGGGTGATTTCGGCCGCCTTCTCCAGCGTACGCGAGGCCGAACAGTACTTGTTGGCGGATAGATCGACCGCCCTTTCGACCCTGCCCGGGTCCAGATCTTTGCCGCTGACAATGAAATGCACGTGGATCCTGGTGAACACCTTCGGGACTTCGGCGGCGCGCTCGGCTTCGATCTCAACCTCGCAATCGGTAATTTGCTGGCGTGATTTGTGCAAAATCGACACCACGTCGAAAGCGGTACAGCCGCCCAGCCCCAGCAGCAGCATTTCCATCGGCCGTATGCCGAGATCACGGCCGCCGGCCTCTGGCGCGCCGTCCATCACCACCGAGTGACCACTGCCGGATTCACCCACGAAAGACATGTGGTCGAGCCACTTTACCCTGCACTTCATTGATAGAACCTATTGCTGTTGAAATTAAATTTTTGTGCTATGTTTTAACTCTAGTTGGATCAGAAAATTTAGAGATGTCAGTTAACCCGATCACAAAAGTCATACCACGCCAGAATCCCGCGCTGGATAATTTCCTGCATCACTGCCACGCCAAGAAATACGCGGCGCGCAGCACCATTATTCATGCCGGGGACGAGTCGGAGACGCTGTACTATATCATCGACGGTTCGGTCAGCGTAGTTATCGAAGACGAGGACTGTAACGAAATCGTGCTCGCCTACCTGAATCCCGGTGATTTCTTTGGCGAAATGGGCCTGTTCGAAGAGGATACCAGGCGTAGTGCCTGGGTCATTACCCGCACCGCCTGCGAGGTCGCTGAAATTCACTATAACCAGTTCATGCAACTGGCCCGGGAGACTCCCGAAATCCTGTTCCAGTTGTCTTCCCAGCTGGCAAGCCGCCTGCGCAACACCAGCCGCAAAGTCAGCAATCTCGCGTTTATGGATGTCACCGGTCGCGTCGCGCGCACCCTGCTCGACCTGGCGCGCGAACCGGACGCCATCACCCACCCGGACGGCATGCAAATCAAGATCACGCGCCAGGAAATCGCCAAGATCGTTGGTTGCTCACGCGAAATGGCCGGCCGCGTCATGAAGACGCTCGAAGAAGACGGGCTGATTTCCGCGCACGGCAAAACCATCGTCGTTTTCGGCACGCGCTGAACCGGCCGTCCCGCGGCCAGGCCGCCGGCTGACGCTCAATCGATAAACAGTGCTCTAAGCCCCTGCCCGGGATCGGGTTTTCGCATAAAAGCTTCGCCGACGAGGAAGGCGTGCACGCCGTGCTGGCGCATTAGCGCGACGTCATCCCGGCTGTGGATTCCGCTTTCGGTCACCACCAGGCAATTTTCGGGGATCGCATCGAGCATATCGATCGTGGTCTCGAGGCTGGTATCGAAAGTGCGCAAATCACGATTGTTGATACCGACCAGCGCCAGCTCGAGTCGCAGCGCCCGCTCGAGCTCATCGCGATCGTGCACCTCCACCAGTACATCCATGCCCAGCGAGCAAGCCATCGAATGTAAATTCGCCAGCGCAGCGTCGTCGAGCGCGGCGACGATCAGCAGGATGCAGTCCGCACCGATAGCGCGCGATTCGATCACCTGGTAGGAGTCGACGATAAAATCCTTGCGTATGACGGGCAATTCACATGCGGCACGCGCCGCTACCAGGAAGTCCTCATGGCCCTGGAAAAAATCCCGGTCGGTGAGCACCGACAGGCAACTCGCGCCACCTGCCTGGTAGGACCTGGCGATTTCGACGGCATCGAAGTTTTCGCGGATCACGCCCTTGCTCGGCGAAGCCTTTTTGATTTCGGCGATAACCGCGGATTCGCCTCGAGCGACGCGCGCCTGCAGCGCCGCCACAAATCCCCGTGGGGTCGATGCCTGCTCGGCCTGCTGCCGCAGGCTGGCCACGGGTTGCTGCTGTTGACGCGCCTCGATCTCCTGGTGCTTGCGCGCCAGGATCTTGTTCAGGATATCCGGTCGCGATGCGCTCATCAGGCGTTGGTCTCGGTCACCAGGTTTTGCAGCACCTCGGCCGCTTCGCCGCTGCTGATCGCGGCCTGCGCGGCTTCGACCCCCGCGGCCAGCGAATCCGCGCATCCTGCCACGTAGATGGCGGCACCGGAATTGAGACAGACAATATCGCGCGCCGGTCCGGGATTGTCCGCGAACACGGCGCGAATCATCGCCAGGCTTTCCTCGGCGGAGCCGACTCGCAGCTCGTCCAGGGAAGCGGTTTGCATGCCGAAATCGGCGGGAGTCAGAGTGTAACAGCGGACCTCACCGGACTTCAGTTCGGCCACCCGCGTCGGCGCCGATATACTGATTTCATCCATGCCGTCCTCCGCGTGCACGACCATGACATGCCTGCTACCCAGCTGCTTCAGCACGTTGGCCATCAGCTCGACCAGGTCGGCGTGGAATACACCAATCACCTGGTTCGGCGCCCCGGCCGGATTGGTCAGCGGCCCGAGCACGTTGAATACGGTGCGCACCGCGAGTTCCTTGCGTGCGCCGATAGCATGTTTCATCGCGCCGTGATGCGCGGGAGCGAACATGAAACCGACGCCAACGCTATTTATGCATGCGGCTACTTTTTCCGGGGGGATATCGAGCTTGACGCCGGCGGCCTCGAGTACGTCGGCGCTGCCGGACTTGCTGGTCATGGAGCGATTGCCGTGTTTCGCCACCCTGGCACCGGCCGCGGCCGCTACCAGCGCGCTCGCGGTCGAAATATTGAAACTGCCCGACGAGTCGCCGCCGGTACCGGCCGTGTCGACCAGGCGATCGGTATCGACCTCCACCCGGGTCGCCAGCTCGCGCATGACTTTCGCCGCGGCGGAAATTTCATCGACCGTCTCTCCCTTCATGTGCAGGCCCACCAGGAAACCACCGATCTGCGCGGGGGTGCACTCGCCGGTCATGATTTGCCTCATCACCGAGGTCATGTCGTCGCCGCTCAAATCCTGCCGGGCGATCATCGATTTGATTGCTGTCTGGATATCCACCGCTCCCCCTATTTGATGTCCTGTTCGAGAAAATTGCGCAGCAGCGCGTGGCCATTATCGGTCAGAATCGACTCCGGGTGAAACTGCACCCCCTCGATCTGCATTTCCCGGTGCCGCACACCCATTATTTCATCGACCCCGCCGTCGTCATCCTCGGTCCAGGCGGTGACTTCGAGACAGTCCGGAACCGAGTCCCGGTCGATCACCAGCGAGTGGTAGCGGGTTGCGATAAAAGGGCTTTCCAGCCCCGCAAAAACACCGACACCGCTGTGAAACACCGGCGAGGTTTTTCCGTGCATGATTTTGCGCGCATGCACGATTTCGCCGCCAAACACCTGGCCGATACTCTGGTGGCCCAGGCACACGCCCAGAATCGGCTTGTTACCGGCGAGCGCCTCGATCGCGGCCATCGATATGCCGGCCTCGTTCGGGGTACAGGGGCCGGGCGATATCATGACATGGCTGGCATCGGTCGCCACGATCTGGTCGATGCCGATCTGATCGTTGCGCACCACTTCGACTTCAGCCTCGAGTTCGCCCAGGTATTGCACCAGGTTATATGTGAAAGAGTCGTAGTTGTCGATCATCAGGACTTTCACGACTACGCCTCCCCATCGTCGTCGGCGCAGGGATCGCGTGACGGCAGGCCCGCCTCGGCCAGAGCCACCGCGCGAAAGATCGCGCGCCCCTTGTTCATGGTTTCCGCCCATTCGTTCTGCGGCACCGAATCATAAACGATTCCGGCACCGGCCTGTATGTAGAGCTGCTGATCCTTGATCACCGCGGTGCGGATCGCAATCGCGGTGTCCATGTTGCCACCCCACGAGATGTAGCCGACCGCGCCGGAATAAATACCGCGCTTGACCGGCTCCAGTTCGTCGATGATCTCCATCGCCCTGATTTTGGGCGCACCCGATACCGTGCCGGCCGGGAAGGTGGCGCGCAACACGTCGAACGCCGACATGTCGGGCTCGATCCGGCCCTCGACATTGGAAACGATATGCATCACGTGGGAATAGCGCTCGACGATCATTTTTTCGGTCAGGCGCACGCTGCCGACCTGGCTGACCCGGCCGGCATCGTTACGGCCGAGGTCGATCAGCATCAGATGTTCGGCCAGCTCTTTCGGATCGCTGAGCAACTCCTGCTCCAGCGCCAGGTCGTCGGCAGGCGACTTGCCGCGCGGCCGGGTTCCGGCGATCGGCCTTACCGTCACCGTCTCGTCCTCGAGCCGCACCAGGATTTCGGGTGACGAACCAACCACGTGATGGTCGCCGAGGTTTAGATAATAGAGGTAAGGCGACGGGTTGAGACTGCGCAGCGCGCGGTAAAGATTGACCGGCGACGCGCGATACGGGATCGACAGCCGCTGCGACAATACGATCTGCATCGCGTCGCCATCGATAATGTACTGGCGCGCCTTGTCGACCGCGGACTCGAAACCCTCCTGGGTAAACTCGGAAGTGAAATCGTGTTCACTGACGGCCTGCTCCGACACGCTCGGATTATCCTCCAGCCGTATCGCCCTGAGCCTGGACTCGAGCTCGTCGAGCTGGGCCTGACCCTGTTGCCAGGAGTTCTTCTCCGCCGGATCGACGTGCACGATCAAAAACATGCGCGAAGAGAGATTATCGAACACCACCAGCCGGTCGCTGAGCATCAACAGGATATCGGGGGTTTCATGCTTATCGGGATTGGGGCAGTCGGCCAGCTTCGGCTCGATATAGCGAATCGTGTCGTAACCGAAATAACCGACCAGCCCGCCATGAAACTTGGGCAGGCACTCGGCCTCGGCGACCTTGAAAAAATCCAGGTATTCCTCGATAAACTTCAGCGGGTCATCGGTTTCTTCCTCGCTGACGACATGACCATCGACCTCGATCAGGGCGCGCCTGCCGAACACCTTGATGCGGGTGCTGCAGGCCATACCGATGATCGAATAGCGCCCCCATTTTTCGCCACCCTGCACCGACTCGAACAGGTAGCTATATGGCTCGTCGGCGAGCTTGAGGTATGCGCTTAGCGGGGTATCGAGATCGGCGAAAATTTCGCGCACCAGCGGGATGCGATTGTAATCACGCCTGATTTTATTGAATTGCTTGAGGTTCATGAGTGACTCTTAAACGGTTGAACAGAAAACGGATACAGGGAACAGCAGCTTGCGATCACCATCGCCAGCTTTGCGTACCCTCGATTTTCTGTAAACGTTCTTGAGCCATCTAGGATAACTTTAACAGTCAGGCCGCAGAATCTATCACAGCATTCCGGGCATGGCCACGACTAATTGCCCGCTACTAGATCGAGCCGGCCCGCTCCAGTTCAGCGCGCATTTGCCGCAGGATGCTGTCATAGCGGTGCGGGTCGTCGTCCCCGGCGCAACCGAATATGCCGGAACCCGAAACGAAGGTATCGGCGCCTGCGGCGGCAATCTCCGCGATATTGTCGACCTTGACGCCGCCGTCGATTTCGAGCCGAATATCGAAGCCGGACTCGTCGATGATGCGCCGCGCCGCGCGCAACTTGTCCAGCGTTGCCGCGATAAAACTCTGCCCGCCAAAACCCGGGTTGACCGACATCAGCAGCACCATGTCGACCTTGTCGAGCACGTAATCGAGATAACTCAGCGGCGTTGCGGGATTGAATACCAGGCCCGAACGACAGCCGCTATCGCGAATCAGCGACAGGCTGCGGTCAATGTGTTCCGAGGCCTCGGGATGGAAGGTGATGTAACTCGCGCCGGCACTGGCAAAATCAGGGATGATACGATCCACCGGCTTGACCATCAGGTGTACGTCGATCGGCGCCTCGACGCCATGCTTGCGCAGGGCCTCGCACACCAGCGGGCCGATAGTCAGGTTGGGCACGTAATGGTTGTCCATGACGTCGAAATGCACGATATCCGCGCCTGCGGCGAGCACGTTATCGACTTCTTCGCCGAGCCGCGCGAAATCGGCGGACAGGATCGACGGGGCTATCTGGTAATCTGACATGGTATTTCCCGAATTCGAATGGCTCGCAATTTACACCATATCGCCCCCGATTTCAGCCTGGTCAAAATGGATAATCGACACTAACCCTGTTGCGCCCGATTCGCGCCCGGCTGTTACACTTGGGAAGTTGGAATGAAAAAGACTCGATCGATGTCAGCCGAAAAAGAGCTAAGCCAGGAAATCGCCGCGTTACAGCATGAACTGCGGCGCGTGCGTGACGCGCTGGAGCGCGGCCCCTCGCATGAACTCGAACGCCGCGCCCGCCAGCTGCGCGCTAACATCCGGCTTTGCGAAAAGGATCTCGAACGCGCTAAGCGCGAGGCTCGAGCAGACGGCGAATAACGTCGCTCATGTGCTCGACATGCGAGCCTTCCCAGTAAACCTTGTGGCAGCCCGAGCAGCGGTAAAACTCGCGGTAGTAGCGGCGCGTCAGTGGCTCCAGGCGAGACCAGACCTGCTCCCGCTCGACGCTTTCGATTTCCCCGTTACAGGCCAGGCAACGCCGCAGGGGCCGCAGCTGCGACGCCAGGTCGAGCCGTTGCACGACCTCCACCAGCTGGGTCTCGGGGTCGTCCGAACGCACCCAGTACCCGTGCGTAACGGCCTTGCGAAACAGCAGGCGCCGATCGCGCGTCAGTATGATTCGGTGCTCGCGCGCGGCGATATCGACAATTTCGGCATCTTGCAGGGAGTTGCTGTAAGCGGCGTCGAATCCCAGCATGCGTAGCAGCCGAGCCAGCTTGCCGAGGTTGACGTCGACCATGAATCGGGTGACACGCAGGGGCCGGGCGCGCAGGTGCTGCAGCGGCGAAATATCCAGGCTCTCGAACACCGGGTACACGGCAACCCGATCGCCGTTTCCCAGCCTGTAATCGAAACCCACCGACGCGCTGTTGACCACGATCAAATCGATTTCGCTATGCGGCACTCCAAGCCTTTCGATCGGATCCTTGATCGCGGGCCGGCCGTCGAATCGATACGCGATAGTTTTTTTATGACACCCGGGTTCGAGGAAATCATTGAGCTCCTCGTAAAAACGAAAATTGGCGACGTAGGGTTTCACGCTTATAATCGATTTCCTGAATGCTAAGGATACAGGCAATAGTATTAGCGATGTCTGGATTTGTCTCTTATCGCAACCTTGTCCCGTGGGTTATCGCTAGCTTGCTGGCCGTGGCCGCATTTGCCCTGATGCTCGACGCCGCTATCGCCGGTGACAGTTATCAGGCGCAGCGCAAAAACATGATACGCCTGATCGAAGCCGACGTGCGAGCCACTAGCGCCTACCTGAAGCGTTCGGCGCTCGACGAGCGCGTGCTCGACGCGATGGCCCGCGTGCCGCGGCATGAATTCGTGCCAGCCGACGTGGTCGACCAGGCCTATCGGAATCGGCCCTTACCCATCGGCCATGGTCAAACCATATCCCAGCCCTACATAGTTGCCATCATGACCGACCTGCTGGAACTCGAGCCGGGACAGAAAGTGCTCGAAATCGGGACCGGATCCGGATACCAGGCGGCGATACTGGCCGCCCTCGAGACCCGCGTATGGAGCATCGAGATCATCGAAGCGCTCGGACAGCGAGCCCGCGCCCTGCTGCAACGGCTAGGCTATGAGAACGTCGAAACGCGCATCGGCGATGGCTACTACGGCTGGCCCGAGCAGGCACCCTTCGATGCGATCGTCGTAACCGCTGCCGCGAGTCATATCCCACCGCCGCTGGTTAAACAGCTAAACGTCGGCGGCAAAATGATCATTCCTGTCGGCAGCCGGTTTTCGACCCAGGAATTGATACTTATCACGCGCATCAACGAGCAGGAAGTGGTCACACGCCAGGTCCTGCCGGTCAGATTCGTGCCGCTCACCGGCAGTCACTAGTCGCGGCGTGAATCAAGCCTCGCAGCCCCGGATTGCCATTGCCCTGATGTCCGCGGCGGTACTGGCCTACGAAGTCCTGCTGATGGCGCTGTTTTCGCTAATCCAGTGGCATCACTTTGCCTACCTGGTGGTCAGCATCGCGCTGCTGGGTTTTGGCGTTAGCGGCAGCTTGCTGGTATTCCTGGCCCCGCGCCTGGCCGGCCGTTTTCGCATTTTCGCGACCAGCCAGGCCGTTCTGTTTGCGCTCACCGCAATGCTCGGCTTCGGATTGGCGCAGCGCGTTTCCTTCAATCCCGAAGAACTCATCTGGGATCCTCATCACTGGTTACGCCTGGCTTTGCTAATCCTGTTGCTAACCCTGCCGTTTTTTTTCGCCGCCAACCTGATCGGCATGGCACTGATCGAGTTTCGCAACCGGCTGGCGCGTATCTATGCGGCCGACCTGCTGGGTGCAGGAATCGGTGCACTCGGCATCATCGGCATCCTTTTCCTGACGTCTCCGTGGCAGGCACTGGTGCTGGTTTCGATGCTCGGCATTGCCGCCGCTGCGGCGGTCTGGGTCGAATGCCACGGCAGGGCCTGGCCTGCAATGGCCGCATTCCTCGCGGCGCTGCTGGTGCTGCACCAGCTGCCGGCCGGCTGGACCGAGCCCCGGGTTTCGCCATACAAGGAAATCAGCCAGGTGTTACGAATAACGGGCACGCGGATAATCGAAACGCGTTCCAGCCCGCTGGGATTACTACAGGTCATCGAAAGCCCGAAACTGCCGTTGCGCCACGCGCCTGGACTAAGCCTTAACGCAAGGGCCGAACCACCGCCGCAGCTCGGACTGTTTACCGACGCCGGCGGCATGACGGCCATTACCCGCTACCGCGGTATACGCGAGGAGCTGGCTTATCTCGATGACCTGACCTCGGCGCTGCCCTATCATCTGGCGCAGCCCCGCAGGGTACTGGTGCTAGGCGCGGGTGGCGGCGCAGACGTGCTGCCCAGGTTGTCGACCTGGTACGTAACCGCTTCGCCGAGTTCAGTGGCGGTCTATACAATCACGAGCGCGTCACGCTACACCTTGCCGAGGCGCGCGGATTTCTGCAGCGAGGTAGCGCCACCTACGATCTGATCCAGGTGCCAATGCTCGATTCCTTCGCCGGCTCGGCCGGGGGCGTGCACGGTCTCAACGAAAACTACCTGTATACCATCGAGGCCCTGCAGCAGGCCCTTTCGAAGCTCGAAGCCAATGGCTTTATTGCGCTCACGCGCTGGATCAAACTGCCGCCGCGCGACAGCCTGAAGCTGCTGGCCACCGCGATCGAGGCGCTGGAACGCAGTGGGATCGAGGATGCTTCCCGGCGGCTGCTGCTGATCCGCGGTTTGCAGACGAGCACCCTGCTGATCAAAAACGCTGTCATCGACGCCGCGGATATCGAAAGCTTGCTGGCATTTTGTGAATCGCGCGCCTTTGACGCGGCTTATTATCCCGGCATGCCGCCCAGCCAGGCGAATCGTTACAATCGGCTGGCGTCTGCTTACTTTTACGAGGGGGCGCAGGCATTGCTCGGGGCCGAGCGGGATCAGTTTTTACAGGACTATAAATTCAGCCTGCACCCGGCCAGCGACGACCGCCCATTCCATTTTCATTTCGTCAAATGGCGTACCCTGGGAGAGCTACTCGAATTGCGCCAGCGCGGCGGCAGCGCGCTGCTCGAAACCGGCTACCTGACCCTGGTGATAACCCTCCTGCTGGCCCTGGCGCTTAGCCTGCTGCTGATTCTGCTACCGCTATTTCTAGTCAATCGAAACCCAGAATCGGCGGCAACCTCGATCGGTTTCGGCAAACTCCGGGTGTTGGGCTACTTCGGCGCTCTAGGGCTCGGTTTTCTCCTGATCGAAATATCGTTCCTGCAAAAGTTCATCCTGCTGCTGCACCACCCGCTGTACGCCGCGGCAGTAGTACTGTCATCGTTCCTGGTCGCGGCCGGACTCGGTAGCGCTTTTGCCCAGCGATTTGCCGGCACGCTGCGCGCACAGCGCATCAACGCTTACGCGGTACTGGGCATAATACTGCTCGGCAGCGCCTACCTGCTGCTGCTGGGTCCGTTGCTGCAGTGGGCCGGCGGCTGGTCGCTAGCCGCGCGCATGCTGCTCAGCATAATCCTGATCGCTCCACTGGGATTCTGCATGGGCATGCCCTTCCCGCTGGGGCTGGCATCGATCAGTATCGGTGCCGCTCCGTTAACGCCCTGGGCCTGGGGTATCAACGGCTGCGCTTCGGTCGTCAGCGCGGTGCTGGCTTCGCTGCTGGCGATACATTTCGGCTTCAACCTGGTGATCCTGATCGCGATGACCTGTTACCTGGTGGCCGCGGCCAGCTACCCGATGGCGACCAGTGGCGAGGCCCGGGCGGTTATGATAAAAACCTCCATCAGGTAACGCACTGGATGAGCAAAGACACTTTCGAAGAAAACCAGCGCCGGCATCGACTCGATGACGACGACCGGGTGTGGCTGTTTGGTTACGGCTCGCTGATTTACCTGGTGGATTTCCCCTACCTGGAATCGCGGCCGGCCAGCATCAGCGGCTGGAGTCGCCGCTTCTGGCAGGGTTCCCACGATCACCGCGGTACCGAGGAAAACCCGGGGCGGGTGGTAACCCTGATCGAGGAAGCCGGCGCTATTTGCGGTGGGATGGCATACCTGGTCGAGGCCCCGGTGTTCAGGCAGCTCGACCTGCGAGAAAAGAACGGTTACCTGCGCGTGGCCACGGCAATGACCTTCGACGATGGAGCGCAGGCCACCGGGCTGACTTATATCGCAACGCCGGACAACGAGGCTTATCTCGGGGAAGCCGACGAATACGAGATCGCGCACCATATCTGCGGTGCAGCGGGCCCGAGCGGCCCTAACGACGAGTACCTGCTGGAGCTGGCAAACGCGTTGCGCGAGCTAGGCCTGCACGACCAGCACGTGTTCGACATCGAAGCCCATATCCTGCGCATCGGTAAAGCCTGATACCAGTCGCATTTGCGGCCAGAAGATGGCGATAAATGCGGGCTACTTCAGACTATCGATATAGTCGGCCAGGTTCCTGATATCGGTGTCGCTGAGCCCCGCCGCCATCGCGTTCATGACTGCATTTTTGCGCGCGCCGCTGCGATAATCGGTCAGGTTTTTACGAATGAAATCGGCATCTCTGCCTTTGAGCGAGGGATAGGTCGTGGCCGCGCTGACACCACCGGCGCCATGACAACCGATACAGCCCCTGGATGCATACGCCGACTGGCCGGCGGCGACATCTGCCTGCACTGCGCCAGAAAAAATCGCAGTTAAGGCCAGGCACAAAGTTAAAACAAATCGCATAAAACCTAGCTCCCAGGTAGTAATCTCGATATCGCCAATAGATAATGGCGCTTTGAAAACTGCGCCATTGTTGCAAAGCCATATGTCTATGTAAAGCTGTGGCCAAGGTAGCAAAAAGGGCTGAATCCGTGCTTAATAACCTCGAAGAATACAACCGCAAAATCCGTCAGGACCTGCTGATCGAATACCGGGGACTGGAGTTTTACACCACCTGGGGCCTGTTTTCGCCACGTACGATCGACGATGGCTCACGCCTGCTGCTCGACCATCTCGAGCTGGAACCGGCCGACGACTGCCTCGATCTTGGCTGCGGCTACGGCGTGCTCGGACTCTGCATGGCGCGGGCGGCGCCGCAGGGTCATACCCTAATGGTCGACAAGGATTTCGTCGCGGTCGATTACGCCGAGCGCAATTGTCGGCATAACAAAATCGGAAACGCCAGCTGCCTGCTGAGCAATGGGTTCAAACAGATTCCGGCACGGCAATTCGACGTTATCGTGTCGAACATCCCCGCCAAGGTCGGCAAGGAAATGCTGTACATTTACCTGTTCGACGCGCTCGATTACCTGAAACCGGGCGGCGCTTTCTATATCGTTACGATTACCGGCCTACGGCAGTTTTTCAAACGCGGTTTCAGCGAAGTCTTCGGCAACTACGAAAAAATCAAGCAGGGCAAATCCTACACCGTCGCGCGCGGCATCAAACAGTAACGCAACATTTGGGATATTGAGCAGCCGGCTGCTCGATGGGGCCACTTGAGCATTTTGCCGAAATGATCCTGCCTAGCTCGGTCGGGACTCGGGAATAACGGCCCTCGAAATTAGCGCTGCAGGTCACCCATGCTCGGCCCACAGCATCGAGGCGGCCTGGTCGATCTTGCGCCCGAACGCCAGCTGGCGCAGACCCGCCGGAATATGGATGAATAGCGGAAAGATGGCCCAGGAAAAAACCAGGCCCATTACAATGTAGCGAACGCCGTCCAGCAATAGGCGTAGCCGTAAAACTTACCGGAACGACCGTCGTCTTCACCGGCGACGGCGATATGGTCACCGATTCTGAGCATCCACGGCTGTTCGACATTAAGGTCGATAAGATTGTTGGCACCCTGAATTTCAAGCTGGACGTTATGCACGCCAAGCGCCTTATAGTCTCGCACCGTGCCTTCGATTTTACGCAACTTTCCGGTCATCTCCGTCAATGCTTTTCCTGCCACCTGAAATAAGAAACTGCCGCTTGCGAAAATTCTCGAGCTGGTATCGAAGGGCTTCGCCACCCCGGCTTCATCTCCCGGCCGCGATGGCTTTCGGGTTTCCAGCGTCACTTCCTGCGTTCGATCGAACGCAGAGCATCTATATAGTTTCGCGGCCGGAATTATCAACATAAAAAACCTGCATTCAAGCTGCTTTATGCCGAAATATAGGATGATTGAGATATTGTTCTCAATTAGCCCGGCGCGCCGGCCCCGGGCGCGTCGACAATCGGACATTCGGCGGCAATGTATCGACAATCGCTGCCCGGCCGGCAGCTGTTCCAGGCCGCTACGGAATTTCGTCTGGCAGAGAAAAATACGCCGCTTAGCGCAGGGTTTCGCGAACAGTTTCGAGCAGAGAAAGAGCCTCGTCGAGGGTTTCGCCGACGCAGTTGACGTGCCCCATCTTGCGCCCTGGTCGGGCTTCCGCCTTGCCGTAGAGATGAAGTTTCGCGTGCTCGAATTCTAACAACGCATCCCACCGGGGCTGGCCGCCGTCGGGCCAGATATCGCCCAGCAGGTTCCACATCGCGACCGGGCTATGCTGGCGGCAGGAGCCTGCCGGCAAATCGCAGACCATGCGCACCTGCTGCTCGAACTGAGAGGTTTCGCAGGCATCCAGCGTATAGTGACCCGAATTGTGGGGTCGCGGCGCCATCTCGTTGACCAGCAGGCGCTGGTCGGTGGATACGAAAAACTCGATTGCGAGCACGCCGCAGTAATCGAGCCCGTTGGCGATACGCGTGGCGGCGTCGCGGGCTTCCGCGGCGAGTTCCGGAGATATTACCGCGGGTGCGATGCTGACATCGAGAATGCCGTTGGCATGGCTGTTTTCGGCTATCGGGAAACAGGTGACTTCGCCGGCCAGCGACCGACACAACACCACCGAGACCTCGCAATCGAGATCGATACGCTGCTCGAGCACGCAGTGCTTGCGGCCAATTTGCTCGAATGCGGATTGCAGTTCGTCGAAACTGAGGCAAACCACCTGCCCCTTGCCGTCATAACCCAGCATCGCGGTCTTTAGGATTGCCGGAAAGGAAAAGTCGCGCGCGCTTTCGACGTCATCGTCGTTTTCGATAGCGACGAAATCGGCGGTACTCAAACCCTGTTCGCGAAAGAATTCCTTTTCCTGCTTGCGGTGTTGCGCGATATGCAGCGCGCTCGCCGAAGGATGCACCGGCACCGATTTGGCCAGGTAGGCAAGCGTTACCGCCGGTATGTTTTCGAACTCGGTGGTCACCGCGGCACAGTGCCGCGACAAATAATCGAGTGCCTCGGTATCGTCGTAATCACTGGCCAGGTGCTGACTCGCGAGGCCGCCGGCGGGACTATTCGGATCCGGGTCGAGTACGATCACCTCGTAACCCATGGTGCGGGCCGCGGTCACGAACATGCGCCCCAGCTGACCGCCGCCGAGCATACCGAGGGTACTGCCGGGAAGAATCGCCATCTTAACCGGCCGGCGGCAGCGTCATGTCTAACACCGCCTGCTGTTGCTGCTCGCGAAAGTCAGACAGCCGTTGCGCCAGTTCCGGATCAGCGTTGGCCAGCATCGAAACCGCGAACAGTGCGGCATTAATCGCGCCCGCCTTGCCGATAGCAAAGGTCGCTACCGGGATGCCCTTTGGCATTTGTACGATCGAGTACAGCGAATCCTGGCCCTGCAGGTGTTCGGTCGGCACCGGTACGCCGAGCACCGGCAGCGTGGTATTGGCGGCCAGCATGCCGGGTAGATGCGCGGCGCCGCCGGCGCCGGCGATGATGCAGGCAAATCCGTTGGCGACGGCGGACTTGCCGAACTCGGCGAGCAGATCGGGGGTGCGATGCGCCGACACTACCCGCGCCTCGTATTCGACGCCGAATTGCTCGAGGTATTCGGTTGCGTACTGCATCACGGGCCAGTCGCTCGTGCTGCCCATGACGACACCCACTTTAGCCTTCGACATGACTTGCTCCGGGTTATCCCAAAAAAGCGACCGATTATAGCGCGAATCGCCGCAAAAAATTAGCCCCGGGTGAATGTTCCCGGCAATCCGCATGATATGATTCCCGCCCAGAAAATCCTGGAAGCGGCCATGAACGACGAAGCTATTTTTGAGACCAGCCTCGATAACCTCGAATTGATCGCGCGCGGCAAGGTGCGCGACATCTACGCGATCGATGACGACCACATGTTGATCGTGACCACGGACCGTTTTTCAGCTTTCGACGTGGTGTTCGATGAACCCATTCCACACAAGGGGGAATTGCTGACCGAGGTGTCGAACTTCTGGTTCGATCGCACCGCCGGCCTGATCGCCAATCATCTGACCGACCTCGATTTACGCGACTACGTCAGCGCGGCGGATTACGAGCGCCTGCGAGCGCGCTCGATTATTGTCCGACGCCTCGAGACCCTGCCAGTGGAAGCGATCGTGCGCGGTTACATCATCGGCTCCGGCTGGAAGGACTACCAGGCGACCGGCCAGATTTGTGGTATCGAGCTGCCGCCGGGACTGCAGCAGGCCGCGCAATTGCCCGAACCGATTTTCACCCCGTCGACCAAGGCCGAGGTGGGCGACCACGACATCAACGTCAGCTTCGACGACATCGTCGCCAAGATCGGCTCCGACAAGGCCAACGCGATCAGGCAGAAGAGCATCGAGCTGTACCGCCAGGCCGCTGATTACGCGCGCGAACGCGGCATCATCATCGCCGACACCAAATTCGAATTCGGGGTCGACTCCAATGACGAACTGGTTTTGATCGACGAGATCCTGACCCCCGATTCATCACGCTACTGGCCCGCGGACGAGTATCGCGTCGGCATCAGCCCGCCGAGCTACGACAAGCAGTTCGTGCGGGATTACCTGGAGACTCTGGATTGGGACAAAACCCCGCCGGCACCCCGTCTGCCGGCCGATATCGTCGCCAAAACCATGCAGAAGTATCAGCAGGTGCGCGATATTCTGCTCGGCTAGCGTCAGATTCCTGAATATTGCTGACAACTGATAGAATTCGATCTATCTGAATCAGGGAATCCTGGCCATGTTCAAATCTATCGGTACCACCTTAATCACCGGTTTTATTACCTTGCTGCCGGTCGTGCTCACCATCTACCTGCTGTACTGGATGGTGGTTTCTTCCGAGGAAGTGATGGGCGCCGCGTTGCGCCTCGTCCTGCCGGAGGTGGCTTATTATCCCGGTATGGGCACCGTTGCCGGAGTCGTTATCGTTTTTTTCGTCGGCCTGCTGATGAAGGCGGTGCTGGTGCGCCAGTTGTTCGCTTTCGGCGAGAATATTCTCTACCACCTGCCAATCATCAAGACCGTGTATAGCGCCATCCGCGATCTGTTCGATTTCTTTTCGCCCAAGAAGGACAGTTTCGGGCGCGTGGTCATCGTCAAGATCGCGAACATGGAAATCATCGGTTTTGTCACCCAGGAGGATCCAGGGCGTTTGCCCGAAGCGTTTCGCGACCGCGACTGCGTGCTGGTGTACCTGCCTATGAGTTACATGATCGGAGGCTACACACTGCTGGTACCGAGTGCGGACGTCCGCCCCTGCAAGATGAGTATGGACGAGGCGATGCGCTTCGCGCTAACCGCGGGCATCACCGGCAAGACCCAGCACCCCGCCCCGCCCCGGGTAAAAAAAGCATGAAAGCAATGATTCTCGAACGCCCCGGCACGCCGTTGAAAGCGGTGGAAATGCCCGATCCCGTTCCCGGCCCCGGGCAGGTGCAGGTCGCGGTCACGGCCTGCGGGGTATGTCGCACCGATCTGCACGTGGTCGACGGCGACCTGACCGAAACCAAACTGCCGATAATTCCGGGTCACGAAATCGTCGGCAGCGTCAGCGCCCTGGGCGACGGGGTCGAAGACTTCGCGCTGGGGGATCGAATCGGCATACCCTGGCTGGGCCATACCTGCGGCTGTTGCAGTTACTGCAGATCGGGTGCCGAGAACCTGTGCGACGAACCCGGCTTTACCGGTTACCAGATCGACGGCGGGTACGCCGAAATGACCGTCGCCGACGCAGACTTCTGTTTCCCGCTGCAGGGTGATCATTCCGACGCTGAACTCGCGCCGCTGTTATGCGCCGGGCTGATCGGTTATCGCTCACTGGTCATGGCCGGCGCCGAGGCTAGGCGGCTGGGCATTTACGGTTTCGGCGCGGCGGCACACATCGTGGCCCAGGTCGCGCGCTACCAGCAGCGCGAAATTTACGCCTTCACCAGCCCCGGTGACGACGCGGCGCGGCAGTTCGCGCTCGACATGGGCGCCGCCTGGGCCGGCGGCTCCGATCAGGAGGCGCCGGTCGAGCTCGATGCCGCGATCATTTTCGCCCCGGTAGGACCGTTGGTGCCCGCGGCGCTACGCGCCGTGCGCAAGGGCGGCATCGTCGTTTGCGGCGGCATCCACATGTCCGATATACCCAGCTTCCCGTACAATATTCTATGGGGTGAGCGCGTGCTGCGCTCGGTCGCCAACCTGACGCGCCAGGACGCAATCGATTTCCTCGCACTTGCGCCGCAGGTGCCGGTAACAACCCAGGTCGAGACGTTTCCGCTGCAACAGGCCAACGCGGCGCTGCGAGCACTGCGCAATGGCGAACTCACCGGCGCCGCGGTTCTAATCCCGTAGTCACTGCCGGGCAATCACGATCTCCGGGACCGGGCTTCACTCGACCCGAACGATGAAGGCCTTGCGCTGCTTGCTGTCGAGGTCGAACTGCGAGCGGTTGGTAAAGTTGACGTGCCGCCCGTAGGTGTGCACCGACAGCGTAACCTCGTCGGTTTCATTGGTTACCTTGTGAATGCCGCCGGTCCTCATGCACACCAGCTCTCCTTCATGCGCATCGAATTCGTGCTTGACCTCGAGTTCGGCGTAGTCGTCGCGACTGCCGTCGTCGATCCGGTTATAGCGAACATTACGCTCCACGCCGTCGACCCCGGCGACAACCGCCCAGGTACCGTGATCATGCGGCGGTGTGCCTCGACCGGGTAACCAGCTCAATACCAGTATCGCCAGCGAATGGTCGGGCTCCTCGTGTAACAAATGCACTCCGAACCCCTGCTCTGTGTCGGCCTCGTAGTGTTTCGGCTGCAGCCACGACCGGTCGGCAACGAAGCGCTGCGCCAGTGCGCCCACACGCCGCAGGATCTCATCCTCGTCACCAGTTTCAGCGGCAATCTGTCGCAGATCGGCTACATATTGGTCCAGCGAATAACTTGCGGCACTCATACTTACCCCCTAACCTTTGTCTGTCTTCTATTGTCTGTTGTCACCCGGGGCATGTTAGCAGATGCCGATCTTCGGAGTTAACAACCGGTTTCCGGGCCTCGACAGGCATCCGCGGCAAACGGCTGGAATTGTTTAAAAATAGTACGCCATCTCGAGCAGTACGAAATCGTCATTTTCGAGCGCGGCGAGCAAATCGTCCGGATCGATGTCGGAGAAAGTTTGCAATTCCAGCGTGCCCTTCCAGCTCTCGCCGAAGCGCCGATTGCCCTCGACCCTGAAGCTGCGGCTCTGGTTATCGGTATCGATGAAGAAACCGGCCAGGACCTCGCTCGATTGCGCGTCGTTGAAACCGAAGCGGGTGCCGAGGAAGACATCGTTATTCAGGATATCGGCTTCGTCGTCGGGCCGGCTGTCCGCCGAGTACTCGACCAGCCAGCCCAGGTCGACGACTGACTCCATGATGCCGTAAAAGGTGTATTCGAATCCGGCAGTATAGGCGTCGTAATCATTCGACTCGGCTTCACGCCGGATGTATTCGAGGCGCCAGATCCAGTCTTCATAAATCAGTTGCGCGTCGACGCCTGCCTGCGTCATCTGTTCGTAAAAAGGCGTCAGCACCGGGTTACCTTTGTCATCGAATCCAGGCAACAGGACCGGGTCGCGACTGGTGCCCTTGAACCACGAAATCCCGAGATCAAGATCGCCATAGGTTTGAGAAAACCGCAGCGAATAATCGACATGCCGCTCCTCGTCCGAAGACTCGTACTCCGCCTGGTCGGTGTCCACCACCAGCGGCGTGCGCAGGCGGCCTTCCTTCTCCTGGAAAGTACGCTCGCGGAATCCCGGCAGCAGCAGGAAATCGAGTACGCCCCAGTCCTGGTAGCGTTTCAGGTGAATCATCGGTTGGCCGAGCTTGTCTTCGCCGTCGATACCTTCGACCCGGTCAATCTGGTTGATGACATCGACCAGGTGCCGTGACTCGGTAACGCCCCAAAACATGGTATTGATGCCGATACGCCATTCGTTGTCACCGTCGACGTGCAACCACAGCGCCTCTCGAATATCGGCGTGCTCGCGTCCCGCATCCTTGTCGTCGACGCGCAGGAACAGCTCCAGGCTCCACAAATCGTCGCCGTCATTCCATTCCCCATCCCATTTGGGCTGGAAGGAAAAGGTGACGTTATCGTCGAACTGGTCTTCGAACTGCGGCGATTCGCTGAAGATCGCGGCCTCCGCCGCGACATTGCCGGAGAACTCCGCGGCCGCGCTGACACTGATCAGCAACAGGCCCAGACCTGAAACCGCGCGCCGCATATTACTTGATGCGCTTCAGCGTCTGCGATCGGAAATCGCGATCGGTCAGGCCGGTCTTGAATTCGTAGTCTTTCCATTCGAGCAGCGTGCTCTTGCCGGTTTGATGGTTAACCATATCCATCAGCCTCGGGCGCCAGTAGCGACCGAGGTATTGCTGGAAATCGCTCGCGATCAGGGTCTTCAGCAGCGACTTCTTGCGATCGTAGTATTCGACCCTGACCACCCGGTAGCCCTCGGTATCGAGCCACACGACCTGCCGGGTGTAGCCGGAAAACTTGTAGGCCGGGTAGCGCTCCATAACATAGCAGTTCATCTCACCGCAGGGCTCGTTGCGCAGGTACCTGTAGGTGTATTTCTCGACTTCCTGCGAACCGAGGTCTTCGAAGGCGAAGGTCGATCCCATGAAGGGCCCCGACTTGTTGCGCGAGCTGATGCGTTTGACCTTTTTCAAGGCCGGCAGGTAAAGCCACTGGTCATCCGGCTCGAGTCCGTGCGAATAGGTTAGCATCTTGGTGCCCTTGACGTCGGCGGGTTCGTCGAAAATCGACAGGCTCTTGTCGCCATCGCCTTCGACTTCGAGAGTGCGGATGCGGATCAGGCGCCGCGAGGTTTGCCCCGACTTGTTTTTCAGGGTCATGACCATGTTCGCGGTGAAATCGGTAAAACCCTTGTCATAAGCCCTGGCTGCCTGCGCAATTTCGAGCCCCTTTTGTTCGGGGCTTTGCGCCAGTGCCGCGGCGGGTAGCGCGATGGATAGCAGCAATATGAGGGATTCGAGTTTAAACACTGGTTTGCTCCTTGCCGTCGAAAGCAGCAGTCGGTCGCTCTCTGTTGGCGTTCCGGGTGGTCGATTTGCCGTCGATTGCCATCAACAGCGGCGGCAGCAACAGGAAGTCGGCAACGATCGCGAATATGATCGTCACCGCGGTCATGAACGCCATGTTCGAGTTTAGCGCGAAAGCGGAGAAGGTCAGCACGGTGAAGCCCGCGACCAGCACGATCGACGTTACCACCAGCGCGAGGCCCACGGTGCTGAACGCATAGCGCACCGCGTCCTGCGCATCGAGACCTTTCTCGCGGCGCGCGCGCAGGTACTTGCTTAAAAAATGCACGGTATCGTCGACCACGATGCCGAGCGTCATGCCGGTCACGACTGACAGCGCCAGCCCGATCTGCCCCACGGCGATGCCCCAGGCGCCAAACGCCAGCGCCGCCGGAATCAGGTTCGGTATCAGGCTCAGCATCCCGATCTTGACGGAGCGCAGCGCGAATACCAGGATGATGGAGATCAGGATCAACGCAACCGTGGTGCCCAGCAGCATGCTCCTGATATTGCGTTCGCCGATATTGCTGAACATGATCGTCGGGCTGGCGCCCTCGTTATGCATGCTCGGCGGCGCGTTATCCCGCAGCCATTGTTGCGCCCGTTCCTCCAGCGCGAGCACGCTCTTGGTGGTCATGTTGCGCAGCATTACCGTCATGCGAGTCGCCGACTTGTCGATATTGATCTGGTTGTTCAGATCGAGTCCATAAGGTAACGACATTTCGTACAACAGCAGGTACTGCGCCGCGAGGTCACGCAGTTCGGGCAGCCGATACCAGGCCTGGTCGTCGCCATGCATGCTCTTGTTGAGCCGCTTGAAGGTATCGGAGACGACGTTCACGTGCAGAACCTCGGGCTGCTGGCGATACCAGTTGGCGAAGTCTTCGATATTTTGCAGAAACCCGGGATCGCTGACGCCGCCGTCCTGTCCCGACTCGAGCGAGTAGTCGACCAGGTAAAGCCCGCTCAGGTTTTCCGACGCGAAATCGGCATCGCGCCGGAACTCTATTTTTTCGCTGAAATACTTGACGAAATCGTCGTTTAGCTCGTTTTGCGGCAACCAGGAAATCAGCAGCAGGCAGCCAATGCTCATGCCGACCAGCAGCTTACCGCGTTTGGCAATCACGAACTCGGCGAAACACTGCATCGCGCGACTCGAGGTCGTTTCCCCGACGCGCTGCCGGCCCGGCAACAGCAGCATCATCGCCGGTAGAAAGGTCACGCTCAGCACGAAGGCGATCATGACACCCATGGCGACGATATTGCCGAGATCATGAAACGGCGGCGCATCCGAAAAATTCATGCTGAGGAAGCCGATCGCAGTGGTAACGCTGGTCAAGAACACCGGCTGGAAGTTGATGCGGATGCTGTCGATCATCGCCTCGCGGCGCGTCTCGCCCTTTTGCATCATAAGCAGGTAGTTCATCAGCACGTGCACGCTGTCCGCGATTGCCATGGTGGGAATAATCATGATGGCGGAGAACGACGGCGGCGTCAGCGCGATACCGAACCAGCCGGCCATACCCATGGCCCCGATAATCGAAAAGACGATGATGCAGAAAGTGGTGACGGTGCCGGAAAATCCCCTGACCCAGAAAAACAGCACCACGACGAACAGCAACAGCATCAGCGGAAACAGGGTCGTCATATCGTATTGACTCGCTTCTGGAAACGCCTGGTTCATCATGATGATACCGGTTAACTTGACGTCGATTTCGGGAAACGCCTGCCTGAACTCGCTGCGCAACTGTCGCACATAGGTAACCACTTCAGGATTTTCGACAATCGGGTCGACGCCCGGCAGTTCGATCGTGATATTGATTCCGGTGACGTCCGCCCGCGGCGAAATCAGCCGATTGACCAGGACCGGTTCGTTGAGCGCGATGTCGCGGATACGCAGCAGGTCGTCATCGGTCAGATTCTGCGGTTCGTAGGCCAGGTCCTCGACCAGTAAATCGTCTTCGATCGCCGAGGTATGCTGGTAGTTGCTGAGCGACTCGACCCGGGTCGAGTAAGGCGTCTCCCAGGCGCGCTCGGTCAACCAGGCAACCGCGCCCAGGGTTTCGCGCGTGAACACTTCGCCATCCGCAGGCACCAGTACCAGCATCACGTTATCGTTCTTGGCATAGGTGTCCTGCAGGTTTTCGAAAGCCATCAGCTGCGGATTGTCTTTCCCGAAAAACACGCGGTAATCGTTGGTGAAGGTCAGGTGCTGGGCACCGGCACCCATTGCCATGATCCACGACACCGCCAGTATCACGATAATCCATCGGTGCCCCAGGATAAATTCAGCGTACTTTTTTACCATTATCGACTCACGGGCTCGGTTCTAATCAGTTGCAAAATTTGTGTCAGTCCCTGGCCGCAGCGGTAAAGCATATCCAGGCTCTGCGCTACCTTGGCCGCGCTCAGGCTGCCCTCCATGAGCGCCACGATCGTGACCGCCATCGTTTCGGGCTCGACCTCGTCGATGATCAGGCCCTCGGCCTTGCCCCTGGCGAGCACCGCGGCGATCGATGTATGCCATTGCTGGTAAATTCTTGTCAGGCGGGTACGGAAACCTTCGTCGATAGGCGCCATTTCCTGGGCCAGCACCGAAAGCGGACAACCAAGCTCGATATCGGTCATCGAAAAGGTTTCGCCGGCATTTTGGATCAACTCGATAAAGCCCTCGATCGGGTCGTCGAAATGCGTCAGTGGGTGGATAAAACTCTGCTGGATTCTCGTATCGATGACTTCATCGACGACCGCGTAACCGAGTTCGCTTTTGTCACGAAAATGGTGATAGAGCGCACCCTTGGTAACGCCGGTGCGCTTCAGGATATTGCTCAGGCTGGCCGACTGGAAACCGTTGACGTGGATTTCCTTGTAAGCCGCAAACAGTATCTGGCCGCGGGTATCGAGCTCGGTATCATCGAGCGGTCGCCACCAGTAAACATCTTTGTCGCTTAAATCGTTCATACGCCGCATACATACCAGTTGGCATGCTTTCTAATACCGACCGGTATGTATGTCAAGAAATTATTTCAGTTCGATGTCTATTTGCCGATACCTCACTCAAGTTATCAGGACCCCGGCGTCCACAAACACGACTCTGGATTCGGGGATTCGCGGCGGCACAATACCTGCCTGGACCGCCGTTTCCCATTTCGTCTGCATGACCGGCGGCAGCGCCTGACGAATTTTATGTCGAAACAGACAAACTTCAGCCTCAAGCTTTACTTTTCGATCGTCAGCCTGGTGGCGATCCTTGCCTCGGCGTTAAGTTTGAGCATCTATTATCGTCACGCCACGATCGATCAATTGATAGAGATCGAGGAACGTAACTACGTCTCGCTCAGCCGGACCATCGCCAATACCCTGTTCCCGAAATACGGCGACTTTTTGCGCCTGGCGGAAACGATGCCGCAGTCACAACTGGTTGAAAACTCCCTGTCACAGCAGCT
>JAACFA010000086.1 GCA_009937625.1 Gammaproteobacteria bacterium | reverse complement strand
AAAAATGGTGGGCCGTGAGCGATTCGAACGCTCGACCACCTGATTAAAAGTCAGATGCTCTACCAACTGAGCTAACGGCCCCCGTGAAGAACCGGGAATGATACCCATCCCCGAACCGATTTCAAGTGAATTCTGTTGCCCGGCCTAATGCCCCTCCTTGCGGATGCGATCGAGGCGCTTGGCGGCCAGGCGCGCGGCGGTCTCGTCGGGAAACTTTTCACGAAGGTCGGTCAAGACCTGCTTGGCCTGGGGAAATTGCTTGAGCTCGTAGAAGGTATAACCGAGCTTGAGCATGGCGTCCGGCACCTTGTTACTGCTCGGATACTTGTCCAGCACATTCTTGAACTCGACGATGCCCTGCTCGAAATTACGAGTAACGTAGTGCGCTTCGGCCAGCCAGTACTGGGCGTTGCCGGCATAGCTGCTGTTCGGGTAGCGGTTCAGGAAAGTCTTGAGTTCGGTCTTGGCGTTCTTGTAACGTCCTTCCTTGAGAGTGTCGAACGCGGCCTGGTAGGCCGCCTTTTCCTCGCTCTGGGTTACCGATGGAGTCTGCGTTATCGATGCCGTGGTCTGAGTCTGGGTCGACGTGGTCGACGGTGCCTCTTCCGACGGGGCCTGCTGCCCGGAGGCCGCGGCCGGCGCGGGTGTATCGATCTGCGGGACGCTGATAGAACCGGCCTGCGCCGTGGCACCGCTTTCGATATCGCGCAGCCGGCGATCGATATCGAGATACAGCTCTCGCTGGCGCTTCTTGATGCTCTCGAGGTCAAAACCCTGCTGCTCGATCTGTCCGTTCAGCTGGCTGATTTCCTCCGAAAGCTGATCGACCAGCTGGATCATATCGAGCATCGCACGATTATCGATCAAGCGGCCCATCCGGGACATATCCTCGTTCAGCTTGGCCAACTGTTCCTGGATGGTGCCCAGCTTGGCTTCCGAACGCTGCGAAAGTTCGGTCAGGCGTTCGACCCGCAACGTCAATTGCTCCGGGGTCAGCGCGCTTTGCGCAAAAGCCGGTGCCAGCCCGCTGGCTACGATTAGCAGACTGAAACCGGCATTGCGAATCGAGTTTTTCGCCGGGGTCATGTTAGTTCACCGTGTAAATCAGTTCGACGCGCCGGTTCTTCGCCCAGGCTTCCTCGGTATGGCCCGACATCGCCGGTTGCTCTTCGCCGTAGCTGACGGTCTCAATTTGATCGGTGGAGGCACCCTGGAACAGCAACACCCGGCGCACCGATTGTGCACGGCGATCGCCGAGCGCAATGTTGTACTCACGGCTGCCGCGCTCGTCGGCATGGCCTTCGAGCCGCACCGTGACTTCACCGTTGCCGGCAATGAAACTGCCATGAGTCTCGAGTATCGCTATCGATTCGCTGGTCAGTTTGGCGCTGTCGAACTCGAAGTAGATGGTGCGATTAGAAAGCGCGCCCTCGCTCTGCTCGAGCAATTCAGCCGCACTCATCATGCTCTCGTCGACTATCGCGGTGGCAGTGCCGTCGTCGCCACCGTCTATTCCGCTGGCATCGACGCCGGTGTCATCAGTGGTCATGCCACCGTCCATCTGTGTTTGATCTTCGGACGGTGGACCATCTTCGATAACTTCCTCCTGCGTGGTGGCACAGGCCGTCAAGAAGATACCCAGAAACCCGGCCAGCAGCCATGGCTTTAAACAATCAAATCTTTTCATATTCATCACGCTCCGCTTGTGTTCGCTAACTATTTGCTTTCAAAAGGACCCCAGACCGGCTCCCGGATATTTCCAGCCTGGTCCGATAACTTGTGTTTTGCGCGCCCGTCGATAGAGACCGCGTACAGAAATCCGTTGTTTCCCCGGGTCGAGGCGTACAGCACCATCCTTCCATTGGGTGAAAAAGAAGGAGATTCGTCGAGCGAACTGTCGGTAAGAACGGTCAAGTTTCCCGTTTCACGGTCCAGCTGCGCTATTTTATATTGCCCCCGCTCGCCGTGCACCATGGCGATGTACTTGCCGTCGGGCGACAGGCTCGCCGCGCTGTTGTATGTGCCTTCGAACGTCAGCCGTTTGACTCTGCCACCCTCGACATTGATCTGGTACAGCTGCGGCGACCCCGATCGATCGGAAGTAAAAATAATGCTCCTGCCGTCCTGCGTCCATACCGGTTCGGTGTCGATGGCGCGATGCTTCGTCAGGCGCTTGAGGCGCTTGGTAGCGGTATTCAGGGTATAGACGTCGGGGCTGCCGTCTTTCGATAACACCAACGCCAGGAACTTGCCGTCGGGCGACCAGCTCGGTGCGCTATTCAGCCCGCTGAAGCCCGAAACCTTGGAGCGGCGCGCGGTCGCCAGCTGTTGAATATAGATCTCCGGGCGACGATTTTCGAACGATACGTAGGCCAGCGATTTGCCGTCGGGCGACCAGCTCGGTGACATGATGGGCTCGTCGGATTCGAGCACGTTCTGCTCGTTGAAGCCATCGGTGTCGGCAACCTGCAGCACATATTTGCGCGCCGCGTTCTCTTGCGCCCGGACGTAGGCAATTCGGGTATTGAAGGCGCCCCGGGTGCCGGTGATCTGCTGGTAGATAAAATCGCTGATCTGGTGCGCGCGCGAGCGCAGGTTGCGTTTCTTTGCTTTCATGCTGCGACCGAGCAGCTGCTTTTGCTTGAGCACGTCGAGCAATTGAAACTCAATGGTATATACCCCGGGCGAATCCTCGCGCACGCGCCCGACCACCAGGTAATCCTGGCCCGCGCCTCTCCATTGCTGGTACTTGACCTGGTTACTGTAATGCGGACTAGCCGGTAAAGCGCCGCGCTCCATGACTGTCAGAACGCCGCTTCGATTCAGGTCACTGGAGACAATTTGAGCCAGGTCAACCGGCAGCTTGCCGGCCAGTTTAGAGACATCGAACGGCACCACCGCGATCGGCAACGCGCCCTCGGTGCCACCGGTAATCTCGATGGTCAACGCGGCCCTGCCGGCGGTTGATACAGCCCAGAGGAAAATAACAAACAGAGAGATTATTGATCGCTTCATTACATTTACCGGGTTTCTTACTCAGGCCTAAAATTAAAATTCAGTTCGCGCTCAAACAAGGATGGATCTCCCGGTTTCGGTAAAGGCTCGGCTTTGTAAACTGCACTTTCGATCGACGCACGGTACGTCTGCGTACTGCCCTTACAGGTGCCAAAGGTGACATCGAGAATGATTCCACCGGGCCCCTGTATCACCCGGACCCAGCATTCGGGTATTTTCTCACTTCCGGGCGGTCTAATCCAATTCCTTCGAACTTTCTGTAAAATCGCCAGCTTATAAGCCTCCTGCAGCGAACTGAGACGGCGCTGCGTCTCCTCGGCCTGCAATTTTGCCTTTAGTTCGGCTTCCTTGCGCTTTTGCTCCTCTGCTGCCAAACGGCGCTGTTCTTCCGCTTTACGCTTGCGTTCTTCTTCCGCGCGTTTCGCCTCTTCGGCCTTGCGCTTCTCTTCGGCGATGCGAGCTTCCTCGGCCTTACGTTGTTCTTCGGCCTTGCGTTTTTCCTCCGCGATACGCTGCTCTTCCGCCTTACGCTCCTTCTCGGCCTTGCGCTTCGCTTCCGCCTTGCGCTTCTCCTCGGCCTTACGCTTCGCTTCCGCCTTGCGTTCCTCCTCGACCTTGCGCTTTTCTTCCGCCTTGCGCTTCGCCTCCGCCTTGAGTGCTGCTTCCCGCTTGCGTTTCTCTTCGGCCTCTTTCTCACGTTTTAGTTCAGCCTTTTTCTTTCCTTCCGCCTTGCGTTTTTTCTCGGCCTCTTTTTTCTTTATGTCGGCCAGCCTTTTGGCTTCCTGCTCTTTCTTCTTGCGCTCGGCCTCCTTCAGTTTTTCTACTTCCAGCCGTTTTTTCTCCTGCATCGCTTCGAGCTGCTGCCGTTCTACCACTTCAGCCTTGACGGTCTGCTCGACCGGACCCGCCTTGATCAGATCAGGTCTGTCGGCAAAATGAAAGTTAATGAACATGATGCCGATGATGACTACATGCAACGCCAGCGATAGCAACAGGGCCCGCGGATGCTGGAGTAACTCACCCAGCACTAGTTCGTTTCCTCGGGGTCGGTCACCAGGCCGACCGATCCGACATTGGCCTGCTGCAGCAATACCAGGGTAGCCACGACATTCTGGTAAGGGCCGTTGGCATCGCCGCGCACCATCACCGGGCGATTCGGTTCCCGCGACAAGACCGCCTTGACCTGCTTGACCAGCGACTCGGCGCTGATGCCGGAATCCGGATTAAGGGCGGTACTGAGATACATCTGCCCTTCCCTGTCAACGGTAATGACGATCGGTTCCGGACTCTCGACATCGAGCGGATTGGCCGGGGCCGTCGGCAGGTCGACATCGACGCCCTGCTTCAGCAGGGGGGCTGTCACCATGAAAATAATCAACAGCACCAACATCACGTCGATGTATGGCACCACGTTGATTTCAGAAACTGAACGACGCTTTCTCACCGGGACATCCTACCTGGGTGACTGGGCCTGGCGTTGTAAAATTCCGGTAAACTCTTCCAGAAAATTTTCGTAGCGCACGATCATGGTATCGATCTCGCTGGTGAACTTGTTGTAGGCCACGACCGCGGGAATCGCCGCCAGCAGCCCCATCGCGGTCGCGATTAGCGCTTCCGAAATGCCGGGCGCCACCATCGCGAGTGTCGCCTGCTGCACACCCGAAAGCGCGCGAAACGACTCCATGATGCCCCAGACCGTACCGAACAGGCCGACATAAGGGCTGACCGATCCGACGGTGGCAAGGAACGGCAAGTTATTTTCCAGCAGCTCGATTTCGCGCGACATCGACACCTTCATCGCTCGATGCGCAGAGCGCACCACTTCACTGTTGTCGAGTTCCGCCTTGCGGGCGCGCGCAAATTCGCGGAAACCGTTTTCGAATATCGCCTCCAGCCCGAAACGCCGATCCTGGCGCACGCTCAGCTGAGCGAACAGGTCGCTAAGGTTGATACCCGACCAGAAGCGGCCTTCGAAGGTTTTGGCCTCGGCCTGCGATTGCCGGATGTAACCGCGCTTGACGTACATCAGCGCCCAGGAAAAAACCGACGCCCCCAGCAGCAGGAGCATAACTATCTGCACCGGTAAACTGGCGTTGATAATAAGGGTTAATAGCGAATCATCATTCATGGCGTTTTCTAAGGTCAGATTGTTACAGGTTGATGCAGGGACTGGCTAGAGATCTATTTCACCCTGCTTTGCATTTTTAATTCCGAAATGCAAATACGCGCGCGATGTTACCACACGTCCCCGCGGGGTACGCATCAAAAATCCCTGCTGAATCAGGTAGGGCTCGATAACGTCCTCGATGGTACCGCGCTCCTCGCCGATTGCGGCCGACAGGCTTTCGACGCCGACCGGGCCGCCATCGAATTTCTCGATCAAGGCCAGGATCAGGCGCCGATCCATGTGATCGAGCCCGGACTGGTCGACCTTGAGCATATCCAGCGACGCATGAGCGACGGTTTCGGTAATGACACCATCGGCCTTGACCTCGGCATAGTCGCGTGCGCGACGCAGCAGGCGATTGGCAATGCGCGGCGTGCCGCGTGAGCGGCTGGCGATTTCGTGCGCGCCCGCGGCATCGACGTGGATACCGAGCAGGCCCGCCGAACGCATGATTATGCTGCCCAGTTCCTGCGCGCTGTAAAACTCCAGTCGTTGCACGATCCCGAAGCGATCGCGCAGCGGCGAGGTCAGCAGCCCGGCACGCGTGGTCGCGCCGACCAGGGTAAAGGGCGGCAGATCGAGTTTGATCGAACGCGCCGCCGGGCCCTCGCCGATCATGATATCGAGCTGAAAGTCTTCCATCGCCGGGTAAAGAATTTCTTCGACGACCGGGCTCAGTCGATGAATCTCGTCGATGAACAGCACGTCATGCGCCTCGAGGTTGGTCAGGATCGCCGCCAGATCGCCTGCCTTCTCGAGCACCGGGCCCGAGGTTTGACGCAGGTTGACCTGCATTTCATTGGCAATAATATGCGACAGCGTGGTCTTGCCGAGACCGGGCGGCCCAAAGATCAGCACGTGATCCAGCGCTTCGCGGCGCTGAACCGCGGCCTGCACAAAGATCTCCATCTGCTCGCGCACTTCTTCCTGGCCAACGTAATCGGCCAGCATTTTCGGCCGCAGTGCGCGGTCCTGGATTAATTCCTCTTCGACCGCTTCGGCGCTAATCAGACGTTCTTCGCTCATATCTTCACCGTGGTCTGTAACGCCTGTTTGATCAACTGCGAGGCGCTGTCGGCGGATTCACCCTGCTGCTGCGCACGGCTGATCATCTTTTCCGCGTCGATTGGCTTGTAGCCCAGCGCCTGCAGCGCTTCTATTGCCTCGTTGACGATCGAATGCCCGCCGGCCGCGGCCTGTTGCGTCGGCAGGTCGCCCGCGGTTACGTCTATCTTGTCACGCATTTCGATAATCAGGCGTTCGGCGGTTTTCTTGCCGACACCCGGAAGTCGGGTCAGCATGGCGATATCGTTGTTGGCGATACATAGCGCAAACTGCTGTTCGTCGATGCCCGAGAGAATGGTCAGCGCCATTTTCGGACCCACGCCGGTGATGCGGATCAACTGGCGGAACAGCTTGCGCTCCTGCTCGTTGTCGAAGCCGATCAGGCTGTGCGAATCCTCCCTGACCAGCAAATGCGTCCAGATAGAGATCTGTTGGCCGACTTCGGGTAGCTTGTAAAAGGTGGTCATGGATACATCGGCCTCGTAACCAACGCCATGACAATCGATCAGGATCTGCGGCGCTCGCTTGGCGGCCAGAATGCCTGTTAATCGGCTGATCATCTTCGGCGGCTTCTCCTGCGCTTGAGTTGACTGCTATCGAGCCCGGTCTTTTGACGCGTAGCATAAAATTGTGCATGGCAGATAGCAATCGCAAGACCATCGGCCTCGTCGGCCTGCAGTTCATGACGAATACCGAGCAGGCGTTTTACCATGTGCTGCACCTGGTCCTTGCTGGCCGCGCCGGTGCCGACGATTGCCTGCTTGATTTCGCGTGCCGCGTACTCGGAGATTTCGAGCCCGGCCTGGTGACCGGCGCAGATCGCCGCGCCACGCGCCTGCCCGAGCTTCAGCGCCGAATCGGCGTTACGTGCCATGAACACGTTTTCGATACCCATTTGTTGCGGACGGTATTGCCGTATTACCGTCTCGATTTCGGCGAATATGTATCCCAGGCGTTGCGGCAGGCTATCGCCGCTGACCTTGATGCTGCCGCTATGGATATATTCCATGCGGTTAGCGTGATTATCGATAAGCCCGAAGCCGGTGATGCGCGATCCAGGGTCGATGCCCAGGATGATCATTAGCCCTCGGCCTCGTAGGCCTCTTCGGGGATCTCGGCATTGTAATAAACTTCCTGCACATCGTCCGAGGCTTCTAGCAGATCGACCAGGCGCAGCAGCTTGCCCGCGGTCTCGAGATCGACCTCGGTATTGGTTGAGGCACGCATGGTCAGGTCGGATTCCTCGGGCTCGAGACCGGCATCGGTCATCGCCTGTTTGACCGCGGCGTATTCCTCGGCCGCGGTTAGCACTTCGATACTGCCGTCGTCGGCCACGATCACATCCTCGGCGCCGGCGTCGAGCGCGGCTTCCATCACGCTGTCCTCGTCGTGCTCGGGCGAGTACAGCAAGACGCCGACGCTGGAAAACAGGTAAGCCACCGAACCGCTTTGCCCGAGATTACCGCCGGCCTTGCTGAAGGCGTGGCGCACCTCGGCCACGGTGCGATTGCGATTATCCGACAGGCAGTCGACGATGAAGGCGACCCCGGCCGGACCGTAACCCTCGTAGCGAATTTCTTCATAGTCGGAGCCCTCGAGCTCGCCGGCGCCGCGTTTAACCGCGCGCTCGATCGCGTCCTTCGGCACCGATTGCGACTTGGCCTTGTCGACCGCGGTGCGCAGCGATGGATTTGCGTCGAGATCGGAACCGCCGGCCTTGGCGGCGACGACGACTTCACGAATCAGGCGGGTGAATAGTTTACCGCGTTTAGCGTCCTGCGCTTTCTTGCGATGCTGAATATTCGCCCATTTACTATGACCGGCCACTTACTAATCTCGTGAAAAAAACGGCGCTATTCTAGCACTTTAATCGGCAGCGGGCTTTACCAGCCGGGAGGGAGTTTTTTCTCGATGGTGATGTGTTTGCCTTCGATCGAAATGTAACCACCGGTTTTAAGTTCCTTCAGAATACGGTGCACCATTTCGCGGGTGGCGCCGACGCGGCTGGCGATATCCTGCTGCGTCAATTTTTCGGTGACCAGCTTTTCGCCGACCTCTTCCGCATGCTTGTAGAGCACTCGCACCACGCGATTGTAGACATCCTCGAGCGCCAGGCTGCTGACTTCCTCGGTCAGATCCTGGATGCGGTGAACCAGCAGATCAATGATCTGCATGCTGACGGTGGGCTTGGACAGCAGGGTATCCATGAAAACCTGGCGTGAGATGATGCCGAAAATAGAATCCTCGGTCGTGATAATGCTGGCCTGGCGCGGAATTCCGCCAAGCGGCGCCAGCTCACCAAAAGCATCCTGCTCGCCCATGGTATTGATGATGATTTCCTTACCCTTGTCATTGTGCAGAAAAACATCGACCTTGCCCTGCAGGATGACATAGAAAGAGTCGGTCTCGTCGCCCTGGCTGACGATTACGGTGTTTTTCGGAAACTGGCGTATTACCGTCTGCGAAGCGATACTCTCGATATCTTCCTCGGACATCCCGCGAAACAGGGTAATTTCTTCAAGTGTTTCGGTTAAACCTGCCATGTTTGTCGTCTAATCAATCACGTAATTCAATCGTTAATCATTACTAAAATTTCGTTATCAATCAAGGTAATTCGGACCAGATGTCGTCGATCACCGAGTTACCGGTCATCGCCGCGGGTTGCGGTATGCCCATTAACTGCAGAATTGTGGGTGCAATTGCCGAGAGATTCTCTGCTTGCGCCAGATTCTTAACCTCGTCGTCAATGACCAGGCAGGGCACCGGATGGTTCGAGTGCTGGGTATGCGGTTTGCCGCTTTGCGGGTCGACCATTTCGTCACAATTGCCGTGATCGGCGGTCAAAACGACCGCGTATCGAGCCGAAATCGCGGCTTCGAGCACCCGCCCGACTTCACGATCCAGCACTTCTACTGCCTCGACAATGGCTTCCTGTACCGCGGTGTGGCCAACCATATCGCCGTTGGCGAAGTTGACCACGATAAATTCGTAATCGCCGGACTGCAGCGCCGCAATTACGGCATCCGCAACCTCTGGCGCGCTCATTTCCGGCTGCAGGTCGTAGGTCGCGACCCGCGGGGAATCGATCAGCTTGCGGTCCTCCCCCGGATACGGCGCTTCGCGTCCGCCATTGAAGAAAAACGTCACATGAGCGTATTTCTCGGTTTCGGCGCAGTGCAACTGGCGCATGCCGGCATCGCTGATGACGCTTCCCAGGGTTGTTTCCGGACGCACCGCCACAAACGCGATCGGCGCAGCCAGCCTGGCGTCATAGTGGGTCATCGTGGTGAGATTGATCGGGCGGTAATCGGGACCTCGCTCGAACTCGTCGAAACGCTCCAGCGCAAACGCCGCGCAGATCTGGCGCGCGCGATCGTTACGAAAATTGAAAAATACCATTTCATCGCCTGCCTGCGGCGGCTGCAAACCGGGTAAACGGGTCGGCAAAATGAATTCATCGTTACGCCCCGCAGCGTAGCTTTGCTGGATCGCCTGCGCTGCCGAATCGGCTTCGACGCCGCTGGCGTGCACGATGTTATCCCAGGCCAGCTGTACCCGATCCCAGCGTTGATCGCGGTCCATCGCGTAATAACGACCGGATATCGAGCCGATGCGTCCACCACAGGATTCGAGCAAGGCTTCCAGCTCGGGCAGATAAGCCAGCGCCGCCTGCGGCGCGGTATCCCTGCCGTCGGTAATCATATGCACCTGGGGTACGACCTGGTTACGCTGGCAGAGCCGAATCAACGCGCCGAGGTGCTCGATATGACTGTGCACCCCGCCATCCGATACAAGCCCCATCAAATGCAGTGGCCTGCCCGCTTCGCGCGCGGCCTGCACCGCGTTCAGCAGGGCCGGGTTCTCGAAGAAACTGCCATCCTCTATTGCGTCATCGATGCGCACCAGGTCCTGCTTGACGATGGTGCCGCTGCCTATGGTCATGTGTCCGACCTCGGAATTACCCATCTGCCCGGCGGGCAGGCCCACGCCGCGACCCGAAGCCTCGAGCGTTGTCATCGGGTAGCTCGCGAAATAGCGGTCGAAGTTTGGCGTTGCCGCCTGCACGATAGCATTGTGCGTCGGATCGGGATTGATCCCGAATCCGTCCAGAATGACGAGCAGAGCTGGGCGACGCAACGTCGCGGAAGTATTAGTCATAGAGTAAATCGAAACAGCGGATCGACAGAATGAACATGATAGCGCAAAAGCGAATCCGGGTTAACATCGGGCTGCTTGCAGCCTGGATTATTTAGCGTTAAACCTTGATGTCGATGATGGTGCCGAGCGTCTGGCTGGCGGACTCGAGCGATTTGGTGTTGGCACACACGGCGAGCACAATCTCCTGCTGTTCGACCAGCGGGCTGATTTAGCGCGACGAACGGCGCTCATTACAGCGAAACCTGCGCTGCTTCAGCAAGTCGCTGGTGAGTTCGATCTCGATACCTTCGCGCTGCCAGCGATAGCTGCGATCGGATATGAAACGCCCGACCTCTACCTCGGGGCAGCGTACCTGAGCGTCAGGTCACGCCATAACCGCTTGCGCTGTAGACCCGGAGGGTCGCGGGGTCGAACCTCGATCAGGCGTTTTTATCGAGACCGGCCTCGTCAGCCTCGGCCTGGTCGAGCTCGGCCCCCATCTCTTCGTCGGTCAGGGGATTATCCGAAGAGGCATCTTGCTCGAGATCATCCTCTTCACCGGCCTCGAACAGGACCCACATCGGCAGCGCCAGCAGCACCTGCGAGATGACGTCCGGCGGCGTCAAAAGCATGCCGCAAATAAAGGCGCCAACGATGACGTAAGGACGCTTTTCGGACAATTTCTTCGGCGTGGTGAAACCGATCGCCACCAGGATGATAGTTGCAATCGGCACCTCGAACGCGAGTCCGAAACCAAAAAACAGCGCCAGCACAAAATCGAGATAACGCCCGATATCGGTCGATATGTTGACAATCTCGGGACCGATGCTGGTAAAGAAACCGAAAACCAGTGGGAATACCACGTAGTAGGCAAAGGCAACCCCGGCATAAAACAACAGGATGCTCGACACCAGCAGCGGTCCGGCGATACGTTTTTCGTTGGCGTACAGCCCCGGTGCCACGAAGGCCCACATCTGGTAAAGAATCACCGGCATGGCCAGGAAAACCGCCAGCATCAGCACCAGCTTGAATGGCGTAAGAAACGGCGAGGCGACGTCAATCGCTATCATGTTGGCGTCTTCAGGCAGATGCCGCGTCAACGGTTCCGCGAGGTAAATATAGATTTCATTGGCCCAGTAAAACATGCCCGCGAAAAGCACCAGTACCGCGATCACCATGCGCACCACGCGGTCCCGCAGCTCGACAAGATGCGACATCAGACTGCCGCTTTTGCTCTCTTCCTCGTTTTCTTGTTCGCTCATGATTTCGAATCACTTGCGGCTTCGCCGGTCGCAGGGCTGACAGGTTCTTCGGCAACGACCTCTTCCTCCTCCGGGTCCGGAAGCGGATCATGGGGCGGAAGTTCATCGGGAGCGTCGTCAAGCGATGCGCCCGCTTCGGCAACGGCGTTGGCTTCTTTTTCGATTTTACTGCCGGCTTCGGAAATGCTGTCTTTCAGCGTATTCAACTCGCGTTGCTGATCCGCGAGGATCTGGCGCAGCTCGTCGGCACGCAGTTCCTGCTCGACATCGGCCCTGACGCTGGTCATGAAGCGCTTCAGGCGGCCGAAATACTTGCCCGCGGTGCGTGCCACACCCGGCAGGCGTTCTGGTCCGATAACGATGAGCGCGACGATGCCGATCAGCATCATCTCGGTAAAACCCATATCAAACATCAGCGAATCCCGGTTTGATGAACAAGCTGACGGGGCTAGACTTTATCTTTTTCTTCGGTGACCTTGCCTTCGATAATCTGGCTTTCGGGCTCTGCCTCGTCCTTGGCGACTTCCTCGTCCTTCACCGATTTCTTGAAGTTTTTGATCGCACCACCGAGATCTCCGCCGACATTACGCAGCTTCTTGGTGCCAAACAACAGGATCACGATCGCCAGAATCAACAGCAGCGACCAGATACTAATTCCACCAAAACCCATTTTTCACCTCATTTACTTTGTTCGCGCGCGGCTTTTTCATCGACACCGGAGACGCCGAAGCGTCGCTCCAGTTCCTCCAGCACCAGCCGTGCATCCAGATTCTGTTGTGCCAGCATCACCAGGCAGTGGAACCAAAGGTCCGCGGTTTCATAAACAATCTGTTGTTTATCGCCTGATTTTGCCGCAATGATGGTTTCCGTCGACTCTTCACCGATTTTCTTCAGTATCGCGTCGAGCCCCTTGTCATACAGGCTCGCAACGTAAGAAGAGTCGGGCTCCGCGCCTTTCCTCGACGCCAGTACCGCCATCAGGCGCTGGAGTATATCATCACTCATCGATAAATCTCGTCGGGATTTTTGATAATTTCTTCATCGATTTGCCATTCTCCACCCTTCAAAACCCGAAAGAAACAGCGGCGGCGGCCGGTATGGCAGGCGATCCCGCCAACCTGCTCGACCTGCAGCAGCACCACGTCGGCATCGCAATCGACCCTGATTTCGTGTAATCGCTGCACGTTCCCCGATTCCTCGCCCTTGAACCAGAGCCGCTGGCGCGAGCGCGACCAGTATACCGCTCGCCCCTGTTCGTGGCTCAACTGCAGGGCTTCGCGGTTCATCCAGGCCAGCATCAGCACTTCGCCGGACAGGCGGTCCTGGGCGATCGCCGGCAGCAGGCCGTCGTCGTTCCACTTGATCTGATCGAGCCAGTCAGTCATCGCGCACCTCGATTCCCTGGGCCTTCATGAACGCCTTGGCCTCGCCGATACTGTATTCGGCGAAGTGGAAAATACTGGCCGCCAGCACCGCGTCCGCCTTACCCTCGAGAATACCGTCCACCAGGTGCTGCAGGTTGCCCACCCCGCCGGAAGCGATTACCGGCACCCGCACTGCCTCCGAAACGGCGCGCGTGAGCTCGTTGTCGAAACCGATTTTAGTGCCGTCTCGATCCATGCTGGTGAGCAGTATTTCGCCGGCGCCGTAAGCGTCCATTTTGCGTACCCACTCGATCACATCGATACCGGTGGGCTTACGCCCGCCGTGGGTAAAAATTTCCCAGCGCCCGGCCTCGCCACCGGCGCTGACGCGCTTGGCGTCCACCGCGACGACGATGCACTGCGAGCCAAACTTGTCGGCGGCCTCGGCCACGAACTCGGGGTTGAAGACGGCCGCGGTATTGATACTGACCTTGTCCGCGCCGGCGTTCAGCAGGCGGCGAATATCGGCGAGCTCGCGAATACCACCGCCCACGGTTAGCGGGATAAAAACCTCGGCGGCGACATCCTCGACCACGTGCACCATGGTTTCGCGGTCGTCGGAGCTGGCCGTGATATCGAGGAAGGTCAGTTCGTCAGCGCCTTCCTGGTTATAGCGGCGCGCTACTTCGACCGGATCACCCGCATCACGAATTTCGACGAATTGCACGCCTTTGACCACGCGCCCGTTATCGACGTCGAGACAGGGAATAATACGTTTTGCGAGCGTCATACCGAGCCGAATCAGAACTAGTTCTGATCGATATAGGCTTGCGCCTCGACCAGGCTGATGGTGCGTTCGTAGAGCGCCCGGCCGATGATGACACCCTCGATCCCGGCGTCCTTGACCGCGTTCAGTTTGACGATGCAATCCATGTCGGTAACGCCGCCGGAGGCGATGACCGGAACGCTTATCGCCTTCGCCAACGCCTGTGTCGCCTCGACGTTGACCCCCTCCATCATGCCGTCGCGGCTGATATCGGTGTAGACGATAGCGGCAACTCCCTGGTCTTCGAAGCGCCGCGCCAGGTCACAGGCCTCATGCTCGGATTCCTCGGCCCAGCCGTGGGTTGCGACCATGCCGTTCTTGGCATCGCTGGGTTACAAACTCGGGGCGCTTGACCGCCATGGTGCCGATGATGACGTAGTTAACCCCGGCCTCGAGATAGGCCTCGACGGTTTCGATCGAACGGATGCCCCCGCCGATCTGAATTTCCAGATCCGGGAAAGAGGCGCTGATCTCCTCGATGACATCGGCATTGATCGGTTCGCCTTTAAAGGCACCGTCCAGATCGACCAGATGCAGCCGGCCGCACCCCTGGTCTACCCACTTGCCCGCCATCGCCACGGGGTCGTCCGAAAACACCGTGGTTTCGTCCATGTTTCCCTGGCGCAACCGCACGCAGTGCCCTTCTTTCAAATCGATCGCCGGTATCAGAATCATGCCTGTCCATCCCAGTTGACAAAATTCCGCAACAATTGCAGCCCGGTACCAGCGCTTTTCTCAGGATGACACTGCAAGGCGAACAAATTGTCTTTCGCGATCGCGCTGGTGAAGTTGAAACCATAGTCCGTCTGGCCCGCAACCAGTTCCGGATCTGCCGCCTCGAGGTAGTAACTGTGTACGAAATAAAACCGGCTGCCATCATCGATGGAATGCCATAATGGATGTGATTGAGTCTGCACTACGCGGTTCCAGCCCATATGCGGAACCTTAAGTTTAACGCCGCCCTGGTCTCGATGGCTATCACCAAAATACCTGACCTCGCCGGGATAGATCCCGAGACAGTCGGTACCCTGGTTTTCCTCGCTATGATCGATCAATACCTGCAGGCCCATACAAATCCCGAGAAACGGCTGCTGCCGGGCTGCCGTGACGATCGCCTCGCGCAAGCCGTAATCGTCGATTGCGCGCATGCAATCGCCGGCGGCACCCTGCCCCGGAAACACGACACGATCGGCGGCCAGCACCTGCGCGGGATCGGAGGTCAGCAGTACCTGGTCGCGGCCCTCGGTAACCACCTGCAGCGCATTGACCACCGACCTGAGGTTTCCCATGCCGTAATCGATCACGGCAATGCTGCGCATGATTTACAGGGATCCCTTGGTCGAAGGAACAACACCCTGCATGCGCTCATCCGGGGCAACGGCAAAGCGCAGCGCGCGCCCGAACGCCTTGAAGATGGTTTCCGCGACATGGTGCGCATTGTGTCCAGCGAGATTATCGATATGCAGCGTTGCCGGTGCGTGGTTGACGAAGCCCTGGAAAAACTCGTGAAACAGGTCGACGTCGAACTGGCCGATCCGTGGGCGCTTGAACTCGACCCGGTACTCGATGCCGGGCCGCCCGGAAAAATCTATTACGACACGCGACAGCGCCTCGTCCAACGGCACGTAAGCATGCCCGTAACGCATAATGCCCTTCTTGTCCCCGAGCGCCTGCTTGAAGGCCTGGCCCAGGGTAATACCGATATCCTCCACCGTATGGTGATCATCGATATGCAGATCACCGCTGGCGTTTACTTCGAGGTCGAATGCACCATGACGCGCGATCTGCTCGAGCATATGTTCGAGGAACGGAATCCCGGTATCGAAACGGGCATTTCCGCTGCCATCGAGGTTCAAGATGACATTGATTTGGGTTTCCAGCGTATTGCGGCTGACATTTGCACTTCGTTCTGACATCTACCCAGGTTTCCGGCAGGTTTTGAGAGCCTGCGATAATAATCGACATCGAGACCAAATTCGACCATTAATCGGGGCGCTGCACCAGGGGCGCGTCGCTTTTTTGCAAGGATCCGCTAATCGAGGATAAAGGTAACCGGGCCGTCGTTCACCAGGTGAACCTGCATATCGGCGCCGAACTGCCCACAGGCAATGCTTTCATACACCGATCTGGCGTAGGCAACCATGGCGTCGAAGATCGCCTGGCCGTGCCGCGGCGGTGCCGCCGAGGTAAAACTCGGCCGACGCCCTTTTTTGGTATTGGCGGCCAGCGTGAACTGGGGCACCAGTAACAGCCCGCCGCCAATGTCTTTCAGCGACAGGTTCATTTTGCCGTCGGAATCGGCAAACACGCGGTAATTCAATAGACGATCGACAAAGCCGCGGGCGGTGGATTCGTCATCGTCCGCCTCGACACCGACCAGCACCAGCAAACCCTGAGTAATACTCCCAATACTTATTGCATCGACTTCGACCCGCGCCTCGCTGACGCGTTGCAGCAGGGTAATCAATTGACGATTTCCAACATCGAATTGCAGCATTCGACCAGCGCCTTGCTGATGCCGTGCTCGGTGACCGCGTGTCCGGCATCGGGGATTATCTTGAGCTGGGCATTTTCCCATTGATCCTTCAGTAAAAACGCCTGGTCGATCGGGCACACCAGGTCGTAGCGGCCATGCACGATATACCCCGGGATATGTTTGATCTTGTCCATGTCCTCAATCAGCTGGTTCGGCCTCAGGAAACAGTTGTTGATGAAATAATGGCACTCGATGCGCGCGATACTGAGCGCGATATGCGGATCGCTGAAATGATCGACGACGTTCTTGTCGGGCAGCAGGGTCACCGAGGATCCTTCCCAGATCGACCAGGCCTTGGCCGCACCCATGCGCACGATTTCATTGTTACTGGTAAGCCGCTTGTAATAGGCACCGATGATATCGCCGCGCTCATCTTCCGGAATCGGCTCGATAAAGTGCTGCCAGGCCTCGGGGAAGATACGCGCAGCCTTGCCGTCGAAAAACCAGCGCACATCGTGATCTCGCGCCAGGAATATACCGCGCAGAATCAAGCCCAGCACCCGGTCGGGATGAGTCTGGGCATAAGCCAGCGCCAGGGTCGATCCCCAGGAACCGCCGAAAACAACCCAGCGATCGATCTCGAGGGACTCACGGATTTTCTCGAGATCGGCTACCAGTTCCCAGGTGCTATTTTCCTCCAGGCTGGCGTGCGGCTTCGATTTACCGCTGCCGCGCTGGTCGAACAGGATGATGCGATAGGCCTCGGGATTGAAAAAACGCCGGTGTCCTGGCTCGCAGGAACCGCCCGGCCCCCCATGCAGGAACACTACGGGTGTGCCCTTGGGACTACCGCTTTCTTCTATATACAGCGTATGCAGATCGGATACCGGCAAGCGCCAGGTCCGACTCGGTTGTATGGCTGGGAATAACATGCGTGTTGCAATTCTCCATTCTTGTTTACTGTAGGACTGCGCCTACGTAATCTTTCGAATAAAACCGACAAATATGCAGCCCGGCCGCGATTTGTGCCCAGCGATTATAGCGCCAGTATACTAGCACGACACAAGGGCTGGTCGACACACGGGGATGGCGCCAATAGGGCAGGATGCAACGGCAGGGCCTGTCCCTTTAATTCAGACTCTCTCTCCTCGAGATAATCACATTGCTCTGGCCATTACGGCCAGAGTTTTTTTTGCGCGCGATGCTACAGATTCTCGAAATCGAACAACTCGCGATCGAGCAGGTGCGACGGCGTCACCTGGCACAGCGATTTCAGAATATTATCGACCCGCCCCGGATGCGACCTGTCCCATTGTTGCAGCATTGCCTTGATCGCCTGGCGCTGCAGGTTAGGCTGCGAGCCGCACAGGTTACAGGGGATAATCGGGAACTTGCGTGACGTCGCATACTGCTTGATCAGGCTCTCCCGCACGTAGGCCAGCGGCCGGATCACCAGGTTACGCCCATCGTCGCTTTTCAGCTTGGCCGGCATCGTTTTCAGCCGACTGTTGTAAAACATGTTTAAGAACGCGGTTTCGACGATGTCGTCGGCATGATGACCGAGCGCGATTTTAGTGGCGCCGATGTCGGCGGCGGTGTTGTACAGGACTCCGCGGCGCAACCTGGAGCATAACGAACAGGTGGTTTTTCCTTCCGGAATCACGCGCCTGACGACGCTATAGGTATCTTCCTCCATGATCTTGTACGCCACGCCGCGTGACTCCAGGTAATCGGGCAGTACTCGCTCTGGAAATCCGGGCTGTTTTTGATCGAGGTTGACCGCAACCAGTTCGAAATCTATCGGCGCAGCTCGCTGCAGGCCGAGCAGAATATCCAGCAGGGTGTAGCTGTCGGCACCGCCTGACAGGCAAACCATGACACGGTCACCGGCTTCGATCATATTAAAATCGCTGATCGCGCGTCCCACGCCGCTGCGGATCTTGCGTTCCAGTTTTGCCAGCTCGGGCCTGGCCAGGGCGCTGGCGTCAATCTCCCGGGTGCTGGCGTTCATCGACCTACTTGCGCCAGAAGGCCGGCGTAAACAACACCAGCAGGGTGAAAATTTCGAGACGCCCGAGCAACATGGCGACGCACAGTATCCATTTGGCCGGATCGTTGATCGAGGCAAAATTACGGCCCACGTCACCCAGGCCCGGTCCCAGGTTATTGAGGCAGGCCGCCACCGCCGAAAACGCGGTCTCCTGGTCGAGCCCGGTTGCCATCAGCAACAGGATCATCAGTGCCGAAATCGCGAAATAGGCGGCGAAAAATCCCCACACCGCTTCGATCACCTTCTCGGGCATCGGCTTCTTGCCGATCTTGACCGCAAACTGCGCATTCGGGTGCACCAGGCGCCGCAGTTCGCGCACGCCCTGCTTGACCAGCAACAGGATTCGAATCACCTTGATGCCGCCTCCGGTAGAGCCCGAACAGCCGCCGATAAA
>JAACFA010000308.1 GCA_009937625.1 Gammaproteobacteria bacterium | reverse complement strand
TCATGAGTGATGAACATGTACGACAGGTTCAGCTCGTTCTGCAGCTTGTCGAGCAAGCGTAAAATACCTTCCGCCACTAGCTGGTCGAGCGCGCTGGTGACCTCGTCGCAGATGATAAAGGTCGGGTCGGCCGCCAGCGAACGCGCGATCCCGATACGCTGCTTCTGGCCGCCGGATAGCTCCGGCGGATAGCGGTTGTAATACTGCGATGGATCGAGTTCGATCAGGTCGAGTAATTCATCGACCCGGTTCTTGAGCGCGGGGCCATGCAGGCCGCTGTAAAACTGCGCCGGTCTGCCGATAATATCGCAGATCTTGACCTTGGGGTTGAGGGCGGTATCAGCCATCTGGTAAATCATTTGCGCCTGGCGCAGCTGGTCCTTGGTCCGATTCCGGTAATCCGGCGGTAACGACTGTCCCTTGAACAATACTTCGCCGCTGCTCGGTGGCAACAGCCCGGTGATACACCTCGCCGTGGTCGATTTACCCGAACCCGATTCGCCAACCACGGCGACGGTCATTCCTTCGAAAATATCGAAAGAAACATCGAACAGTACCGGGGTATCACCATAGGAAGCGTCGACATTTTTGACCGAGATCAGCGGTAAGCCCTCGGTCGGCCGTGGTTTCTGTTCACGCTTGAAATCGCGCACCGCCCACAGCGACTTGGTGTAATCGTCCTGCGGGCTTTCGAGCATGGTGCGCGTATCGGCCTCTTCGACCTCGTCACCCTTCAGCAGCACCTTGATAACGTCGGCCATCTGCGCCACCACCGCGAGGTCGTGGGTAATGTAGATTGCCGCGGTATTGAATTGATCGACGATATCGCGAATCGCCGACAGGACCTCGATCTGCGTGGTTACGTCGAGCGCCGTGGTCGGCTCGTCGAAAATGATCAGGTCTGGCCGGCAGGCCATCGCCATCGCCGTCATCGCGCGCTGCAGCTGACCGCCGGAAACCTGGTGCGGGTAACGAAAACCGATTTCCCGCGGGTTCGGCAGGCGCAGGCGTTCGTACAGCTCCATCGCGTCTTCCTGGCTTTCGAGACGCTTCTTGATGCGATACTGCACCGGGGCCTCGGTATGCTGATCGATCAGCTTGTGTGCCGGGTTGAACGACGCTGCCGCGGACTGTGCCACGTAGGCGATGCGCGCACCGCGCAGTGACTGCAGGTCCGATTGCGGGGTCGTGGTCAGCTCCATGCCGTCGAATTCGATCGAGGAACCCTCGGAGATACGACAGCCGTCGCGAGTAAAGCCCATGGCCGCGAGCCCGATGGTGGACTTGCCCGCTCCGGATTCGCCGATCAGCCCCATGACCTCGCCGCGATGCAGCGTCAGGTCTATGCCGTGGACGATTTCTATCCAGTGCTCGTCCGAGTATCCCTCGATACGCAGGTTCTTTATTTTAAGTAATACGCTTTTGTCTTGAGACATGTCTATTACTCCTTCAGACCGGACGACCGGTAAAGCATCCAGTCGACCACAAAGTTAACCGCTACCGTCAGCAGCGCGATCGCCGCCGCGGGAATCAGCGGCGTCATCTCGCCAAACGAAATCAGGGTTGCGTTTTCACGCACCATCGATCCCCAGTCCGCGGTTGGTGGCTGTATACCGAGCCCAAGAAAGGACAGGCCGGCGACCAGTAGAAATACGAAACAGAATTCGAGACCGAACTCGGCTATCAGCGGCGCGGTCGAGTTGGGCAGTATTTCTTTACGAATCAGGTACCAGGTGCCTTCGCCCCTGAGCTTGGCGGCCTCGATGTAATCCATCACCACGACGTTGCCGCCGACCGATCTCGCCAGCCGGAATACGCGCGGGGCATAAATGATCGCGATAACGATGATCAGCGTAACCGTGTTGGTGCCGAAAATACTAAGCAGCAGCAGCGAGAAGATCAGAGACGGAATGGACATTATGACGTCCACTATCCGGCCCAGAAGCTGATCGAGCTTGCCCCCCTTGGTGGCCGCATACAGCCCCGCCGTCGCGCCCATCAGGAAGGCCAGGATAGTCGCCAGCAGCGCCAGCCCAACGGTATTGCGAGCCCCGTAGATGATGCGGCTGAACATGTCGCGACCAAGTTGGTCGGCGCCCAGCAGCATATTTTCATCAGCGGGCGCGAATGCTGACGAGATGACCTCGGCCTCGCCGTAGGGCGCGATGATCGGGGCAAAAATCCCGGAAATGGCGTAGGTGAAAATCACGAATAGCCCGAAGCCCGCTGTCAGCGGCGCGGTACGCATTTCCTTGGACCAATCCTTCGGCAGAATAATGATCAGGAATTCACGGAAAGAGTACGAGACGCCCGCCGAAAACGCGATCATTCCCGCCAGTAGCGTGACACCCCACAGCATCGCCTCGCCGCCGACGATGCCCATGACGAAAGACACCAGGGTCAGGGAAAACAGCAGTATGAATGCGGTCCGCTTTTGATAATAGGCTGCCAGCGTGGAAGCGCCGATGACGAGGGCGTAAAATCCGATAATAAAATAATTCATGACTTAGCCCTCACTTCGGATGACGCAAACGCGGGTTGGTCAGGATCGACCCCACGTCCGCCGCCAGGTTCAACAGGATGAAGGTAGCCGCGAATATCAGGCAGCAGGCCTGCACCACCGGGAAGTCACGCTTGGTCACGGCGTCGACCAGCAACTGGCCGATACCCGGGTAAACGAATACCACTTCGACCAGCACCACGCCGGTAATCAGGTAAGCCAGGTTCAGCGCGACAACATTGATAACCGGCGCCCAGGCGTTGGGCAGGGTATGCT
>JAACFA010000307.1 GCA_009937625.1 Gammaproteobacteria bacterium | reverse complement strand
GCCGCGGCGATGGCGAATGCGGTCTCCGGTCACGCGCTCGAGTTCGACGACTGGGAAGTGCCGGGCAACACGCATATCAGCGTGCTGCTGTTCCCGGCGATTCTCGCGGCCGGTTGTGATCGCAGCCTGTCGGGTCGCGCAACAATCGAGGCCTATCTTGCCGGATACGAAACCATCGCCCGCATCGGCGAAGCCATCAACCTGGAGCATTACGACCAGGGCTGGCATGCGACCGCCACCATCGGCGCGATCGGCGTCGCCGCCGCGGTGGCGCGCCTGATGCGGCTCGATCACGAACAAACCGCCAACGCGCTGGCAATCGCCACCAGCCGCGCGCTGGGATACAACGCCCAGTTCGGCTCTGAAGCCAAACCGCTGCAGGTTGGCTTTGCGGTGGAAGGCGGTATCCTGGCGGCTCACCTGGCGGCAACGGGTCTCACCGGACAGGCGCATATGCTGGAACATCGCAGCGGCATGATGGCGCTGATGGGGCACCGTTTTTCACATCGCATCGAAGCCGCCATGGCAAAGATCGGCGACACACCGGCGATCGATGAGTACCAGATTGTGTTCAAACCCTGGCCAAGCTGCGGCTACACGCATCGCATCATGACCGGTATGCTGGAATTGCGGGCCGACGGCATCGATCCGGCCGAAATCGATCACATCGAGCTGCAGCTGCCCGACATGCACGCCGGCATCCTGCCCTTCGGAATACCCGCGAACCAGAGCGAGGCGCTGTTCAGCCTGCCCTACTGCGCGGCAATGGTCTTGCTTCGAGGCGATCTGACGATAGACGACCTCGCCGCGGAATCCTGGCAGCGTGACGACGTAAGACAGTTGATCCTGAAAACCACCGTAACCGGCTTCAAACCCAGGCGACCGGAGTTGAATTACGACCCCGATCAACCTGATCGGATCGTTGTCAAAGCCGGGGGAGAAACGCGCGCGGTAGAAATCCCCTACCCGCTGGGCGCCCCGCAAAGGCCGTTGACGGAAGCGGCGCATTTCAGCAAGTTCCGCCTGAACGCCGGCCTTGAAGCCACACAGGCAGGCCAGACCTGGAGCTTGTTGAAAAGCTGGCCTGATGCAGAAAACATCCACGAACTTTTTACTGCACTGCCCTCCAAAATACAGATTTGAGCAAACAGAAAGGAAATCATTAATCAGCGCGTTTCCCGGGCAAATTGACACTTAATCTGCAGTGTGCAGTTTCCGTCACCTGGTCTTACCCCAATCCGGTGGACTGTTTGGAGGCATGGCTTTTCGGAAGGCCTGTTTTTTCGTGAATTCAGTAACAGCAGGTTAGCAACGGGTATCAGGAGAGAGTTCGAAGCTCTACAGTTTGGCCGAGATTTCCACTCCAATCCCAGGCTTAGTCCCGTTTAAGCAGTTTTTGGATAAAGGTTTTTTTTGGGGTTGGTTTATTCTGTTGCCGCTTCTCGATGATTTCTCTCACTAACTCCCGGGTCACGTAATCCAGTGGCTGGGGGTTGTCCGTGGCGCGCCTGCGATAGGTTTGCTCGCCAGCGTCGAGTTCCTGCTTTACGCTTGTAGAGTGCTCGGTCATGTCGGATATTCATTAGGTAATAGGTCGGTAAAATAGGTGCCAGGGAAATCCAGGTATGTGTTCGGAATCACACTGAGGCCAATTTACCCTGTATGAGGTAAGACGTTTCGTGATCATTTTCGTACCGATTTGTGCCGGAACAGCGCAAGGCAGGCGATCCCGCTCAATCGAGTTACAGGGCCGGCCGCGAGCCAGGTCCGATAAATTATTTACGGATCTGATAAAGATCACCTATATTGCGGGCATGTCCTTCGAAATTTTCATCTAGCAGGTAATGAACGTGAAGCATTTTTTGATTGGAATCTGTATTGCCGTGGCCCTGGTTAACGGCGGCTGCGCTACCACTGGGACAGCTACGCCGGCAGAGCAGCGACAGTCGATACTGGCGATGAAAAATGAAGTCCTGACAGAGCTCTTTAAATGGAAACCCGACGTTAAATCCCAGATCTCGAGTGCTCCAGGATATGCCGTGTTCAGTAATGCCAATGTAAATCTCGTGTTAGCCAGTTTTGGTGGTGGCCGGGGCGTGGCAAAAAATAACAAAACCGGTAAATATACCTATATGAAAATGGGCGAGGTGGGCGTTGGCCTGGGTCTCGGTCTCAAGGATTTTCGAGTGGTTATGGTATTTCACACGACCGAGAGCATGAATAATTTCGTCGAAAAAGGCTGGGCTTTCGGAGCCCAGGCGGACGCGGCCGCCAAGGCCAGCGATAAAGGTGCGGCCGTGGGCGGCGAGGTTACCATCGATAATATTACGATCTACCAGTTGACCGAGTCCGGGCTGGCGCTTCAGGCTACCGTCAAAGGGACGAAGTACTGGAAGGACGAAAATCTGAACTAGACAGCCCTCGGGCTCTTCCCGGAACTCGAGAAGAGAGCGAAACGGCGTCCTCGCCTAGCCTGCGATGATTACCGGCACCCCGGCCGTCTCGATCCCGTAACCTGCTGCTGGAATTCATTCTTTGAATCTCCTGCTTCCAGGATATCGCATCAGCTAGCCGTGTCATCGGGGCTCATGGCGGTTAGCTGATGCTGCGGACGGCCGGCCCTGATCGTCTCGCGGTAAACGATGTAAAGCCCGCTCGCCACGACGATGGTCGCACCGAGCAAGGTAATCCCGTCCGGCAACTCGTCCCACAACAGATACCCCAGCAGGGTCGCCCAGATCAGCGCGGAATATTCGAACGGGGTAATCACCGCGGCCGGGC
>JAACFA010000306.1 GCA_009937625.1 Gammaproteobacteria bacterium | reverse complement strand
CGCGCGCAAAGCGGTGCCCGGCGTAAATCGCGTCGGCAATGCTCGACGGCACCAGGCAATCACCAATGCGGCTGGCGCTGCCCCGCGGTAGTTGGTGAAACAGCCTGTCATCCGGCTCACGACTGGTTACCAGCAGCAGGGCGCCAAATTCACGCTCTGTCTCCAGCCCGCTGTGGGTGCATTTCGTAGTAATGGAATCTTTTCCGATCCGGAGGAGGCTTTGTGTAAACGCGGTTTCGATCCCCATTGACGACAGGCGTTGCTGGATGAATTCATGCTCGTCGGTCATGGCGCTCCAGCTCGAGATGCTTGCCGCCGGGGTGACGTAGCTGACGCGGTGGCCGGCGAGCAGCAAGCGTTCTGCGAGGGCACCGGCCATAAAATAATGGTCATCGTCGTATATCACGATTTCCGCCGGGATTTCGGCATTGTTGAAAACATCGTCCGGGGTCAGGATGTTGGCGCCTCCGGCTATTTCCAACGGAATGTGGCGGTTATGCCCGAGGCCATCGCGCCGCCAACGACTGCCGGTTGCGATCAAGACCTGGTCGGCACCAAACTCGAGGACGGCCTCGGCATCGAGTTCGCTCTCCAGGAATACCTCGACGCTTTCTATCTGGCTGATCATGTGACGGCGATAATCCCTGACCCGAATCCAGTTTTGCAGGCCTGGTAATCCGGCCTCGCGGAGCACGCGCCCGCCGAGTTCGCCCGAGGCTTCGGCCAGCGTCACGCGATGGCCGCGTCGACCGAGCGTCAGGGCGGCTTCCAGCCCGGCCGGGCCGCCACCGACGACGAGGAAATTTTCGCGGTTTTCCGCTGCAGGGATAAACTCGGGATGCCAGTTACGTCGCCATTCCTCACCCATGGTCGGGTTCTGGGTACAGCGCAGCGGGGCTCCCTCGTTGTTGGCGGAGCGGCAAATGTTGCAACCGATGCATTCCCGAATCTGGTCTTCACTGCCCTGGTCTATCTTGTGCGGCAGAAACGGGTCGGCGATCGACGGTCGCGCGGCACCGATAAAATCCTGCACCCCGCGCTTGATCTGGCTGACCATGGTGTCTGGCGACGTAAAACGACCGACGTTGACCACCGGCTTCGAGGTATGCGATTTGACGATCGCAGCGTATTTCTCCTGGTAGCCTTCGGCCGCAAAGCGTGAACTGCAGGAATCGTTGCCGAGACTGCCGCCGAGCGCGATATCCCACAGGTCCGGTAGTTCGCCCAGTAGCTCGATGGTTCGGCGGCCGTCGCCCTCGCTGCTGAAGCCGGTTTCACCGTGCAGTTCGTCGATCGCCAGCCTGACCGCCACCGCGCAACGGTCACCCACGGCTTCTCGGGTATCCTCGATCAGTTCGCGCAGCAGGCGCGACCGGTTTTCGATCGATCCGCCATACTTGTCGCAACGGCGGTTTGTCAGTGGCGACAGAAACTGGAACGGCAGGTAATCGTGCCCGGCATAAACATAGACGATATCGAATCCCGCCTGCGCCGCGCGCACAGCGGCATCGCGATGCCATCGCCTGAAACACTTGATATCGTCGAGATCCATTTCACGCACCTGCGCCGGGTAGACGAATTCGGCGGAAACCGCCGATGGCGCCAGCGAAATTTCGCGGGTGCCGCGATTGTTGCAGTGAAATCCGCCGTGCCAGAGTTCGATTCCGGCGAGCGAGCCATGGCGGTGAATCGCATCACTGGTAACGGCCAGTTGCGCTGTATCTTCGTCATCCCACAGGGTCAGGTAGGCGTAGGGCGTTTCGTCCGCGCTCGGGTGAATCGAACAGTACTCGGTACAAACGACACCCCAGCCACCTTCGGCCTTGATCGCCCGCAGCGCCGCGGAACTGTTGGGTTTCATATTACCCATGCCGGTAGCGTGCGGCGTCTGGTAAAACCGGTTGGGCGCGATAACCGGGCCGATGCTGACGGGTTCGAACAGGATGTCGTAACGAGGATTGCGCGGCATTTCGATGAGCTCTCGTCGCGTTGGAATTAGTTGAACGATCGTACAACAAGCGCTATGCTGGTGCAAACCCGATTTATCGCCCAGGATTGCCTTCAGGATTCAGCATGGCTGTAAAAGACATCGCTTATAACCGTAAAACGGCGCAACAAAGGCGCTCCGAATTGATCGCCGCCGGGGTCGCCTGTCTCGGCAGGGGCGGTATGTCTGCGTTTACCATCGACCAGATTTGCAAGCAAGCCGGCGTTTCGCGGGGCCTGATAAACCATCATTTCGACTCCAAGGAAGCATTGCTGGTCTCAATTTACGCTCAAATGACGGAGTACCTGGTGCGCGAACATGCGGCGGCTACGCCACGACAACAAATCGCCAGCTTGATCGATGACAGTTTCGACGCCGCCAGCTTCAACAAGTCGAACCTGCGAGCCTGGCTGGCCATCTGGGGGCAGGTGGCTACCCATGCCGAGTTGAAATCGCTACACCGGCAGCGTTACCTAAGGTACCGACTGCAGCTGGTCGATGCTTTGACGGCTATTGCGGACGCCGAGCAACTGGCTATCGACGCCGCTAGCATTGCACGCCAATTGATCGCCCTGATTGATGGCCTCTGGCTGGAATACTGTCTGCACTCGGATGGATTCTCGCTGGATGATGCGAGGGCCGATTGTTACCGCTTCCTGCAGGGTATCGGCATCGTAATCCAGCCCGAGCAGGAGCTACCAGAACGAATCGAACCATGACCCGCCGTCCTGCAAGTTTCGGCGCCGCGCTGGCCTCGTCCTGGGCGCTTCTGCTGGGATTCGGGATCCTGATGCTGGGCGATGG
>JAACFA010000305.1 GCA_009937625.1 Gammaproteobacteria bacterium | reverse complement strand
CTCGGAGGCCGGCATGACGCCTGTACTTCGTCATCCCCGCCGGGTGCGGAACACTTAGCGGGGATCTTCCAACTCTCGCGAGATGCCGGCTCGGGGGCCGGCATGACGCCTGTACTTCGTCATCCCCGCGTAAGCGGGGATCTCCCGATTTTCGCGAGATCCCGGATAGTTGCTACGCAACTTCCGGGATGACATCGGCTTGGGCCGATGTCACTTCAGGCTCAACGAAGCCTGGTCGACCGCGAACCCAACACCCATGGTGGTCGAGATCGAGATTTTCTTTAAATAAACGCCTTTCGACGAGCTCGGCTTGGCTTTTTTCAGGTCTTCCAGCAAGAACTCGAGATTTTCGCGCAACTGCGCCACGTCGAAACTTGCCTTGCCGATAGTGCAATGCACGATGCCGCCCTTGTCGGTACGGTAGCGCACCTGTCCCGCCTTGGCGTTTTGTACCGCGGTGGCGACATCCGGTGATACCGTGCCGACCTTGGGATTGGGCATCAGGCCGCGAGGGCCGAGCGTTTGACCCAGTTGGCCGACGATACCCATGGCATCGGGGCTCGCGATAACCACGTCGTAGTTCAGGTCGCCGGCTTTCATCGAATCCGCGAGGTCCTGCATGCCGACCACATCGGCGCCGGCCGCCTTGGCCTTTTCGGCGTTGTCGCCCTGGGTGAAGACCGCGATACGAACCTGCTTACCGGTACCGTTTGGCAGCACGCTCGATCCGCGCACGTTTTGATCCGATTTACGCGGATCGACACCGAGGTTGATCGCCGCGTCGACCGATTCGTCGAACTTGGCGTTACTGCATTCCTTTAGCAGGCTTAACCCCTCGTCGATCGCATACTGCTGGGTCCTGTCGAACCTGGCCTTGATTTCAGCCATGCGCTTGGACATTCTTGCCATGTTACATACCCTCCACGTCGAGGCCCATGCTGCGGGCACTGCCGGCTATGATGCGGACGGCCGCATCCAGGTCATTAGCGTTTAAATCTTTCATCTTGGTGTTCGCGATTTCCTCGAGCTGCGCGCGGGTAACCTTGCCTACCTTTTCTGAATTCGGAGTGCCGCTGCCCTTGGCGACGCCTGCCGCCTTCCGCAACAACACGGCCGCCGGCGGTGTCTTGATTTCGAAGGTGAAGCTCTTGTCGGTGTAAACCGCGATGATTACCGGCAACGGCATACCGTTCTCCACATCCTGGGTCTGGGCATTAAACGCCTTGCAGAATTCCATGATGTTGAGGCCGTGCTGACCGAGCGCGGGACCCACGGGCGGGCTTGGGTTTGCAGCGCCCGCAGGCACCTGCAACTTGATGTAGTTTTCTATCTTCTTAGCCATTTCAGCTATCTCCCGGGTGCAAGCGGGCCAGTCAAAGCTGACCCTCCCCATCGTGAGACCTGTACATCGGTTGTTAACGGACCGTGATCCCCGCGAAGGCGGGGATCTCCCAACTCTCGCGAGATCCCCGCTTTAGCGGATATGACTACCTGTCGTACAACCGGGGCCAGGCCCCAATTAAAAAATGTTCCGACTACTCGGAAACCTATATCAGCCTTTCTCGACCTGGCCGAACGCCAGTTCGACCGGTGTAGAACGACCAAAAATCTGAACCGAAACAAGCATTTTGCTTTTTTCGTAGTTCACCTCTTCGACCACGCCGTTGAAATCGTTGAACGGCCCGTCGTTGACACGCACCACTTCGCCAACCTCGAACAATACCTTCGGACGCGGGCGATCGACGCCTTCCTCGACGCGATTCAGGATCGCATCGGCTTCCGCTTCCGTTATCGGCGCGGGCTTGTCGCTGGTCCCGCCAATAAATCCCAGTACCTTCGGCACTTCCTTGACCATATGCCAGGTATCGTTATCCATCTCCATCTGCACCAGCACGTACCCCGGGAAGAACTTGCGTTCGCTCTTGCGGCGGCTGCCTTCGCGCATTTCGACCACTTCCTCGGTCGGCACCATGATGTCACCGAACTTTTTCTTGTGCGGTGATGTCGCAATTCGGCTCTCAAGCACCTTCTTCACGTAGGACTCGAATCCCGAGTAGGCGTGTACCACGTACCAGCGCTGTTTCGGATTCTTCTGCTTTTCGGGCGCTTCGGTTTCGGCTTCTTCTGTCGCGGGAGATGGTTCCGCTTCAGGCTTCTCTGCGGCAGCCTCCACCACGGCTTCTTCTGCCGCGGGGGATGGTTCCGCTTCAGGCGTCTCTGCGGCAGCTTCCACCGCGGCTTCTTCAGCCGCAGGCGCTTCAACAGCGGACTCCTCGGCGACGGGCGCCGCTGCCACCGATTGCTCCGCTACCCGAACTTCAATTTCGTCTTTTGGATCAGCCATCTTCTAAGCCAGTATCTTGCTAATGCTCCATCCAAGGAACATATCGAATAGCCACAACATGATTGCGACCAGAATAACCATGAAAAGAACCGCTATCGTGGTCTGTAGCGTTTCCTGGCGGGTCGGCCAGACGACCTTGCGCACCTCGACCCGGGCATCCTTGACGAAACCGAGGCCACGGCGACCGGGTTCGGAGGTTGCCGCGATCAAAAACGCTACCACCGCCACTGCCAGCATGCCCAGAACCCGCAACAGCTGGGATTCTTCCTCGAAGTAATAAAAGCCAACCACACCGGCAATTAACACCAGTAAGGCAGTCATTAATTTAAACGTATCGATCGCTGACGATGGCTGTTCGGTCTTGGTGACCACTAAATACCTCGAATTTTCACAATAATGGCAGGACAGGAGGGAATCGAACCCCCAACCTGCGGTTTTGGAGACCGCTGCTCTGCCAATTGAGCTACTGTCCTAATCTGCT
>JAACFA010000003.1 GCA_009937625.1 Gammaproteobacteria bacterium | reverse complement strand
CTGGCACAGGCGGACGAGCACGCGCTATTTACCACCAAATCACTGACTCCCGAAACCGCGCTCAAGGCGGTGAACGCGGCGATGACGCATTGCCGTAAAAATGGCTACCAGGTAACCGTGGCGGTGGTCGATCGCATGGGTAACATGCAGGCCATGCTGCGCGACCGCTTTGCCGGGGCGCATACCCCCGAAACGGCCCGCCGCAAGGCCTGGACCGCGACCAGTTTTCGCACCAATACCTCAGACCTGGTGGCACCCACCCAGTCGGGACAACAGCAGTCCGGTGTGAGACACGTTGCTGGCGCGTTGATGCTGGGCGGTGGCGTGCTGATCGATGCCGGCGGTTCGCTGGTGGGCGCGATCGGCGTATCCGGTGCACCCAACGGCGAGGCAGACGATGCCTGCGCCCTGGCGGGAATTGCCGCAATAGAGGACGATATTTCGTTTTAGCGAGTTACGAGCCAGTCATCAAGGCGGGGGGCCGAGGCACTGTAGGACTCCCGTCCATCGGATCTGAGGGTAAAAATGAGAAAAGCCACGCGCCCTGCGCGATTCAGGAGATTTCTCAAAGACGTCTCTATTCATACGCCGTTCAACAAAATGGTGGTCTTGCTAATCCTGCTATGGCTCGGTTTTTCTGCCTCGATCTATCTCGCGGAGAGCGGGGTCGAGGGTAGTTCGATCCAGTCCTACGGCAACGCGCTCTACTGGGGGATTGCGGCCTTTTCTACCGCAGGTATCGCCGACGCGCCGATTTCGAGCGCGGCGCAGTTGCTAGGCGGCGTCTGGATCGTGCTCGGGTCGGTGCTGTTTTTCGGCGCTATCGTCGCCACGGTGACCGCCTATTTCATGCGCCCGATGCTGCGCCCGCACAAGAGGATAATCGAAACCATCGAATACAATCTCGAGCAGCTCGAAGACCTGGATATCGATGAGCTCGATTTGCTCAAGGAAACCGTAGACACGTTGATCGTGCATGTCGAACGTCTCAAGGGTAGTCGCGCGCTCTAGCAAAAGCGATCGACGCGGGGTATTTATAGCGTGGTTTCCCGCTTATAATTCAATCCACGATTAACTTGCGGTCGACGTGTTTCATGTTGTTCGAATACTCCGATAAGTCCAGCCGACTCCAGCAACAGCTGGCAGCCTTCATGGAGCGGCATGTCTATCCCAACGAGGCCGCCTACGCCGCGCAGCTGGAAGCGGCCGCCGATCGATTCGCGCCGTTGCCGCTGATGGAAGAGCTCAAGCAAAAGGCCAGGGACGAAGGCCTGTGGAACCTGTTCGTGCCGGAGTCGCACGGGGAGTTCAGTGCGCACGGTGGTCTCAGCAATCTCGACTACTACCCGCTGGCGGAAACCATGGGCCGGGTGCTTTGGTCGGCCGAGGTGTTCAACTGTAGTGCCCCGGATACCGGCAACATGGAAGTGCTGATGAAATATGCAACGCCTGAACAGCAGCAACAATGGCTCGAGCCGCTGCTTGCCGGAGAGATTCGTTCGAGTTACGCGATGACCGAACCGCAGGTAGCGTCTAGTGACGCCACCAATATCGAACTGAGCATGACGTTGGAAGGCGACGAATGGCTGCTAGACGGCCGCAAGTGGTTTATCACCGGGGCGATGAATCAGCGAACCCGTATCATCATCGTTATGGGCAAATCCGATCCCGCGAATCCGGATCGACATCGACAGCAAACCCAGGTGCTGGTGCCGCGGGACGCGCCTGGTGTCGAGGTGGTGCGTGCCTTGACCACGCTCGGCTACGACGATGCGCCGATCGGGCACGCCGAAATTCATTTCAACCAGGTCAGGGTGCCCGCTGAAAACGTCTTGCTGGGCGCCGGGCGCGGCTTCGAAATCGCCCAGGGACGGCTCGGCCCCGGCCGCATGCATCACTGCATGCGCCTGGTCGGTGCCGCTCAGCGCGCGCTGGAAATAACCTGTCAGCGGGTACAGCGCCGCAGCACCTTCGGACGCAAACTCGGCCAGCACCAGTCGGTACGCGAGGATATCGCGCAAAGCTTTGCCGAAATCGAGATGGCGCGCCTGCTGATTCAGCAGACCTGTCATCGCATGGACCAGGTTGGTGCCCAGGCGGCGCGGGATATGATCGCGGCCTGCAAGATCAGCGTGCCATTGACGGTGCAAAACATCGTCGATCGCTGTATGCAGATGCACGGCGCCGGCGGTTTGAGCCGGGATTATTTCCTTGCCGAGGCCTTCAACTACGCGCGCTGGTGTCGCCAGGCGGACGGCCCGGACCAGGTGCACCGCATGGCGCTGGGCAAGCAAATTATCGAGCGCTACGGGGACTAGCGCGCGATGCTCGAAGATCAGCTCGACCTGGCTGCGCTGCAACCTTACCTGTCCTTGCACCTGCCGCAGGTCGGCCGGGTACAGCAGCTGGAGAAGTTCAGCGATGGCCAGTCTAACCCGACCTACCTGCTGACCGCGACTTCGGGTCAATACGTGCTGCGTCGGCAGCCGCCCGGAGAATTGCTCAAGTCGGCGCATGCGGTCGACCGCGAGTTCCGCGTGATTCACGCCCTGCGGGACAGCGAGGTGCCGGTGGCACGAGCGCTGCACCTGTGCGAAGACCGCGGCATCATCGGCAGCATGTTCTACCTGATGAGCTACGAGCCCGGACGGATATTCTGGGATCCCTGCCTGCCCGAGCTCGACAAGGCCGAGCGCGGCGAGATCTATAGCGAGATGAATCGCGTGCTGGCGGCGCTGCACGATGTCGACGTCGAGGCCGTCGGGCTCGGCGATTTCGGCCGGCCCGGCAGCTATTTCGAACGCCAGGTCAGCCGCTGGAGCCGACAGTATCGCGCCTCCGAGATCGAACCGATCCCGGCGATGGACCGGCTGATCGAGTGGCTGCCGCAGAATCTGCCGCAAGACGATGGAATGGTGAGCCTGATCCACGGCGACTTTCGTATCGATAACATCGTCTTCGACGCAACCCGGCCTCGCGCCAGGGCGCTACTCGACTGGGAGCTATCGACGCTGGGGCACCCCTACGCGGATCTCGCCTACCAGTGCATGCAATGGCGTATGGACAGGGATTGCGTCGTCCCGGGGCTCGGCGACAGCGACCGGCTAGCGCTCGGGATCCCGAGCGAGCAGGATTACGTCGCCGAGTATTGCGAACGACGCGGCCTCGCCGCTATCCCCGACTGGAATTTTTACCTGGTGTTCGGCTTTTTCCGCTTCGCCGCAATTCTGCAGGGCGTGCTCAAGCGCGCGGTCGACGGTAATGCCTCCAGCAGCAAGGCTTACGACTATGGCGCGCTGGCGCCGGTGCTGGCGCGCCAGGCGCTCGAACTGATCGATTGAAGCCGGATTTTTTTCAGATGACCCTGAGGTTCAAATAATGTTCACGGCAACGCAGCGATTCCGGGTCGAATGGGCGCATTGTGATCCCGCCGGCATCATATTCAATCCCAATTACTATATCTGGATGGATAGCGGGACCCACGCGCTGCTGCAGGCGGCGGGCTTCGACCTGATCGGCAATACGCATAGCGATCCGCTGTTTCGCGGTTGCCCGCTGGTAGCCAGTAACATGGAATTCGAAAAACCGCTGTACTTCGGTGACGTGACGCTGCTGACCACGCGCGTACAAAAGTTTGGCAATACTTCGTTCGTCGTGGCGCACGAGTTCAGCAAGGGTGACGATCCGCGACCGGTAGCCAGCGGCAGAGAGGTCAGGGTCTGGGGCTATTCCGATCCCGAGCGGCCCGAAAAACTGGTTGCGCGGAAGGTGCCGGACGAGGTGAGGGAGATGCTATCGGTCGAAAAAACCGTCGATGTTACCGTTTGAACGTTCGATACACTTATAATAGCGCCAGTAAAAATCCGTGGAGGACAGGCCAGTGGTCACATTTATCATTCTTTTCAATGTCAAAAAAAACAAGATAACCCAAATAGCGGAGCAACTGGCGGAAATACCGGAGATATCGGAGGTCTACTCGGTGACCGGCAACTACGACCTGGTTGCGATCGTGCGCACCAAAACTAACGACGATGTCGCCGAGCTGGTCACCAACCGGCTGGGCACGATTCATGGCATCAAGAAAACAGATACCATGCTGGCCTTCAAGGCCTATTCGCAGCATGACCTGGAAGCGATGTTTTCGATCTGAGTGGTCCGGTTTCCAGAAGTTAGAAACTCTTTTCAAAGAGTCGATGCGGCGCAGGCTTCGAGAAAGACGGCATCCCCGATCTGGTGGCAGCGCCGCAGCAGGTGGCTCGGCATGCTCTCGAGCAAAACTGTCTTCGCGTAATCGCTTTTGCCGCGGTTGATGGCCGGTTCAGCGGCCGCCCCCGATCGTCGTCGTGAGCTTTCCGAGTCCTTCGATCTCGACCACGCAAACGTCGCCGGGCAGCAGCGGCCCGACCCCGGCCGGGGTGCCGCTATATATCAGGTCACCTGGCTTGAGTTCCATGCTGCGCGACACGATCGAGATCTGCTCCGGAATACCCCAGATCATATCTTGCAGGTCGGCATCCTGTTTCACGTCGCCATTGACGCTGAGCCGGATCGAACCCTGTCGCAGGTGGCCGACGCGTGACACCGGGTGCAGCGGGCCGCACACGGCCGAGTGATCGAAACCCTTGCCCCAGTCCCAGGGACGGCCCATGTCGCGCGCCGCGAGCTGCAGGTCGCGCCGCGTCAACTCGTTGCCGATGGCGTAACCCCAGACGTGATCCAGCGCTTGCGCCTCGGGGATGTCGACCCCGCCGCGGCCAATCGCGACCACCATTTCGGCCTCGTAGTGCAGATTTTCGGTTTGCGGAGGGTAGGCGAGCGTCGCGTTGTCATCGACCACGGCGTCGGCCGGTTTGCTGAAAAAGAACGGCGGTTCGCGATCCGGGTCCTTGCCCATTTCACGCGCGTGCGCGGCGTAGTTGCGCCCGACGCAAAATATCCGGCGCACCGGAAAGCGGGCGTCGGAATCGGCTACCGCCACCGACGGGGTGGCGGGTGGATCGATGACATACTCGGTCATGGTTTTCTCCATTGCATTGGTGTCAGTCCGGGTCGCGTTGCTCGCGCCAGAACCCCAGTTTCTGTTGCGCCACCCGGTCGGAGTAGCTGAACAGCACCGCCTCGTCGTCAGCCTGGTGGACAATCCATTTCCAGCTCGGCGCGACGAAGATATCGCGCGGCCCCCAGGTAAATTCCTGACCGTCGATGGTGCTGCGGCCGCTGCCCTCGGTGGCGACGAATACGGTGGCGTCGGTGCTGCGGTAAGCCGCGGTTTTGAATCCCTGCGGTAGCAGTTGCAGGAACGGCGAAATCGTGGGCATCGCGAAACCACCGTCCACCGGGTTGACGTAGCGCATTTTCAGGCCGTGGCAGGGGTCCCACTCCTGCTGGCGTTGCATCTTTTCGAGCGCCTCGCGCGAGCGCGCGTAAGGGTAATTGAAGATCGGCGAGGCCAGTTCCCGTTGCTCGAAATCGACCGGCAGCATGTTGGCGCCATAGCGCGCCAGGCTATCGCCGGTTTGCCGCGATACCGGATGTTCGACCTCGCCGTAGCGCTCGGCGAAGGACGCGTCGAAGAAGCTTGCGACCGGGATATCGAGGCCGTCCATCCAGATCATCGGCTGGTCGCTGTCGTTACCGTGGTCGTGCCAGGCCCAGGGTGGGGTAATCACGAAATCACCGTATTCCATGAGGGTGCGCTCACCGTTGACGCTGGTATGCGCGCCGGCGCCGTCGAGCACGAAGCGCAGCGCCGACTGGCTGTGACGATGCGCGGGCGCCACTTCGCCGGGCAGCACCAGCTGCAGGCCGGCGTACAGCGAGGTCGTGATCCTGGAGTCACCGCGCAGGCCCGGATTTTCGAGGATCAGGACGCGGCGCTCGGCTTCCTTAGCGGTGATCAACTCTCCGGCTTCGAGCAGCCATTCGCGCGCCTGCTCGAACCGCCACAGGTGCGGCCGGCAGTCGCTTTTCGGCTGCGGCGTAATGATGTCCGAAAACACGGCCCACAGCGGGGTATAGGCTTGCTGGTCGATCTTTTCGTAAAACGCGAGCCGCTCGGGCGTATCGGAGGGTTTTTCGGTTAATGACATGGTTACCTCGCAAATGATTCAGACATCGAGCCCGGTGCCGCCGTAGAGCCAGCCGAGCTTGTCGAACCACTGCTCCGGCGTCAGGTTCGACATGATGTGGTTGCGGACCTCGGCGGTGGCGCCGTCGGCGTGATAAATGTACTCGCCGATCAGGCGCGAATCGAGCTGCACGCGCGCGGTGCGCACGCGCCGCTGTCGCATGTACTGCTCCAGCGTGGTCTCGATATCGTCGCCGTGGCGTTCGAACATGTGACTCAGGCAGATCGCGTCTTCCATCGCCATGCAGGCGCCCTGGGCAAAATATTGCAGCATCGGATGTGCGGCGTCACCGAGCAGCGCGACACGTCCATCGACCCATTCGAGAATCGGATCCCGGTCGCACAATACCCAGAGTTTCCAGTCTTCACCATGCTCGATAATCTGGCGCGCACGCGGCGCGATATGTTCGAAGCCCTGGCGCACCTCGTCCTTGCTCACCGGTTTGCCGGCGACGGCTTCCTCGACGTCGTTGTGGTAGGTCACCACCAGGTTGAATAATTGCCAGCCCTTCAGAGGGTAGTGCACGATATGGCATTTCGGCCCGGCCCACAGCGTGGCCGCATTCCAGCGCAAATCCTCGGGCATTTGCTCAGTCGGGATCACCGAGCGGTAGGTGGTATGTCCCGAAACCCGAGGTTCGCCGTCTCCTACCAGCTGCTGGCGAATCGTAGAGCGTAGACCGTCCGCCCCGATCAGCGCGCGACCATCCAGCGGTTCCCGGTCCTTGCAGAATACCCGCACCGCAGCGGCATCCTGTTGGTAGCTGTCGACGGCGTGGCAAGTGCGCAATTCCAGCAGGTCGTTCGCGCGACAGGCGTCGAGCAGAACGCCATGCAGGTCCGCGCGATGCACCACCGCGTAAGGATTCCGGAAGCGTTCGCGAAAGTTTTCGTCCAGCGGGATGGCGGCAATCGGTTCGCCACTCAAGCCGTCCATGAGCCGCAGGCTGTCGATATAGACCGCCCTGGCGCGGGCCTCGTCGCCAACGCCCAGGTAGTCGAAACAGTGAAACGCATTGGGCCCGATCTGGATGCCGGCACCGATTTCACCGAGTTCGGCGGAGCGCTCGAGCACGATGCAGGAAACGCCCTTGCGAGCGAGCCCGAGCGCCGCGGCCAGCCCGCCGATACCGCCACCGGCGATGATTACCGGCAGGCCTGTCATCCTGTTGATCCTGTTTGTTCTACGGTCATTTAACGATATCGGGCATGACGCTTAGTCAGTAATATGATCACACTACTGACTAAAATATCGAAGTCAATTCAACCTTCTTACCGCCCCCGATGCTTATCAAAACAGCTGGACTCGGGCAGCTCGCGGTTTGCGAGAAGTGTTTTATTTCCAGATGTCGCCGAGACCCAGCGGTGCAGGCAAACGATTGATCAACTGGTCCAGCAGGTCCGAAAACTCATTATTCCACTTTTTACCGAATATCGGATCATCGTTCTCCGCGAAGGCGGCATCGATTTCTTCCCAGTCCGCCGCTTCGAGCGCCTCCCGGGCGCGCGGCAAGATTTCGTCTTCTTCCAGTTGAGCGTGGCGGCGCTCGAACTCGGTGTACCTGAGGACAACGTCGCGAAAATGGGGGTACTCGGCCGCGCCACTAAATTCGTATGCTGACAGCGCCTTCAGCATTTCGACGAACAGGATCTCGCCCTCGGTATGCTGCTGACCGAGCTCGCGAATAATGCTTTCGCTCTCGGGTGAGCGCGCCAGCAGTTTCGGGAACAGGTAGTGATTTTCCTTGGGGTGATGGAAACGATCGAGAAATCGGTCGATGTAGGTAAACAGCCCGTGGAAGACGCCGAAGTCGGGATCCTTGCCGTTATCGATTTCCTCGATCAGCTTTTCGAGGCTGTAAAGAATTGCACCAAGGTTTTTATGTTCGCTTTTGATGATGGAGATCGCGTGCATTGATGCCTCCCGATGGTAACCGGTCCGATTTGCAAGCCTAATTATTAATTTTAACATATTGATTCGATTTGCGATTTGACCGGGGTCAGGTTGGCGGCTGCCGATATTTTTGATTGACAAAACCCGCCAATTTGCGAAATTGGCGGCGTGAACGGGAACAAGTCTGCAATGCGCACCCAGGTGGTGATTATCGGCGGCGGCCCGGCGGGGTTACTGCTCAGCCAGCTACTGCACCGGCAGGGGATCGAAACCCTGCTGCTGGAGCGCCAGAGTCGTGACTACGTGCTGGCGCGCATCCGGGCCGGCGTGCTGGAAACAGGGACTATCGACCTGTTGCGCGAGGCGGGGGTCGGCGAACGCATGGATCGCGAAGGGCTGGTGCACGAAGGTATCTACCTCGCGACCGCGAATCGCGGATTTCGCATCGATTTCGAGCGGCTTACGGCGGGTTCGGTGATGGTTTATGGCCAGACCGAACTGACGCTCGATCTTTACCAGGCGCGGGACGCCATGGATGCAATCCTGTTGCACGAAGTCGAGCAGGTTCAGATCCATGACGCCGATACCAACGCACCTTATGTCAGTTTTATTCACGGCGGCCGCGAGCAGCGCATCGACTGCGATTTCATCGCCGGCTGCGACGGGTTTCATGGCGTTAGCCGCAAAACCATTCCCGCCAGCCTGCTGCGCGAGTTCGAGCGGGTTTATCCGTTCGGCTGGCTCGGGGTGCTGTCGCAAACGCCGCCGGTCAGCGACGAGCTGATCTACGCCAGCCACGAGCGTGGTTTTGCGTTATGCTCGATGCGTAACCCCAACCTGAGCCGCTACTACCTGCAGGTTCCGCTCCAAGATTCGGTCGAGCAGTGGTCGGACGATGCCTTCTGGGACGAGTTGAAACGCCGCATCCCGCACGACGCTGCGGATTCTATCGTCACCGGCGAGTCGATCGAGAAATCGATTGCGCCGCTGCGCTCCTTCGTTGCCGAGCCGATGCGCTGGGGCCGGCTGTTCCTGTGCGGGGATGCCGCGCATATCGTGCCGCCCACCGGTGCCAAGGGGCTCAACCTGGCGGCCTCGGACGTGTTCTACCTGTGGCAGGCGTTGCGGCAGTATTACCAGGATAACGACGAGCAGGGCATCGACAACTATTCGGCCAGGGCCCTGTCGCGGGTGTGGAAGGCGGAACGCTTCAGCTGGAGCATGACCCGGCTATTACACCATTTTCCGCAGCAATCGTCGTTCGACCAGCGCATGCAGCAGGCGGACATCGAGTACCTCGAAGCCTCGGTTGCGGCGCAGACGTCGCTGGCGGAGAATTACATCGGGCTGCCGTACTAGAGGAGAACGGGATGGACATGATACAACTTGGGGACGTCACCCTGCATTATCGGCTGGAAGGGGATCCCGACGGTGCGCCGATCGTATTCGCCAATTCGCTTGGGACCGATTTTCGACTATGGGACCAGATACTGCCTTACCTCCCGGCCGGCCTGAAAATTCTGCGTTTCGACAAGCGCGGGCACGGATTGTCGAGCTGCCCGGGCGGCGATTACCGCATGGACGACCTGGTCCAGGATACGGCGCGGTTACTCGAAGCGCTCGAAATCCGGGATTGCCTGTTTGTCGGGCTGTCCATCGGCGGCATCATCGCGCAGGGGCTCGCGGCGAGCCACCCGCAGCTGCTGCGCGCGATGGTGATCTCCAACACCGCGGCCCGTATCGGCACCGAAGCCATGTGGCGGGAAAGAATCGACGCCGCGCGTGCTGGCGGCATCGAGGCGTTGGCCGATAGCGTAATGGAGCGCTGGTTTTCCGCGGACTATCGCCGGCAGCGCGAGCACGAGCTCACGGCCTGGCGCAACATGCTGACGCGTACCCCGCTCGACGGCTACATCGGCTGCAGCGCGGCGATTGCGGTCAACGATTTTACCGAGAGCACCGCCGGCCTGAGCCTGCCGACGCTGGCGATCGCCGGCAGCGAAGACGGTTCGGCGCCACCTGACCTGGTGCGCGCAACCGCCGACCTGATCCCGGGCTCGCGCTTCGAGTTGATCGACAACGCCGGTCATCTGCCCTGCGTCGAACAACCAGCGACCTACGCCCGTATTCTCAACGACTTCATCCTCGAGCAGGGCTATGCCTGACCGTTACGAAGAGGGTATGAAGATTCGCCGCAAGGTGTTGGGAGATGCCCACGTCGATGCCGCCGAAGCTGCGACGAGCGCTTTCGACGAACCCTTCCAGGCGCTAATTACCGAGGCCGCCTGGGGCAACCTGTGGGCGCGCGACAACCTGCCGCTGCGGGAACGCTCGATGCTGACCATCGCACTGCTCGCCGCGGGCGGGAATTTCGACGAAATCCCGATGCATATCCGCGCCACCGCCAACACCGGTGCGAGCCCGGACGACGTCATGGAGGCGCTGCTGCACGTGGCGGTATATGCCGGCGTGCCGAAGGCGAATCGCGCCATCGAGGTCGCGCGCGCAACCTATCGCGAAATGGGAGTCGAGCTGTGAGCTCGGAGCAGTCCCGCGGTTACCTGCCGCGTGACCGCGCCTGGCATCCACCGGCGCTGGCGCCGGATTACAAGTCTAGCCGACTGCGTTCACCGCGCCAGCCCTTGTTAGTCCTGCCGACGACGCTGTCGGAGGAGAGCGGTCCGGTATTCGGCCACGATATCATCGGTCCGCGCGATGACGACCTGATCCACAACTACGCCGCCGACGGGCACAGCGCGCTCGGTCCGCGCATACTCGTGCACGGGCATTTACGCGACCAGTCGGGTCGTGCCGTGCCGAACGCGCTGATCGAAGTGTGGCAGGCTAACGCCGCTGGCCGTTACCGTCACCCGAACGAAACCTACATCGCGCCGCTGGATCCTAATTTCGGCGGTTGCGGCCGCTGCCTGACCGACGCCGACGGTTATTATCGTTTCCTGAGTATCCAGCCCGCGCCCTATCCGTGGCCGAACGGACCCAATTCCTGGCGCCCGGCGCATATTCACTTTTCGCTGTTCGGCGAGGCCTTCGCGCAGCGCCTGATCACGCAAATGTATTTCGAGGGCGACCCGCTGATCCCGCTGTGCCCGATCGTCAACGCAATCCCGCGCGAGGACGCGGTCGACACGCTGATCGCGCGGCTCGACATGGATGCGGCGCTGCCGATGGACATGCTCGCCTGGCGTTTCGACCTGACGCTGCGCGGACGCGCGCAGACTTATTTCGAAAACCGGCCGGAGGGTTTGTAATGGCGGACGACGACACCCGGCACGAATCGCCATCGCAAACCGCGGGGCCCTACGTGCATATCGGCTGCCTGCCGAACTGGAGCGGTATCGCCGGCGTTTACGCCGAGGATCCGGGCAGCCGGTTAATCAATGCCGACACGCGCGGTGAGCGCGTCAGCGTCACGGGCCGCATATTCGACGGCGACGAGGCGCCGGTGCTGGACGCGGTGATCGAGCTCTGGCAGGCCGATGCCGGCGGGCTCTATCCGTCACCGGTCGAAACCCGCGGCGTCGCCGATCCGAATTTCGGCGGCTGGGGACGCGTCGCGAGCGCTTTCGATAGCGGTGAATTTCGTATCGATACGATCCGTCCGGGCAGGGTGCCTTACCCCGACGGCCGCCTGCAGGCGCCGCACATCAACTGCTGGATCGTCGCGCGTGGCATTAACGTCGGGCTGCAGACGCGCATTTATTTTGCCGACGAGAGCGACGCCAACGCCGAAGACCCGGTGCTTGCGTCGATCGAACCGCGCGCCCGCGTCGATACGCTGCTGGCGCAACCCGACGCTGAAGGTGCCTTCCGTTTCGACATTCACCTGCAGGGCGAGCGCGAAACCGTGTTCTTCGATATCTGATCGCGATGGCCGTATCCCCTTTCGACTCCGAGATTTATCGCGAACTGCTGTTCGACGTCGAGGTCGGAGGACAGCTCTGCGATACGGCCGAAATCAGTGCGTGGCTGCGGGTCGAAGCCGCGCTCGCGCAGTGCCAGGGCGAACTCGGTATTATCCCGGCGGAGAGCGCCGCGGCGATCGATCGAGTTTGTGCCGAGATTGACATCGAGCCGGCGAGCCTCGCCGCCGGCACCGGCCGCGACGGCATTCCGATACCGGCGCTGGTCACAATGCTGCGGGCGGCGCTTGGCGACGAACATGGTGCCTATGTGCACTTCGGTGCGACCACGCAGGACATCATGGATACCGGGCTGGCGCTGCGTCTTGGCGGGATTTGTCGAATCATCGAAAACCGGATAAGGCGGTTGCTGCAGCTGCTTGCTTCGCAGGCCGAATCCCATGCCGAGTTACCGCTCGCCGCGCGCACGCGTACCCGGCTGGCGACGCCGACCAGTTTCGGTGCCGTAATCGCGGGCTGGGGCGTACCGCTACTGGGTCTGCTCGAAGCGCTGGATCAGCTCAAGCCGCGCCTGTTGCGCGTTAGCCTTGCAGGTGCTGCGGGCAATTCGACCGCGCTTGGAGATCGCTCGGCCGAGCTGCGTACGGCGCTGGCCGTCGAGCTCGGGCTAGAGGATAGCGAATTTCAGTGGCACAACGATCGCACGGGGCTCGCCGAGTTCAGCGCGTGCTGCACGCGTATCAATGGAAGCCTGGCGCGCATGGCGCAGGACTACATCGAGGCAACGCGACCGGAAGTGGGCGAGATAACACCGACCGCGGGCGGGGGCTCCTCGACCATGCCGCATAAGAATAATCCGGTGGATGCCGAAACGCTGATCAGCCTGTTCCAGGTCAGTGCCGCGCAGCAAGCCCTGATGACCGAGGCCGTGCTGCATCGGCAGCAGCGAGACGGCGTGGCCTGGGCGCTGGAATGGCATGCGCTGCCGCAGGTTTGCATGGCGACCGCGAGGGGGTTGCAGTTGGCGACCACGCTGGCCGAGACGCTTCAACCCGATGCCGTCGCGATGCTTGTGCGACTCGAAGGCGATCACGGCCTGGTCTATGCCGAGGCGATCAGTTTCCGCTTGGCCGGTATCATGCCGCGGCCCGAAGCCAAGGCCGAGGTCAAGAAAATGTGTGCCGCGGCAATCGAGCAGGATTGCTTGGTGACGGAAATAGCCGCGCAACGTTTCCCCGATATCGACTGGCGCACGATCATGGTCCCGGAGAGGCAGCTCGGAGACGCGCCGCGGCAAGCGCGCGCTTTCGCGGCGCGGGTAGCGTCGCTCTGATTCGGTCAGGTGCGCTTACGCAGCAGCAGGGCGCAGGTCAGGCCGATCCCGGCCATACCGACGACGACCAGGTTGGCGAAATCCCAGTTGCCGGAAAACTCGACCACCGAACTTACCATCAGCGGCCCGATAGTCTGTCCGATGCCGGCGCCCTGTAACATGAATCCGGCCATCAGCGCCATGTGCGAGGGCTTCACCGAGTAGCGCGCCGCCAGCACAAAGGCGGTGCCCGGGAAAATGCCGCCAAACGCGGAGAACAGAATACCTGCGAGGGTTTTTACGAGCGGTTCGCTGAAACCGGAAAATACCAGCGTGGCACAGATTCCCATCGCCAGGAACGATAGAGTCAAGAGCTTCCACGGGATGAAACCGCGACCGATTAGCCAGCCGGCGGCCAGGTTGCCGACCACGTTGGCGACCACGACCAGTGCGCCGAGATGGGCTGAACGGGCGAGCGTCACGCCGTACTCGGTAGCCAGTATGGTCGGCAGGAAAGCGGTTAGCGACTGGTACAGGCTGGAGTAACAAACGAAACCCGCGACCACCAGCAACGGCCCCAGGCGCATTACGCTGGCGATAAATTCGGAGGTGCTGAGCCGAATGCCGGTTTTGTCATCGGCGCTCCGGAACGTGATATACAGGACCAGGCCCCAGAGCAGGATGACGAGCCCGATATCGTTCCACAGGCCGCGCCAGCCGTGCCACTCCAGCAGCACCGGGGTTAGCACCATCGAGGCGCCGATTCCCGCCGGCATGAACGCGCCCCACAGGCCCATTGCCAGCGGCCGGTTGCGGTCGCTGGCCGAGCCGCTGATTAGCGAGGGCAGGGCCACGATCGCCAGGATAAACCCGAAACCCTCGATCAGGCGCGACACCAGCAACACCTCCACGCCGGCGGCGGTAGCGCCGAGAAACGCGCCGCCGGCCGACACGCTCAGCCCGGTGAGCGCGGTGCGTAAATGCCCGATGCGGTCCGACAGTAAGCCGAAGGCGGCGCCGGCGAAGGCCGCGATCAGGCTGAACAGGGAAAGTATCAATCCGGCCTGGATCAGGCTCAGGCCAAGCTCCTCGATAATCAGCGTCAGCGACGCGAAGGTCTTGCCGATCTGGAACGCGCCGATGCAGCCCGCCAGGAAGGCTACCCAGACCCGAGCCCAGTTGGTTTCGTTCATGAGCGGGAATGGTTGGTCATGCCAGCCGCCAGGTTGCTTCGTTGAGCAGGAAACATCAGGGCAGAAAAGGCTGGCATGCTGCGAGAAGTCAAACTCGTTCGATGACGACAGCGATACCCTGGCCGACGCCGATACACATGGTGCACAGGGCGTAACGTCCACCGCCGTGATGCAGCTGGTTGACTGCGGTAGTCACCAGCCGCGCGCCGCTGGCACCGAGCGGATGGCCGAGCGCGATCGCACCACCGTTGGGATTGACGCGTTCGTCGTCATCGGCCAGACCAAGATCGCGCAGTACCGCCAGGCCCTGGGCGGCAAAAGCCTCGTTCAATTCGATGACGTCCATTTGCTCGAGCGTCAGCCCGGTCTGTTCGAGCACCTTGCGCGAGGCCGGTGCCGGGCCCATGCCCATGATTCGTGGCGCCAGCCCCGCAGTCGCCATGCCGAGCACGCGGGCGCGGGGAGTCAGGCCGTGCCTGGCGGCACCTGGCTCGTCGGCCAGCAGCAGGGCGCAGGCACCGTCGTTGATGCCGGAAGCGTTGCCCGCGGTGACGCTGCCGTCTGCGCGCACGATGGGGCGCAGGCTCGCCAGCTTTTTCAGCGTGGTTGCGCGCGGGTGTTCGTCGAGGTCGACAATTGTCGGATCACCCTTGCGTTGCGGTACTCTAACCGGGGTAATTTCCTGGACGAAGAAGCCGGACTCGATTGCGCTTGCGGCGTTTTGCTGCGAGCGCAGCGCCATGCGGTCCTGCGCTTCGCGCTCGATATGATAATCGGAGGCGACGTTTTCCGCGGTCTCCGGCATCGAATCCGTGCCGTACCGTTGCTGCATCAAAGGATTGATGAAACGCCAGCCCAGGGTGGTGTCGTAAATCGCGTTATCACGGCTGAAAGCCGCCTCGGCCTTCGGCATCACGAACGGCGCGCGGCTCATGCTCTCCACGCCGCCGGCAATCATCAACTGGGCTTCGCCGCTCTTGATGGCCCGTGCCGCGCTGCCGACCGCGTCCATGCCCGAGCCGCAGAGGCGGTTGACCGTGCTTGCCGGCACTTCCTGCGGTAGTCCCGCGAGCAGTGCCGACATGCGGGCGACGTTGCGATTATCCTCGCCGGCCTGGTTGGCGCAGCCGTAAATCACATCGCTGACGGCCTGCCAGTCGACATCGGGATTGCGCGCCATCAGCGCCTTGATCGGCAGCGCGCCGAGGTCGTCGGTGCGCAGCAGCGACAGGGCGCCGCCATAGCGGCCGATCGGCGTTCGTATCGCGTCGCAAATATAAGCCTGGTTCATGATGATTGCTCTGCTGAAAGATCAAAAAAACTGGTTGCCTCGAGTTCGAGCACCTCGACCTCGTCCTGGTTTAGCAGGTGCCAGCGCCAGCGCAGTATGCCGAGCTCCGGGGATTTCGACGCGCGGCGCGTTTCCAGCACCGTGGCGCGCAGCGACAGGCGATCGCCGGGGCGCACCGGTGTCGGCCATTTCACGTATTCCAGACCGGGAGAGGCGAAGGATTCCGATCCGGTTAACACCGCATCGACAATCAGGCGCATCGCGATGCCGCAGGTATGCCAGCCGCTCGCAATCAGGCCATCGAAGCGCCCCTGCGCGGCCGCGCGTGGATCGGTATGGAACCACTGTGGATCGTACTGCCGCGCAAATTCGATGATTTCCTCGGCGCTGACCCGGTAGGGACCCGCGTCGATAATCTGCCCGGCTTTGAACTCGTCGAACTTCATGCGTTTCAGGCGCCCGCCGGGCCCGACGACTTTCGCCACGCGTGATGTCGCAGCCACGGGCTGACACGATAACGTTCGCCCCGGTAAAAATCGTCCAGTCGATCCAGCAAGGCAACGACGGCGGAAGAGTGCCATTGTGCCAGCCACTCGAACGGCCCGGCGGGGTAGTTTACACCGAGCTTCATCGCGTCATTGGCCCCGGTTTCGCTGCAAACGCCCTGCTGCACGGCATCCGCCGCCTCGTTGATCAGCATTGCGATGGTACGCGCGACCACCAGCCCCGGGGTATCGGCGATGCGCTGCGGCACGAAACCGATCAGCGCCAGCCAGTCGGGAGCGCCGGCAACCCATTGCTCCGCGGCGCGTCCGGCATGGCTCCAGGCCAGTACCGTACCCGCTTCGTCGGTCAACGGCAGATCGAACACCGCCACGTCACGGCCCAGTTCGCTGGCGCAGCGTCCGTCGGTCAGACGCAGCCTGGCGCTGTCGACCTGCAGCCCGACCCATTTGCTATCGTGGATACGTTCGAAGCGCAAGCCATGCTGTAGCAACGCCCGGGCGATGCGCTCCGCGATCGGCCCCCGGCCGCGCACCGCCAGGCTGTCAAAGGAGGGCGCTGCGGCAGGTGCGGGATACTCCACCACGCCCGGCTTTTCGTCGGCGCTATAGTCATAAAAGCCCCGCCCGCTCTTGCGTCCCAGCAGGCCGCCGTCGACCAGCTCCTGCTGCACCGGCGACGGCGCATAACGCTTGTCGAAGAAGTTCGCCTCGTACACCGAGCGCGTCACCGAGAAATTGGTATCGTGACCGATCAGGTCCATTAGTTCACAGGGCCCCATGCGAAAGCCGGCGCCGCGCAGGCAGGCGTCGAGCAGGCCCGGTGTCGCCGCCCGTTCCTGCAGCAGCGCCAGGGTTTCGGCGTAAAACGGGCGCGCGATGCGGTTGACGATAAATCCCGGGGTCGAGCGGGCGTGGACCGGAACCTTGTCCCAGCTCTTTGCCAAATTCTGGATCGATTCGGCGACCGCCGACGAAGTCTGCAGGCCGGAAACGACCTCGACCAGTTTCATCAGGGCCACCGGGTTGAAAAAATGCATGCCCACCAGGCGTTCGGGGTACCGCAGCCCGTTGGCAAGGGCGGTTACCGAGATCGAGGAAGTATTGGTTGCCAGGATGCAGTCCTCGCCGACGATATCCTCGAGCTGTCGGAACAGCCCCCGCTTGATTTCGATGTCCTCGATCACGGCTTCGACCACGAGGTCGACCGTGGCGGCCGCTTCCAGCGATTCGACAGGGGTGATCGCCGACAGGGCCTTGCGCGCGAAATCGTCGCTGAACTTGCCTTTCGCGACCAGCTTGTCGAAGGTGGCCTGCAGGGCTGCCCTGGCGTCGACCGCGGCGCCCGGCCTGTTGTCGAACAGCAGCACCGGGTGGCCCGACTGCGCCGCCACCTGGGCGATACCGCTGCCCATGATGCCGGCGCCGACGACTAACACGCTGTTGATGTCGGGTGCTTCGCTCATTCGGGTACCCAGTTCGCCGGACGCTTGTCGAGAAACGCGGCAAAACCTTCGCGCGCCTCGTCGCTGCCGCGCACCCGGCTGATGGTCTGCGCCGTCAGTTCGCGCACTTCCTCGGTTACCGGTCCGACCTCGAGCCGGGCGAACAGCGCCTTGATCTCGCTTTGCGCAAGCGGGCCTCCGGTCAACAATTCGCCCAGGGTCGCATCCACTGCGGCATCCAGTTCATCGAGGTTCGCGACCTGGTGCACCAGCCCGAGCGCAAGGGCTTCGCTCGCGCCGATGCGGGCCATCGTCAGCGCCAGGCGGCGGGCGTGGCGTCGGCCCACGGCGTTGATCAGGTACGGGCCGATTACGGCGGGCAGGATGCCGAACCGGGCTTCGCTGACCGCGAAACTGGCGTTGTCTGCCGCGATTGCGATATCGCAGGCACATAACAGTCCGACGCCACCGCCCAGCGCCGCGCCCTGTATGCGCGCCACCGTCGGCTTCGGACAGCTGTCGATCTTGCCCAGCATCGACGCGAAGCGGCGGGCGTCCTCGAGGTTCCATTCGACCGACGCTTCGCTGGCGCGCCGCATCCACTGCAGGTCGGCGCCGGCGCTGAAATGCTTGCCCGCACCGGCGAGCACGACGACGCGCACCGAGTCGTCCGCAATGAGCGTATCGAATGCCGCATCGAGTTCGCCGATCATGGCCTCGTCGAACGCGTTGAACACGTCGGGTCGTGACATCGTAATCTGCGCCACGCCCGTACCGCGCTGACTGATTTCGAGGATTGATTCGCTCATTGATAAGCCTCCGGGTAGCGGCAATAGTCTGGGATCAGATCATCGCCGGAATACGCTCCAGGCAATATCGGATCGACACCGCGATGATAGTAAATCGAATGCGGTGACGCTGTCGACCCGGTCTGCGACTAGTTGAAGCGGATGTACTCGAAATCGATCGGCTGCTGGTTGATGCCGATTGCCGGGGGCGCGATCCAGTTGGCGAATTTGCCCGGCTCGACGACCCGTCCCATCAGGCTGGCGACATACTCGCGGTCGTCGCTGCTGGGCAGCCATTGACTCTCGCGCTGCTGCCACTGTTCCCGCGTCAGCACCTCGCCGTCTGGACTGATAAAAGAACCGGCGAGCGAGCCGATTTTGCGATGGAAGGCCTTGTGCGGAACGCTCAACTCGAAGGGCAGGCCGGCCTTGGCGATCACCCGGTTCCAGCGCTTGACGCCGGAAGCGGCCTCGCGAATGTAATCGTCTCGCAGCACTTCGTTCAGGGCGTTGAGCATCGGAACTTCTTTCTCGAGCAGCTTGCCGTCGCGCAGTTGCAGCACCATGTAGCTATCGTTCTTGAGCACGTGGTCGTCCTTGCGCTTGCTTTCGGCATAGCGGCCCTTGAGCCCGGTCGAGTAAAAAGTTGCCGCGTTGCTCGATTCGTCGGCGCCGAACAGGTCTACCGTGACGCTGAAATGAAAATTCAGGTAGCGCTGGATGGTCGGCAGGTCGATGACGCCGGCGGCGCGCAGGGTCGCCGGATCATCGGTCTTGAGGTCGTTCATGACATTGCAGGTACGCTCTATGATGCGCGCAACGCCGGTCTCGCCGACGAACATATGATGCGCTTCCTCGGTCAGCATGAAACGGGTGGTGCGCGCCAGCGGATCGAAACTCGATTCGGACAGCGCGTGCAGCTGGTACTTGCCGTCGCGGTCGGTGAAATAGGTAAACATGAAGAACGCGAGCCAGTCCGGCGTTCTTTCGTTGAACGCCTGCAGAATCCGCGGATTGTCCTCTTCGCCGCTGCGGCGCTCGAGCAGGGCTTCGCCTTCTTCGCGGCCGTCACGGCCGAAATACTTGTGCAGCAGGTATACCATCGCCCACAGGTGGCGCCCTTCCTCGACATTGACCTGGAACAGGTTGCGCAGGTCGTACATGCTCGGTGCGGTCAGGCCCAGGTGCCGCTGTTGCTCGACCGAAGCCGGTTCGGTGTCGCCCTGGGTAACGATGATGCGGCGCAGGTTGGCACGGTATTCTCCCGGAACCGACTGCCAGGCGTCCTCGCCCTTGTGATCGCCGAAGTGAATCCTGCGGTCGGGCTTTTCCGGGTTCAGGAAAATGCCCCAGCGATAATCGGGCATTTTTACGTGGCCGAACTGTGCCCAGCCTTCCTGGTCGACGCTGACCGCGGTCCGCAGGTAGACGTCGAAATTCTGCGATCCGTCTGGTCCCATATCCTGCCACCATTCGAGGTAGTTCGGCTGCCAGTGTTCGAGCGCGCGCCTGAGCGCGCGATCTCCGGCGAGGTCGACGTTGTTCGGAATCTTCTCGTTGTAATCGATCGAGGACATTAGCTCTCTCCAGGGGTAATTTAGACTCGCTCCCAGTCGAAGCGTGATTTCTCGCCGGTGCCGTATACTTTTAGCGCGCCGGTTTCGCCGACTGCGTTGGGGCGCTGGAAAATCCAGTTCTGCCAGGCGGTGAGGCGGCCGAATATCCGGGTCAGCATGTTTTCCTGGCCGTTGAACCGGAGGTTGGCTTCCATGCCGGTCAGGGCGTCTGGCGACATCGAAACCCGTTCCTCGATCGCGATACGAACCTCGTCGTCCCAGTCGAGATCGTCCGGGTTGCTGGTCACCAGGCCGAGCTCGAACGCGGCATCGGCATCGAGCGGCTGCTGCGCCGCTGCGCGCACCGCGTCCAGCGCCGGCTGTTCGTCATAGAAACGCCTTGCCAGTCGACTCTGGCCGGTTACCATCGGATACAGCCCGAAATTAACTTCGCCCACGGTAATACAGGGCGCCGCTTCCGGTTCGTCCGGCAGGGCGAGTTGGTAGCTGCGATCGCAGGCCAGCACCAGTTCCAGCAAACTGCCGGCGAAACAGGAGCTCTCTTCGATCAGCGCAAACAGGCTGCGTGAGGAAACGTCGAGGCGACTCAGGGTGCGCCGCAGGTGGCCGATGGTTTCGCGCACCAGCCAGTGATCACGGTGCGCCAGGAGGGTAGCGTCTATCGCCAGCACCGCGGCGGCATCGCCTTCGGTCTTGATCAGCCAGGTACCGAGATCCAGCTCGTTGGTGCGCATCGACAGGATCGCGTCGTCGAGCTCGCGCGCCAGCGCCAGCGGGTACCAGTCGGCGGCAGCGTCTTCGATCGCCGCGATGTCGGCGGGCTGTTCGCCCTGCGGCGACTTGATGACGAAGGTCGCGGTGCGCGCTTTGCGATCCATTTCCACGCTGACATGGTCATAGCGCAGCGCATTTTCCTCGTGGCTACGAAGCAGTGGTTTCAGCGCGATGCCGCGAGCATCGGCCGGTCGGTCGCTGTGCGCCGCCAGGGCTGCGGCGCGCTCGCGCACCGTCTGTTCGAACACGGCGGGCCTGGCAATTTCGTCCACCAGGCGCCAGTCCTTTGCGCGCTGGCCGCGAACGCCCTCGCTGGTGGTGCAGAAGATATCCGCCAGGTCGTGGCGCACGTGGCGCTTGTCGGTAACCCGCGTCAGGCCCCCGGTGCCCGGTAACACGCCCAGCAGCGGCACCTCGGGCAGGCTGACCGCGCTCGAGCGATCGTCGACCAGGATGATTTCGTCGCAGGCCAGTGCCAGTTCGTAACCGCCGCCGGCGCAGGCACCGTTGACCGCGGCGATGAACTTCAAGCCGCTATGCTGCGATGAATCCTCGAGGCCGTTGCGGGTTTCATTGGTGAATTTACAGAAATTGACTTTCCAGGCGTGGCTGCTGACGCCCAGCATGAAAATATTGGCACCGGAACAGAACACCTTGTCCTTGAGGCTGGTGATAACCACGGTCCGCACCTCCGGATGCTCGAAACGGATGCGGTTGATTGCGTCGTTGAGTTCGATATCGACGCCGAGATCGTAGCTGTTGAGCTTGAGCTTGTAGCCGGGACGCAGCCCGGCATTTTCGTCAAAATCGGCCGACAGGGTCGCAACCGGGCCATCGAACTGTAATTTCCAGTGCTTGTAGCGTGTCGGGTCGGTTTGATAATCGACGGGTTCAGTCACGACGGGGTCTCCGGCGAGGCGTTTATAAAGGAACGGAAATATATTGCTTTAGCGGTGTCAAGGTCAAGCATTATACTGCATTCTCCTTGCGCGACGTTATCGGCAGGATAGCGCGAACCAGGTCACGCAGGTCGATAAACGTGAGTTCCAGCGACTTGCTGCTGGTATCCAGCTGATGCTGGGCTCTGGCGTAGGAATTTTCGCGCGATGCCAGGATGTTTTTCAAATCCTGCATTGCCTCTGGAGAGCCTGCCATCGGACGGAAATCGCCCTGTTCGATAACCCGTTGCATATGGTCTTCGGGCCTGGCCCGCAACCAGATCGTGGTGCAGTTGGCAAGCAGCAGTTCGAAGTTGTCGGGATCGGAAACCAGTCCGCCGGTGGTCGCGATCACCGCCTCGGGACGCAGTCGCACAGTCTCTTCCAACGCGCGGCGTTCATAGCGTCGGTAAGCCTCGCTGCCGTAAAGGTCCTGGATTTCCGCGATGCTGCAGCCAGCGAGCCCCTCGATTTCGCGGCTGAGTTCGACAAACGGGAACCCGAGATCGGTCGCCAGCATCTTGCCCAGCGTCGATTTACCCGCGCCGCGTAGCCCTGTCAGCGCAATTCGAGAGCCGGCACCATTATCCGCCAGCGCGTTGCCCAGGATTTCGCCGATCGCGAGTCGTACCTGGTGCAGCGTCTGCTCGTCCCGGTTTTCCAGTAGCGAGCGAATCATCAACCATTCGGGCGAACAGGTGGTAAAGTCGCCGATCAGTTCTGCCGGCGAGCAGTTTAAAGCGGTTGCGACCTGCACCAGCACCAGCACCGAAACGTTGCCTTCACCATACTCCAGGTTAGCAAGGTGGCGTTCCGAAACGCCGGTGGCGAGCGCCAGGGATTTACGCGTCGTGCCGCTGCGGTCACGCAGGGCGCGCACCCGTTGTCCGAGCGCGACCAGAAATAACCTTTCGGCGTGGTCGCGGGATGAATGGTTAGCGCTTTTCAGTTTTCTGTCCTTTGTCAGGGGGCAATTTCCTGCCAGGCGTTGACATGCAGTATCCTGCTTGACACGTTGTCAAGCTGGTATTATTGTTCCAGTATGCACAATAATTCATACCGGCTTTATTAGCAAGCCGCGTATTCGGGTACGGGGAGCCAGTTTATGTCGATAGCCGAATTTCACGATCAAATCAGCGCGCTTACGGATCAACTCGCGGGCAGAGAGCTGAACCAGCAGCTTCAGGACTGGTTGAATGCCGAGCATGGCCCGGACAGCGCAACTTACCGTCGGCTCGAACAAAGTTGTCGCCAGGGCGTCGAGGAGGGCTGGATGTGCGAGCACGAGGCCGGCGGTATTCGATATGGTCGCGTGTTCAAGCCGGATGACGAACTGCAGGGTTTCTCGGTCGACGTGGTCGACATGAACGACTGCGCCGGTCCGCACCACAGTCATCCCAACGGTGAAATCGACCTGGTCATGCCGCTGCAGGGGGATGCGCTGTTTGACGATCACCCGGCGGGCTGGGTGGTTTACCCGGCGGGCAGCGAGCACACGCCGACAATCTCCAACGGCCACGCGCTGGTCCTGTATTTATTACCCGAGGGCAGTATAGAATTCACCCGCTAAGTCCGATTTGAGCCGGCTGCGGTTCGCGGCTGACCTGGCATCGCCCTGGAGGGATGAATGAATATCGATAATGTACCGGCACCTGCAGAGAGCTTTAACTATGCTCAGTACCTGATCGAGCTGAACCGGCAGCGGTCAGACAAAACGGCCTACATCGACGACCAGGGAATGCTCAGTTACGGCCAGCTGGAGCAGGGAGCTACCCGCCTGGCCGCGGCGCTGCTGGCGGCCGGGATCCACCGCGAGGAACGCGCCCTGTTGCTAATGCACGACTGCAACGACTGGCCGGTGGCGTTTCTCGGGGCGATCTATGCCGGTGTCCTACCGGTCGCGGTCAATACCCTGCTGACCGCGGACGACTATCTTTACATGCTGCAGCACAGCCGCTCGCGCGCGGTGCTGGTTTCAGCCGCGTTGCTGCCGGTGCTGCAGGAGGCGATGGCAAAAGGGCAGCATCAGGTCGAAACGGTCATCGTGTCCCGGCCCGGCGCGGAACTGCCCGCTGGCACCGAGTCGCTGGAAGCGCTACTGCGGCAGACGCAGCCGCTGGCGCAGGCCGCAGTCACCAGCCGCGACGAACCCGCGTTCTGGCTGTATTCGTCGGGCTCCACGGGCAAACCCAAGGGCACCGTTCACAGCCATGCCAATCCCTACTGGACAACCGAGCTGTACGGCAAGGCCGTCATGGGTATCACCGAGCAGGATTGCTGTTTCTCCGCCGCCAAGCTGTTTTTCGCCTACGGGCTGGGCAACGCGCTGACCTTCCCGCTCAGCGTCGGCGCGACCAGCGTACTGCTCGGCGGACGCCCGACGCCCGACGTCATCTACCAGCGCCTGATCGAGCACCGGCCGACGATATTTTTCGGCGCGCCGACCGGCTACGCCGCGATGCTGGCTTTCCCCGATCTGCCCGCTCCGGATCAGCTCGCGCTGCGCCTGGCGGTTTCCGCCGGCGAAGCGCTGCCCGCCGACCTGGCGCAGCGCTTTACCGGGCACTTCGGGGTCGATGTCATCGACGGTATCGGTTCCACCGAAATGCTGCATATCTACCTGTCCAACCGGCCCGGCAATGTCCGTTACGCCTCCTCCGGTTGGCCGGTGCCGGGTTACGACATCGAGCTGCGCGGCGATGACGGTTCGCCGGTCGCCGATGGCGAAATCGGGGATCTTTACGTCCGGGGGCCAAGCGCCGCGATCATGTACTGGAATAATCGCGAGAAGAGCCGGGATACCTTCCAGGGCGAATGGACCAAGAGCGGCGACAAGTACCTGCGCAACGAGGACGGCAGTTACACCTGTTCCGGCCGCAGTGACGATATGTTGCGGGTCAGCGGCATGTACGTTTCACCCTTCGAGGTAGAAGCCACGCTGGTGGAGCATCCCGCGGTACTGGAGGCGGCGGTGATCGGCAAGGCCGATGCCGACGGCCTGACCAAATCCAAGGCGTTCGTGGTGCTGACCGACGGCCAGCAGGCGAGCGAAGAGGAGCTCAAAGCCTTCGTCAAGGATCGGTTGGCGCCGTTCAAGTACCCGCGCTTTATCGAGTTTATCGACGAGTTGCCCAAGACGGCAACCGGCAAGATCCAGCGCTTCCGGCTGCGCGAGCGCGAAGCCGAGGCATGACGGGCGCGATCGAGTTCGTCACGATCGAGTCGCGCGGGCGCGAACTGAATATCGAGTACCAATGGGTCGGAGCCGATGAAGCCTCGGTCCCGCTAATGGTGTTCCTGCACGAGGGCCTGGGTTCGCTGGCGATGTGGAAAGACTATCCCGGGCGTATGTGCGAGGCGCTGGGCTGCCGGGGCCTGGTGTATTCGCGTCCCGGGTACGGGCGGTCGACCCCGCGCGCGCCGGATGAGCGCTGGGATGTCGATTTTATGCATCGGCAGGCCTATGACGTGCTGCCGGCCCTGCTGGCGGCGCTGCGAATCGATAGCGGCGGCAATCCGCCCTGGTTTTTCGGGCACAGCGACGGCGGTTCGATTGCGCTGCTGTACGCCGCCGCATATCCGCATCGGGCTGGCGGCAGCATCGTGTTATCGCCTCATATCATGGTGGAGGACGTTACCATCGCCAGTATCGAACGGGCGCGCACAACCTACCTGGAAACCGATTTAAGACAGAGACTGGGGCGCTATCACAGCGATCCCGATTCGGCGTTCTGGGGCTGGAACGATATCTGGCTGTCGCCGGCGTTTCGCGACTGGTCGATCGAGAACGAGCTGGCTGCCATCGAATGCCCGCTGCTCGCGGTACAGGGGCTGGATGACGAGTACGGCAGCCTCGAGCAGGTACACGGGATCGCCCGGCGGGCGGCGCAGACCGAAGTCGTCGAACTCGTCGATTGCGGTCATTCACCGCATCGGGATCAGCCGCAACAGCTGATCGATATCAGCCTGCGCTTCCTGCGGCAGGCAATCTCGAATGCAGACGCAGATCGGGCAGGCTTTTATGCCTGATTTTAAATATAATGCTGCCTAATCCCGAAAAATGGATTTATAGTTGTAGCGGCTAGCAGTCGCTGAACGGATGCCATAACGAGCGGAAGTTCGAATAACTGGAATTCGAGTTCCCGAAGAACCGGGCATGACAATGCCTCAAGCTAAACAAGGTGGCCTGGCCATCGATTATTAAAACAACTCCAGAGGAGAGCAATGATGTTATCTAAGTTGATTCGAACCGCCGTAATAGCGAGCGCGGTTATTATGACGGGCGCCGCCCAGGCTGACAGCGTCAAGATCGGTTTCGTGACGACCTTGACGACACCGGCCGCCGTCATCGGTGAAGATATGAAAAACTCGGTCGAGCTGGCGATGGAACACATCGGCGGCAAGATGGGTAATCTCGATGTCGAGCTGATCATGGAAGACGACGGTTTCAAGCCGGATGTCGGCAAGCAGAAAACAGACAAGCTGGTGAAGCAGGACGATGTCGATTTCGTCACCGGTTATATCTGGTCGCACGTGCTGCTGGCCTCGGCCAAGTCGGTACTCGACGCGGACAAGTTTCTGATCAGCGCCAATGCCGGTCCGTCGCAGATGGCGGGCAAGCGGTGCCACAAGAATTTCTTTTCGACCTCCTGGCAGAACGATCAGACGCCGATGGCGATGGGTGAGCACCTGAACCAGAAAGGCGTCAAGTCGATCTACGTCATGGCGCCGAACTATGCCGCCGGCAAGGACATGGTGCGCGGCGTCGAATCCACTTTCACGGGTAAGATACTGGGCAAGGACATGACCAAGTGGGGCGCTGATGCGCAGCTCGATTTCTCCGCCGAACTCGCCAAGGCGAAGGCCTCGGGTGCGGAAGGCATCTTCGTCTTCTATCCCGGCAAGGCCGGTGGCGCCTTCATCAAGCAGTACCAGCAGGCAGGCCTGCAGGGCAAGATGGACCTGTACTCGGTGTTTACCGTCGATTCGATCGCGTTGCCGAAGCTGCAGGCCGGTGGCCTGTCCGGCGTGCTCGGTTCGAAGAATACCCAGGAATGGTCGCCCGACATACTCAATGCCGCCAACCAGCGCTTCGTTGGCGACTACCTGAAGAAGCACGGCAAGTACCCGTCTTTCTACGGTGCGCAATCCTACGACGCGATCATGCTGATCAAGAGCGCGGTCGAGAAGGTGGGTGGCAACCTGGACGATAAGGATGCGGTGCGTGCGGCGCTGAAGGCGGCCGATTTCGATTCGGTGCGTGGCAAGTACAGCTATGGCAACAACCATATGCCGATTCAGAATTTCTACCTGCGGGAAGTCGTCGAAGACGACCAGGGCCGCTGGACCACGAGGATAGTGTCTACCGTCCTGACCAACCACCAGGATCCCTACGCCAAAGACTGCAAGATGTAATCCAGGCGGAGGCGCCCGGCTTCCCCGGGATTCGGGCGTCTCCATCTTCGATTTGCTTTTCTAGGCCGGTTGTATGGACTGGAACCTGTTGATAACACAATTGCTGAACGGGCTGCAGCTCGGGCTGCTGCTGTTCCTGCTGGCGTCGGGCCTGACGCTGATATTCGGCATCATGGACTTTATCAACCTGTCGCACGGCTCGTTTTACATGATCGGGGCTTATTTCTGCGGCAGCGTGGTAGCCAAGACCGGGTCGTTCCTGGCCGGTATCCTGTTCGGCCTGGTCGGTATGTTCGCGGTGGGCGCGCTGGTCGAGTGGTTCATCGCGCGCAAGCTGTACCGCGCCGATCACCTCGATCATGTGCTCGTCACCTTCGGCCTGATCCTGATTTTCGATACGCTGGTTCACCTGATCTGGGGCGCCGCCGGCATGGCGATCCCGCTGCCCGACGTGCTCAACGGGCAGATCACGCTGGGTAGCCTGGTGTTCCCGGTTTATCGCACGTTGATTATTGTCGCCGGGCTGCTGGTGGCGGCCATCCTGTTCGTGCTGGTAACCAAAACGCGGCTCGGCATGTTGATCCGCGCCGGCGCCTCGAATCGCACCATGGTCGAGGCACTCGGCATCAATATCAATCGCCTGTTCCTGTTCGTGTTCGCGCTCGGCGCGGCGATGGCCGGGCTCGCCGGCATGCTGATCGCGCCGATCACCGAGGCCAGCATCGGCATGGGTAACGATATCATCATCGTCGCCTTCGTCGTCGTCATCGTCGGCGGTATCGGCTCGGTCAAGGGCGCGTTCTACGCGGCTCTGATTCTCGGCCTGATCGATACCATGAGCCGCTCCTATCTCGACGTCGTTCTGAATCTTGCGATGCCGGTTACCTATGCCGAGACCGCGGCGCCGGCGCTGTCGGCGATGCTGATTTACATCCTGATGGCCGCGGTGCTCGCGTTTCGACCGCAGGGCCTGTTCCCGCCCGCCGGGATGAAGTGATGGGTTGGTTTCCGCAAACTATTTCCGGCAGGGTCTATGCCGTCATATTACTGATCCTGGCGCCCGCGCCGTTCGTGTTCGAATGGATCAACCAGCCGTTTTATCTCGACCTTTTGAGCCGCGCGCTGATCCTGGCGATCGCGGTCGTCAGCCTGAACCTGATCCTGGGTTTCGGCGGCATGGTCAGCCTCGGTCACGCGGCCTATATCGGAATCGGCGCCTATAGCGTCGGCATTCCCTCTTACTACGACTTTTACAACGGCTGGCTGCACCTGGGGCTGGCGCTGTCGGTTAGCGCGGCGTTCGCGTTCGTTACCGGTGCCATCAGCCTGCGCACGAAGGGTGTGTACTTTATCATGATCACGATGGCGTTTAGCCAGATGGTGTACTTCACGTTCCTGAGCCTCGAAGAGTACGGCGCCGATGACGGGCTGGTCATTTACTCGCGCAGCGAGTTTCCCGAATGGCTCACCATGGACGGCAGCACCAGCCTTTACTACTGGATTTTCGGCCTGCTGTTACTCAGCCTGTTTTTTGTCCGGCGGCTGGTGCATGCCCGCTTCGGCCGCGTCATCGTCGGCTCCAAGTTCAACGATCAGCGCATGCAGGCCCTCGGATTCGATACCTATCGTTACCGCCTGGTGTGCTACGTGATATCGGCGATGATGTGCAGCCTGGCCGGCATGCTGCTGGGTAACTTCACCGGTTTCATCAGCCCAGACATGATCGGCTGGGCGCGTTCCGGCGAACTGATTTTCATGGTTATCATCGGCGGGGCCGGCACCTTTTTCGGTCCGCTCGTCGGCACCATCGCGTTCGTGCTGCTGGAAGAATTCCTGTCGCTGATCACGGTGTACTGGCACCTGATATTCGGTGTCATGCTGGTGGCGCTGGTGCTGTTCGGCAAGGGCGGCATCGACGGCTGGCTGAGCCTGATGGATCGCAAGAGGGCCGACAATGGCTGAGCAACTGCTGAATATCCATCAGCTCAACAAGCATTTCGGCGGTATCGTCGCCACCGACAACGTCAACCTGTCGGTCGAACAGGGCCTGATCCATGCGATCATCGGGCCCAACGGCGCCGGTAAGACCACTCTGATCGCGCAGCTATCGGGCCAGATTAAACCCGACAGCGGCGAGATCGAGTTCGGCGGCCATAGTATCACCGGCTACAACACGGCGCGCCGCGCGCGCGAGGGGCTGGCACGATCCTTCCAGATCACCAGCGTGGTGATGCCGATGACGCTGTTGCAGAACGTGATGCTGGCGGTGCAGGGCACCAGCGGGCATTCGTTCCGATTCTGGTCACCGGTCAGCGAGGATCGCGAGATGGCGACGGCGGCCTTGGAAAGCCTGGCGGCGGTCGGTCTCGACGATCGCGCCGATCGCATCGCTGCCAACCTGTCCCACGGCGAGCAGCGCCAGCTGGAAGTGGCGATGGCGCTGGCGATGAAACCGCGCATGCTGCTGCTCGACGAGCCGATGGCCGGCATGGGCAAGGAAGAGGGCGCGATGATGGTCGATATCCTGAATTCGCTCAAGGGCGACATCACGATTCTGCTGGTGGAGCATGACATGGACGCGGTTTTCAGCCTGGCGGACCGGTTATCGGTGCTGGTGAATGGCCATATCATCGCGACCGATACCGTGGAAAACATCCGCAATAACCACGAAGTGCAGAAGGCTTACCTCGGCGATGGCCATGCTTGAGTTAACTAATGTCGAAACCTTCTACGGCACGATCCAGGCACTTTTCGGCATGAGCCTGCGCTGTGAGCGGGGCGAGGTAACGACGCTGCTAGGGCGTAACGGCATGGGAAAAACCACGACCGTTGGTTCCATCATCGGTACGCTGTCGAGCCGCAGCGGGGAAATACGCTTCGACGGCGAGGTCGTCAACGGCAGGCCCGCCTACGAGGTGGCGCAGCTCGGCATCGGCCTGGTGCCGGAAGGCAGGCAGGTATTCCCGAACCTGAGCGTGCGGGAGAACCTGGTCGCCACGGCCGCGAACTTTAGCGGCAGCGCCGATCCCTGGACTCTCGACAAGGTGCTCGACTTTTTCCCGCGGCTGCGGGAGCGCCTCGATAACCAGGGCATCCAGCTGTCCGGCGGCGAACAGCAAATGCTCGCCATCGGCCGTGCCTTGATGCTGAATCCGCGGTTATTGATCCTGGACGAGGCCACCGAGGGGCTGGCGCCGCTGATAAGGCAGGAAATCTGGCGCCGTCTGGAACAGTTGAAGCAAAGCGGGTTGACGATTCTGCTGATAGACAAGAATATCGACGAGCTGACGCACATTGCCGACCGCCATTGCATTATCGAAAAAGGGCGGGTTGTCTGGGAAGGCGATTCCGACGCGCTCACCGCCGACGCCGGGTTGAAGGCCCGTTACCTGGGCATTTAGATCACCATGCGCGCACCTCGAGTCATTCCGCTGCGTCGGAGCGCCGCTCAAGCGGGAATCTCCCAGAGACTCAACGACCGCGACCTGTGTTGCACTCCTTGTGAGTTATGGTCAGACTGAAACGAGTAGAAATCCTCGGCGCCGGGCCCGCCGGCCTTTACGGCGCTATCCTGATAAAATCGAGCATGCCGCGGACCCGGGTCCGCGTTACCGAGCAGAATCCTGCCGACGCCACCTTCGGCTTCGGCGTCGTGTTTTCCGATACTGCGCTCGATTTTCTGCAGGTCGACGATCCCGAGACCCATGCCCTGATAACGCCGTTAATGGAGCGTTGGCACAATATGACGTTGTCACTGCCAGGAGAACGAGTAATTCTGGATGGCATTGGTTTTTCGGCGATCGGACGCCTGCAGCTATTGCAATTTCTGCAACGACGCGCGGCAGAGGTCGGGGTCGAGCTGCGCTTTAGCCATCGGCTAGACGGCCTCGACGAAATTGAAAACGAAACAGACCTGGTGATCGGCGCGGACGGGCTCAACTCGCTGGTTCGCCGCAGCGATGAAGCCGCCTTCGCGCCAACGATCGATTACTTCAGCAATCACTTCGCCTGGTTCGGCACCCCGCGATCATTCGATACCCTGACGCAAACCTTTATTCGCGACCAGCAGGGCGTATTGAACGCGCATCATTACCGCTACGCTCCGCAAATGAGCACGTTCATCGTCGAAAGCGATCACGACAGTTTCGTTGCCCACGGTTTCGCCGAAATGGATGAATCCGAGAGCGCGCGGGCTTGTGCAGAATTGTTCAGTGAGACCCTGCAGGGGGCGCCGCTGCTGGCGAATAACTCAACCTGGCGCCGATTTCCACGCTTGTGGTGCGAAAACTGGGTGTCGCGTAAACGCGTTATCCTGGGCGATGCCGCACATACCGCGCATTTTTCGATTGGGTCGGGTACTCGTCTCGCGCTCGAGGACGCCATAGCACTGGTAAAAGCGCTCGACGAAAATAACGATCTCGAAGAAGCGCTGGTCGATTTTCAGCAACAGCGGCAGCCGATCGCACGCAAGCTGGTCGATGCCGCCAACACCTCGGCGCGCTGGTACGACGACTTCGGCATCCGCATGGCGCTACCGCCGCTGGAATTCGCCTTCAGCTACCTGACGCGGTCGGGCAGGGTGGACATGGAGCGATTGCGTGTCTTGTCGCCCGGGTTTATCGCGCGCTACGAGCAGTATCTCGAGCAGAAATAAGAACTGTTGTTAATCGATACAAATACATGCTCACCTGGGTGTCGGCGATGGCACCCGAAACAGGCCTCCATTAAATGAACCCGACTGGCAATACACTGATTAGTTGATTTTGGGCGTCTGTTGTCTCGTAAGCGGGCTCTCTGCGAGCGCTGGTGGGAGGCAACCTTCGGCCGAGGCCGTGTGAAAAGAGCGGTACTTCTTTGCGAATTAGCATCTACTAGAAAAAACACTTCATTTTTTTGTGTCACT
>JAACFA010000085.1 GCA_009937625.1 Gammaproteobacteria bacterium | reverse complement strand
GGACAAGTTTTTGAGTCGCCATCAAAGGCCCTTTCACGGGATAACAAGTCAGCTCCCTGCTTATGTTGCTTTTACGGAATTTCACACCGCCGACCTGTGCAAGTGGTGATAATCCTGAATCTCCTCGAGCTCTTGCTCTTCTAGCTGCTTTGCCTTATTCAAATCCGACCTGATTTGCAGAGCAAGCCAGAAATCGGCTGAAACACCGAAAAAGCGAGACATTCTCGGCGCCGGAACGAGGCGTGGCACCACGCTTTTTGTTCACCAATTCGTTTATCCCCTGGTAGGGAACATGAATAGCATCGGCCAGCTCGCGCTTTGTAATTTGCATTGGCTTGAAAACTCTTCCACCGACATTTCTCCGGGATGCGTGGGTTCTCTGCTTGCCGGTATATTTACCATGTAAAACCTCTAGTGGTAGTCCGTTATTTCGACTTCAGCGGGACCATGGCCTGTCCAAACGAAACAGATCGGCTGGCCCTGGGGCGAATAGGTGGGTTATGCTTGCTATGCCCACCCGGGAGCAGCCTATGCGGAAGAAAAACCAAGCGGAGCCGGAGCGATCCGAGGGCGATGTCAACATTTCGCCGCGCAGGACGTCGTGGGCCGCGCAGCACCTCGATGAAAAGACCGCCGCCATGCTTGCCGAGGACGCGAAGTATTTTCTCCACCAGTCGCTGTCGACGCCGTGCCTCAATGCAATCCGCGCCAGCCGCGGAATTTACCTCGAAGATGTCCAGGGCCGTGAAATCATGGATTTTCACGGCAACAGCGTACACCAGGTGGGTCACGGTCACGCACGCGTAATCGACGCGATCAAGGCGCAACTCGACCAGCTGCCTTTTTGCCCGCGGCGTTACACCAACCAGGTCGCGATCGACCTGGCGCGCCGACTCGTGGAACTTACGCCCGCCGGGCTCGACAAGGTATTGTTTGCGCCGGGCGGCACTTCGGCGGTCGGCATGGCGCTGAAGCTGGCGCGTTACGCTACCGGCCGGCACAAGACCGTATCCATGTGGGACAGTTTTCACGGCGCCTCGCTGGATGCGATTTCGATCGGCGGCGAGGCGCTGTTTCGCAAGGATGTCGGTCCGCTGTTACCGGGTGCCGAGCATATTCCGCCGCCGACGCGCGGCAAGTGCCTGTTTAACTGTAGCGACGAGCACCACAGCGGCTGTCTAGAGTACCTCGAATACGTGTTCGAGATGCAGGGCGACGTGGCCGCGTTGATCGCCGAACCGATGCGCTGGACCACGGTCGAGCCGCCGCCGCCCGGATACTGGCGGAGCGTGCGCAAGATCTGCGATCGTCACGGCGTGCTGCTGATATTCGACGAAATTCCGTCGGCGCTTGGCCGTACAGGGAAGATGTTCGTCTGCGAACATTTTGACGTGGTGCCCGACATGCTCGTTATCGGCAAGGGCCTCGGCGGCGGCGTGTTTCCGATGGCGGCGTTGATCGCGAACGAGTCCCTCGATATCGTCGGGGATCGCGCTCTCGGACACTACACGCACGAAAAGAGCTCGGTCGGCTGTGCCGCGGCGCTGGCGACTCTGGATTGCCTGCAACAGGAAGGCCTGATCGAGAATTCGCGCGAGCTCGGTAAGCGCGCACTCGCGGGGCTGCAGGAAATGCAATCCCGGCTGCCGATCGTCCACGAGGTACGCGGGCTCGGCCTCCACCTCGGCATCGAGCTGCGTCGCGACGGCGAGCCCGCCCGCGACGAGGCTGAGGCGGTACTCTACGATTCGCTCTCCCGGGGGCTCAGTTACAAGATCGGCGGCGGCTGCGTATTGACGCTGTGCCCGCCGATGACGATCACCGCCGAGGAACTGGACCGCGCGCTCGACATCGTCGAGGCCGGTATTTCCGCGCTCGGTTAAGCGCCGGGGACGCGCGACCCGGTCGCGCGGCAGGGGCGCCGCATCGGTTTATTTTTCCGGTCGGCGGCGTGCTGTTTTCAGGTGCCGCGCGTAGGCATCGAGCTGGGAGTCGACGTCCTCTTGCGACCAGCCGAACTCGGCGGCGACCGCTTCGGCCACCGGGCGCGCTGCCGCAAGGCCCTGGTCTGCGTTCCAGCCGACGCCGAGCCGGCGCATCAATAGATCGGTAAGGTTGCGGGGTGTCTCCTCGAGCGCGCAGCGCCTGGCTTCTTCGAGGTCGACGCCGAAGCCGTTTGCTTCGGGCTTCGTCGGGCCATCGCCCGGAGCGGTTTCGATAAGTGTCGCGGTACGCATTTCGCCGGATGGCGATAGTCGTTTCGTGACCTCGGCGACGAGTCGGCGGGCCACGCGGCGGTGGGTTATGATCGGCCCGCCGGTCAGTGCCAGCATTCCCGGCAGGCCGTCGCGGGCGAGATCGTGCAGCTTGATCTCGCGGCTGCCGAGTGGCTGTGACGTGTCGTGGGTCAGCGGGTTGATGCCGGCCCAGCTATAGAGAATGTCGGCCCGCGTCGGGTCGAGCCTCGGCAGGCAGCGCTTGAGTTCCGCGATCATCCAGTCGATTTCTTCGTCATTGGCGGCGACTTCGCCGGGCGCGTCGCGATATGGCCGGCGCGTAAGTCCGACATAGTGAATATCGCGAAATGGCAGGCAGTATAGCGGTTCACCGATGCTGTTATAGGCAAACAGTCCCCAGTCGGAGAATTCGGCCGGCAGGCGTAATGCGATGTGCACGCCCTTGATGCCACTGCAGCGCGCTGGGATCCGTGCTCCGGCGCGCACGACGAGTTCATCGACCCAGGCGCCGGCGAGGTTGAGGACGATTTGCGCGCTTACCTCCGTCTCACCTCCGGGGGTCTGCAGGAGCAGTTGCCAGCGATCGTCGGCGCCCGTACGCCGCAGTCGCTCGACCCGGGTATAGTTGCGCAGCTCGGCACCCATGCGCCGCGCGTCGAACAGCGCATCGAGCGCGATGCGTTCCGGCCAGTCGAACAGGTACTCGCTGAATACGGCGACCGACCGCAGGCTTTGCGGCTCCCGCAGCCACGCGGCAATCGGGACCTGCTGCATGCGGTCGGGAGCGTAGCGCCGGTAATCGAGAGAAACGCCTCGCGGCGACAAGGTGCGCAGGAGCGCGAACGCGGCATCCATCTGCCATGGAGCGTAGGCGTCGTCGGTGTAAATCGGCAGGCAGATATTTATCCGTCGCAGGCGCGAAGGTATCGCCGCGACCAGTTCGTCCCGCGCTAGCATATCGTGCTGCGCGGCGGCCAATGCACTCAACAGGCGGTCCGGGCGCAGACTGCCGAGCGAATTCGAACCCGGGGCCAGGTGACGCAGGCCGCAGTGCAGCAGGCGGCTCGAGCGTGCGGTGGCGCCGTTGGCGAAGTCCCCCTGCTCGACTACCAGCACCCTGAAGCCGGCGGCGGCAAGGTGTTGCGCGGCGCTTGCACCATTGATTCCCCCGCCGACGATAGCAACGTCGAAACGCGTAGCGTCGAGATTCGGGTTCCCGCCCCGGACAGCGGGGATAGCAGTCACTGTCGTCGCCAGGCCTGGGTGCGGCGGACGAGGTTGCGCGAGACGAAGGTGTGGATCAGGCGCGCGGCGACGTTGGTGTAGAAAATCATCATCCCCATCGCCGCCGCCGGCGCGATATCGCCGGCGTCGTCCATGTTGAGCACCGCTACCGAGGCTAGCGTGGTATCCGGCGAGTAAAGGAAAATAACCGCCGACACGGTCGTCATCGCGTTGACGAAAAGATAGATCGAGATATCCAGGATGGACGGCATGCAGACCGGCACGGTGACACGCGAAAACAGGCGGTAGAACGGCTGTTTCAGCGACGCCGCGACCGCTTCGAATTCGCGGTCCATCTGTTTCAGCGCGGTCACCGCGGTCAGGTGCGAGACGGTATAAAAGTGCGTCACGGTACAAATCACGAGTATGCCCATGGTGCCGTAGATCCCGTTCAACGGATTGGCCGGATCGTTGAAGAAAAAGATATAGGCGAGACCCAGCACCATGCCCGGAATCGCCATCGGCATCATGGCGAGAAACTGGAAGGCCGAGCGCGTGGCGACGAAACCGTTGATTTTTTCGACCATGTAGGCGCCGACGAAAACTACCAGCGTGCCGGCCAGCGCGGTATAGAGGGCGAGCCGGATCGAGTTGAAATAGGAGCTCCAGCCGCCGCCGTCCATGACCTCGAAATTGTAGTTGTTGAGGCTCAGCGAAAGGTTGTAGGGCCAGAACTTGATCAGCGCGGCATACTGGCAGACCGCGATCAGGCCGACGATGAAGATCGCGACCAGGGAGCAGTAGCCCAGGCAAATCGAGTCGAAACGCCGGTTCGGCCTGGGCTCGTACGGCACCGAGCGCGCCGATAACTGCGCCACCTGTTTTTTCTGCACGATGCGGTCGATCGTGAACGCGAGCAATGCCGGAATCAGCAGCACTACCGAGACCACGGCGCCCATTTCGAAGTTCTGCTGACCAATGACCTGCTTGTAAATATCGACCGCGAGCATGTTGTATTGCCCGCCGATAACCTTGGGCAGGCCGAAATCGGTAATCACGAGATTAAATACGACGAAGGCGGCGGAGATCAGCCCGTAGCGCGCACCCGGCAGGGTCACGGTCCAGAAGGTTTTCCAGCGGCTGGCGCGCAATGCGATCGCGGCCTCGTAAAGGCGTGCATCCGAAATGGCGAGCGCCGTGGCGATGATGATAAGCGCGTGCGGGAAGGTGAAGAACACTGAGCCGAGCACGATGCCGATAGGGCCGTAAATCGATTCTCCCAGCAGAAGTCCCTTGATCATGCCCTGGTTGCCGAACAGGTAGACCAGCGCGATACCGGGCAGCAGCGACGGCACCAGGATCGGGATCATTGCTACGAGGCGAAATACCCCCTTGAATCGCATCTGGCTGCGGTTCAGCGCGTAGGCGAAGCCGAAGGCGAGGCTGACCGTGATGATCGTGCTGATGGTCGCGATCCAGAGCGAATTCTCGATGGAGCGAAACAGCGACGGGGTGGAGAAATAGGTGCGGTAGTTCTCGAGGCCGAGCGCGGCAGCCGGGCGCAGCACGATGCGGCGGAAGTCGTTGGAGCTGTACTCGTGCCACTCGGTGTCGGCGATGCGTTCGCTGCCGTACAGGAACGAGCTCTGCGGATTGACCTGTCGAATCCGGTACAGCGTCGGGCTGCGAAAACTGAAATCGGGGAAAAATTCGACCACGCTTAGCCTGCCGTCGGAACTGGTGGCGAGATCGGCGTCGCTATAGGCGCCCGTTTGCCGGTTGAGTTCGGCCGCGCTGAGCGGCTCGCTCCAGCCTTCGCCGGCATCGACCTGGAATTCGAAATTGGTCAGATTAAAACTGAAGGCGGAAAACGATTTGGACAGGATCGCGTATAACGGGAAAGCCAGTGTGATCAGCAGGTACAGGCAGATGACCAGGATGAAGCCGAGCATGATGCGATCGTCCCGACTGGTCTTCGCCTTGATTGTCGGCGCCGCGGGACGCCCTGCCAGTGCTGCGGCGTCGGTACTCATTCTGTCCCGGCGGTGGGAAAAACCCACAGGCGATCCGCCGGAAGTTCGACCTCGATAGTCGAGCCGATATCGACTGCCATATGGCGCACCGCGTTGATCGACATATCCGCCAGCAGACGGTTTTCGCCCATAGCACCGTTACGCAGCGATACGCGCCAGAACGAGCCGAGAAACTCCATGTCCTCGATTTCGACTTCGAGACGGTTTTCACCACTGGTGCCGCCGGCGATCTCGCCCCCGGCGCCGAGCGGGACGATATCCTCCGGCCGGATCGCGGCCACGATCGATGTGCCGTCGGCGATGTCGTGCTGCCGCGGAGTAAAATCCAGGCCGGCGATCTTCAGCCGATTGCCGTCAATCTTGCCGGGAACCTGATTCATCGCACCGATGAAATCGGCCACGAACAGGGTATCAGGCTCGCAGTAAATCTCGGTCGGCGTGCCGACCTGTTCGATCCTCCCCTGATCCATGACGACGATGCGGTCGGCCATCGTCAGGGCTTCCTCCTGGTCGTGGGTCACCATCACGGTAGTGACGCCGAGGCGCCGCTGCAACTGTTTCATTTCATGGCGCAGGTGACCGCGCACCTTGGCATCCAGCGCGGAAAGGGGTTCGTCGAGCAACAGCAGTCCCGGGGACATCGCCAGCGCGCGCGCCAGGGCGATGCGTTGCTGCTGGCCGCCGGACAGTTGCGCGGGGTACTTCGGACCCTGATCCGGCAGGCCGACGAGCTCCAGCAATTCGGCCACCCGCGCGTCTATTTTGGCCTTGTCGAGTTTCTGGTTCTCGAGTCCGAAGGCGATGTTTTTCCAGGCAGTCAGGTTGGGGAACAGCGCATAGGACTGGAATACGATGCCGAAATCGCGCTCCGACGGCGGCAACGCCGAGATGTCGGCGTTGTCCTGGTATACCCGCCCCGAGGTTTGAATGTCGAGCCCGGCGATGGCACGCAGAAAGGTGGTCTTGCCGCAGCCCGAGGGGCCGAGAAAACAGATGAACTCGCCCTCGTAGACATCCAGCGATACGTCGTCGAGCGCGGTGAACAAGCCGAACTTCTTGGTCAGGCGTTCGATCCGCAGGTATACCTGTGGGGACGTGGATTCGGCCGTGGTCGATTCGGTCATGTCATACCGTGTTCAGTTGATCGATCGCGTCGCAGCGAATGGCCGCGGAAATGCGACCCGGCCCCCGACGGGGACCGGGTCGGAAAGCGGCGCTTCCGGAAGCTACTTGGCTTCGGACTTCGAGTCGTAGCGCCTGAGCCACTCGGCCAGTATGGCCTTGCGGTTGTTGGCAGCCCACTCGAAATCGTTGTCGATCATTTTCTCGAGCAGGTTATCCGGAAAATGTTCCACCGGCTTGGCGACGCCGGGCATCGCGACCACCGCGTAACCGGTGTTGTACATCTCGTTGGCCTTGCGCGTAATCGACCAGTCGACCAGGGTTTGCGCGGCCTCGAGCTTCGACGTGCCGGCGACGATCGCAGTCGCCTCCATGTCCCAGCCCACGCCTTCGTCCGGAACGATGATATCGATTGGTGCGCCCTGGGCCTTGGATTTGGCGCCGCGGAAGGCGAACGAGATACCGATAGGAATCTCGCCGGAGGCTGCGAGTTTGCAGGGCTTGGACCCGGAATGCGTGTAGCGCGCGATATTCTTGTGCAGACCGTCCATGAATTCCCAGCCGCCCTTGTCCTTGCCGAACATCTGCAGCCAGCTCGAAACGTCGAGGAAGCCGGTTCCGGACGAGTTCGGGTTAGGCATGATCAGGTGACCCTCGTACATCGGATCGAGCAGGTCTTTCCAGGTCTTCGGCGGCTTGAGGTTATGCTTGGCCGCCTCGACGGTGTTGAAACAGACCGCGGCTACCCAGGCGTCCATGCCGACCCAGGTCGGCACCGCGCCCTTGTCGACGAACTTCTTGTCCAGTTTCTCGACGCCTTTGGGCTTGTAGGGCTCGAGCATACCCTCGCTCTTCAGCAGCAGCAGCGATGTCGCTGCCAGGCCCCAGATCACGTCAGCCTGCGGATTGTTTTTCTCCGCCAGCAGCTTGGCCGTGACGATGCCGGTGGAATCTCTCACCCACTTGACCTTGATGTCCGGGTGGTCCTTGTTGAATGTTTCGGCATAGCGTGCCAGGTCTTCGGCCTCTACCGCGGTGTAAACCGTCAGTTCGGTCTCTGCCCGGGCTGTCTGGCCGGCGATTAACAATGCCGCGACGCAGGTCAGCAGCAGGCTCTTGGTAATTGAATTTATTGTCATTTTCGGTCTCCTCCGATTGTTCCAGGGCGGTAAAGCCGCATCGATTATGTTTCGTATTATTTGGACTCGGGTACGACTGCCGGATGCGGTTTTCCGGGTTCAGGCATACTCGTCATGCGCTACTCTACCTTAAATTACACCTTGTTAAAAATTAGTAAAAATCAAATCATTGTACGGATTGCCTTCCAACACCCCGGGAAGACGGCGGTCTTCTGGCTGCAGGGCGCAAAATGCTGGCATCCTGCGTGTCCATGAATCCATGCACCGGACACGCGACTGGAATAGCTAAGTCATTACCGAGGTATCGTCCTGCCGCTAATAGACAGCTCAACTATATCTGCCATCTCGCAAAATTACTTTGGCCGCAGTGCGCAGCTGCCGAATATGCAGGTGGAATACCAGCATCATGTGATATAAGTCAAATCAATCTATTCCGGCCGAGGCGGCTATCAGTATGCTCAAGGGGGTTTGGTACCTTGATCGGGCTCCTGGGATGATGTTCCGAAATATTCCTGGATGAAAATTTTCGATGACAGCCTGATAAATCCGGAGAAGCTCTGATTCAGGCCATGAAATCAGAAACCCGGAAATTTTCGTATGCCAATTGGCAAAATACGGACAGGAAAATAGCGGGTTATTGACTCGAAACTTAATGGTGCCCAGGGGCGGAATCGAACCACCGACACGAGGATTTTCAGTCCAAATCACTCCGGGTTTATGGCTCTGTAAGTTGAAGAATTTTTACTATTTCTTCAATACATTCTTCGTCTTAGTGCTCCTCCCGAACCTATCCCGAACTTGCCCTCAGGTTATATTCCCGAAAATGTGCCCGAGATTTTAGTCTCGGGTCGAAAGCGTGAAGCTTTTCAAGGGATTATGGAAACCGAACTCTATCCGAACTTCCCGAACCGTGCCCGAACGTCGTAGCCCTAGATTCTACCCTCCCGAACTTGATACCGAACGCCACCTTGAGTTTCGATCGAAACGCCCAAAAAACTGCCGCTCTGAAAATCTGCCGGGACCGCCACCTCGGAGCTCCTCCAGGGTGGGCCGTAGTGACGCGCTTGGGTGCCCGATAGGGTTAGCGATACCCGGACCTAAATTGCCCCAGAGGCGGCCAATCTGGAGACCTGGGGATACGGACTGGGGTTCGGCCATGGGGACTTCCGGGGGACGACCGCGTCGGAACCCGTCGCCGAATTTCACGATCCGACGCCCCAGAAACCTATGCAAAATATTTGGAGGCGACGGATGCGTCGGATTCGACGGGTGTGATTGAATTTTGTTTTCTTCGTATTTCGCCGGGATGGCACCGGGAGGGAAAAAAAATAAATCGAAATAACCCGACGCACTCGACGACTTGACGCCTAGCCAAGTGCGGCATGACTTTCGGCGCGACGAGTTTGGGACGGTGGCGACGGATGAGCGTCCCGGCCCCTTCAAAATGCCGTAAAACGATGGGGGTCAGTCGCAGAATTCCAGATTTACAGATTTCCGGAAAGCTGACGCTGAGAATTTCTCTACGGGCGTCTCAAACCGACCCTAAGGAGACCCTCGTAACTGCGAATCCCTCCATAAATCAGCTTTATAGTCCATGCTAACAAATTAAATAAATTTGATAAGTTGATCGAAAAATTTGTATAGTTATCAATAAGAAGTGCCTACTTTTAGCTCCAATAACGTCTAAGCAGGAGGGCAATCGATATGAAAAAACTTGTTAAGTACGCTACCGCGCTGGTTTTAGTATTTTTCCTGACAGGCTGCGGTGGCGGTGGCGGTGGCGGTTCAGATCCCGACCCGGAACTGACTAACTGTGTGCTCGGAACATCGACCATAGGGAACTGTAAGATTTAAAAATAATTTAGATTAATCAATGGGGGAGGTTATGAAACACTTAATCAAAATCGCGATGCTAGTTGGAATCGTTACGATTTCACAAAATGTGTATTCAGGTTCCATTACAGACACGTTTGCAACCGGCGATACTTTAACTGCAACACATCTAAATAATGCTAAAGCAGCGGTCAATGATAATGACACTCGAATATCGGCTATAGAAGCAAGATTTGGCAATCAGCAAAATCAGGAAGTTAATGTCGATTGTAACGCTGATGCTGATGCTCTAAAGAATCTAACGATACAAGATAAAACGACGTACCTGTTGACTGGTATATGCAATGGGCCTATTACAATCTTCCGCAAAAGAAACGTCGTTCTGAAAGGGGCCAGTAGTGACAAGACTGTGGATGGTGTTCAGTTACCGACCGGGATAGTGTCGAATCCTTTTGCAGCAATCGGTATTTACGAATCGATTGCCGAATTGAGGGATTTAACCGCTGACGCTAGCAACTACGTAGCCGGTACCGGCAATCCCTGGGGCAGCGGTGTTTCAACCGTGGCTGTCGCTCAAAATTCGTCTGCGAGAATTTACAATACTGATATTAAGGGTGGTGATTGGGCGCTGGACGTATTTCGTAACGGTTATGCCAGAACACACGAAACCGTGACGATTACCGGCTTTAATGAATTCGGCATTTCGGCTTACTACAATAGTCACGTCGAAGTGCTGAATGATATCACCGTGACGGGTAGAGTCGGCACGACAGATACCTTCCCTTCCGCGATCTCTGCGGGATTCAGCGCCGCCATCGATATCAGGGGTGGCGGGACACTAACCTCGCCAACCGGCGGCGCGTCGCAATGGGTCCCTCCGGATTATACCGCCCCGATAGTAATCGGCGTCTATAACGCCGGCGTGGTTCGTGTTAGATCGGCTATTACACTCGTCGGGGGTGTCGAATTCGGTTCAGGCAGTCTACTCAGGATGGATGCGGGGACACTGACTGGAGACATCAGTTGTTATGAAGGTAGTCATTGTCGATTGCAGAATGTTACCCACTCGGGTGGTTACGTCTGGGCGGCGCGAACCGCCTCCCTTCGAATAGGCGGAACCAGCACTATTAATACGACCGGTACTGGTTTCACATCGTTACTCGGTGCAAATATCGGTATCAGGGATTCCGCCAATATCACGGCAACGTCGATTGAAGTTCGTAAAAATGCAACATTTTACACTGGTGGGTCGCCAAACCTGAATAGCAGTCCGATTAACTGTGATGATCGAAACAATCAGATCAACCAGGGAGGAACACCTTCTCTTATTGTTTTTGGTTCTTGTCCCTAACGCACCTGAATTGGGAATAAGCGGTAACCAATATGCCAGGGAAGGCAGCATTTTAACCCACGTCATTTTATCCTGTAGGGTGCGGCGCGGATGAGAGTGGCGGGTGAGTTCCCAGGTGGCCATGAGTCGCGTTGTATCGGACGTGCGGATAAGACCTCTAGTACCCTCTTTGGTGGATTCAGCGACCTTCATTTATCTCAACGCGAATGACCGTTCCTGGCCGAAGATTGCCTCCCACTTTCGGGCCACCAGTGTCTCAGTTGGGTCGGTAGCGGTGTTTGTCAACGAAGTTGTCGCCTGGATGGTTCATGCTACGTTTCTTTCTTTATGATGCTTCGGGTTTAATTCAACGACAGGCTCATGTTGCCAGTTTCTTGTCGTTGTTGACCAGCGTGCGGGATGCAGCTTCA
>JAACFA010000084.1 GCA_009937625.1 Gammaproteobacteria bacterium | reverse complement strand
CGCTTCGGTGATTGCGTCGCATGCCAACCAGCCTTCAACCGCCGGTGGCAAGGTCATCGAAGGTACCCGCGCGGAAATGTTTTCGAAACTGGCGAAGGCGAAGGTCCACCTGCCTTTGAGTGGCCGCACGATGTCATTCAACAGCAAGGGTAAATGCACCGCCGGCTGCTAACCCGGCAGCCAGGCTGAAACGGTCTGTTAAGCCTTCGAGACCGTCCGACTCGGGGCAATGCATGTCAAATCGGGCTTGATCTGGCGATCAGGCCCGGTTATTTTGAGGTTTTTTAACTCAAATGGGCGATGCGGGCAGCCTGTTTCTTCTGTTATCAATAGGTTTCGAAAAACACTCAACAGGTCAAGGGGCAAGGCATAGACGGCCGCAGCATCGATGTCAGGCTCGAGTCATACCAACGAGAGTCGGCATTCGTAACAACTAGATGCTGTTCGACTCAAGCCCGCCCCCGGGCAAACCGCTCACTGTAAGAGCGATGAGATATGCAAAAAAAGACGCAGAATAAATCAGGCTTTGCCGCAATTGGTGCGAGATGAATATGACCTATGTCATCTTTGGCATTGTCTTGATGTGCATCCTGTTCGTCATCGTAACGTTATTCTTCAAACCCTACGACTACGGCGCCAGCGTCGCGAAATTCAAAAAAATAGGCACAGACGAAGAACCCTCCACCGACACCCAGTGGCGTTCGGTCAAAATTCGACCGGGGTTGATCGCCTGCGATCGCGTCACCAGCCTGGCCGGGCAGGTTTTCCTGTCGAAAGAAGCGCCCCAACTGCCGCTACCCAACTGCACCGAGCGGGATTGCCGCTGTCACTATGTTTTCCTCGACGATCGCCGCAGCGGCATCGATCGACGATCCGAGCTCGAACAGCTGGAACAGTATCCCGCTAGTAGCGAAGGCGACCGCCGGAGCAGCCCGGGGCGCAGATTCGACGATCCGCTGCCGGCATAGCGTCACTCCAGGCCGGGCTAAGCGCCCACAAAAAAGCCAGCTTTCAAGCTGGCTTTTTATTGACAGGCGAGTACGCCCTATTCGTCGTCGTAGTCCACACCAGGTCGATCGACCAGTTCGACATAGGCCATCGGTGCCTTGTCGCCGGGACGATAACCGCATTTCAGGATGCGCAGGTAACCACCCGGGCGTTCCTTGTAGCGCGGGCCGAGGTCGGCAAACAGTTTGCCTACCGCGCCCTTGTCGCGAATACGGCTGAAAGCCACGCGACGGTTGGCGACACTGTCTTCCTTGGCCAGCGTGATCAACGGTTCGGCCACGCGACGCAGCTCCTTGGCCTTGGGCAAGGTGGTGCGAATGACCTCGTGATCGAACAATGAGGCCGTCATGTTGCGGAACATCGCCTTGCGATGTGAACTGTTGCGATTGAGCTGCCGCCCGCTATTACGATGACGCATGGTCTAAACCTCTTAACTTGCTAACTTGTTGTCACCCTCGATGCTGGCGGGTGGCCAGTTCTCGAGACGCATGCCCAGCGACAGGCTATAGGATGCCAACACGTCCTTGATTTCAGTCAGGGACTTCTTACCCAGATTCGGGGTTTTCAGCAATTCGACTTCGGTGCGCTGAATCAAATCGCCGATATAGTAAATGTTTTCCGCCTTCAGGCAGTTCGCCGAACGCACGGTCAGCTCCAGGTCGTCTACCGGGCGCAGCAGGATCGGATCGATATGCGACTCCGGCTCGGCCTCGGCTTCTTCCTCGGAGCCTTCGAGGTTGACGAACACCGACAGCTGATCCTTGAGGATGCTGCCCGCAATGCGGATCGCTTCTTCCGGATCGATGGTGCCGTTGGTCTCGATGTCGATAATCAGCTTATCGAGGTCAGTGCGCTGTTCGACACGCGCCGCTTCGACGCTGTAGGCGATCTTGCGCACCGGCGAGAATGACGCGTCGAGTTGCAAATGACCCAGCGCGGCGTCCTCTTCCGAGGTCTGACGCGTGTTGGCGGGCTGGTAGCCGCGGCCTTTCATGACGTGCAGCGACATATCGAAATTGATCGGCTTGGTCAGCGTCGCGATCACGTAGTCGGGATCGACGATTTCGATATCGTGGTCGAGCTGAATATCACCCGCGGTGACAACCCCCGGGCCTTTCTTGGAAATCGTCAGCGTCGCCTCGTCCTTGGCGTGCATGATGATACCCACGCCCTTCAGGTTGAGCAGGATATCGATAACGTCTTCCTGCACACCGTCGATAGTGGTGTATTCATGCAGCACGCCCTCGATGCGGCAATCGACGATTGCGCAACCGCGCACCGACGACAACAGAATCCGTCTTAGCGCATTACCGAGGGTATGACCGAAACCGCGTTCCAGCGGCTCGATTGAAACCCTGGCGTGATAGGTCTGCTGTTCTTCGACCTTGACGTGCTTCGGCTTCAGTAAATCAGAGTACATTTTAGACATAAATAATCCGCTAATTATTTGGAGTAAAGTTCAACGACGAGCTGCTCGTTAATATCGGGCGGCAAATCGCTGCGATCCGGAAGCGCCTTGAATGTCCCTTCAAACTTGGTCAGATTGACATCGACCCAGCCCGGGAAACCGATCTGCTCCGCCAGCGCCATCGCCTCGGAAATTCGCGCCTGCTTGCGTGATCTTTCGCGCACGCTGACGACATCGTCTGGGCTGACCACGTAGGAAGGTATGTTCACGATCGCGCCGTTAACCATGATCGCCTTGTGGTTGACCAGCTGCCTGGCCTCGGCACGCGTGGAGCCGAAACCCATACGATATACGACGTTGTCGAGCCGCGCTTCGAGCAGCTGCAACAGGTTTTCGCCGGTGGAACCCTTCAAACGCGAGGCTTCCTTGTAGTAGTTGCGGAACTGACGCTCAAGAATGCCGTAGATGCGGCGTAGCTTCTGCTTTTCGCGCAACTGCAGTCCATAATCGGACTGCCGCGGCTTGCGCGTGCCCGCACCGTGCATACCCGGAGGATTGTCGATCTTGCACTTGGTGTCGACGGCTCGACGTGAAGATTTCAGGCTAAGGTCCGCGCCTTCGCGGCGCATTAACTTACATTTTGGTCCGATGTATTTTGCCATGTTGTTTCCTGCCTATACGCGACGTTTTTTCGGCGGCCGACAGCCGTTATGCGGAATCGGCGTGACGTCGTCGATACGCGAAATCTTGAAACCGATCGCATTCAGCGCTCGTACCGCCGAATCGCGTCCCGGCCCCGGTCCCTTGACCATAACTTCGAGATTTTTCATGCCCATTTCCTGGGCTGCCTGACCCGCGCGTTCGGCTGCCACCTGGGCCGCGAACGGGGTCGATTTACGCGAACCGCGAAAACCCGAACCACCGGCAGTCGCCCAGGTCAGAGCATTGCCCTGGCGGTCGCTGATGGTGACGATCGTGTTATTGAAGGTCGCATGTATATGCGCCACGCCGTCAGAGACGACGCGTTTGGTTTTCTTCTTGGTACGTGCTTTATCTACCATTAAATCTTACCTGTTTAGTGGCCTGTTAATTCCGGCCTAGCGCTTAAGCGGACGACGCGGGCCCTTGCGGGTACGCGCATTGGTTTTGGTACGCTGCCCGCGCACCGGCAAACCGCGGCGATGGCGAATGCCGCGATTGGTTCCGAGGTCCATCAAACGCTTGATATTCATCGAAATTTCACGACGCAGATCGCCTTCGGTGGTAAAACCGTCGACGCTCGTGCGAATCGCTTCGAGCTGCTCTTCGGAGAGCTCGCGCACCTTGGTCGCGGGGTCGATACCGGTGGCAACGCAGATCTGCGCAGAGCGCGTCGGACCAATGCCGAAAATCGACTGCAACGCAATCACGGTATGCTTGTTATCCGGTATATTTACACCTGCAATACGAGCCATAAAAAATCGTTCTCCTAAGCCATTCGGCCAAAATGGGCGCAGATTCTAGCTGCCGTGCGCCCAAAATTCAATAACTAAACCTAACCCTGGCGCTGCTTGTGCCGCGGATCTTTACAAATGACGCGCACCGAACCGTTACGGCGAATCACCTTGCAGTTCTTGCACATTTTCTTAACTGAAGCTCTTACCTTCATCGCCTTACCTTAACCCCGGGACTAGCGCACCACGCCGGCGCCGCCGTACCCCTTAAAATTAGACTTCTTCATCAAACCGTCGTATTGATGGCTCATCAGGTGCGCCTGCACCTGTGACATGAAATCCATCACCACGACCACGATGATCAACAGGGACGTGCCGCCGAAATAGAACGGTACGTTCCAGAACAGAATCAGAAATTCCGGCAACAAACACACCGCGGTGATGTACATCGCACCCACCAGGGTCAGGCGTGACATGACACCGTCGATATAATTCGCGGTCTGATTACCCGGGCGGATCCCGGGAATAAACGCTCCCGATTTCTTCAGGTTTTCCGCGGTGTCTTTCGAATTGAACACCAGCGCGGTGTAGAAGAAACAGAAGAAAATGATCGCCGCCGCGTAGAACATGACGTAAAGCGGCTGTCCCGGCGACAGGGTCGCGGAAATATCCTGCAGCCAGCGCATGCCTTCCGCCTGTCCGAACCAGCTGCCCAGCGTGGCCGGGAACAGGATGATACTGGAGGCAAAAATCGGCGGGATAACGCCGGCCATGTTCAGCTTGAGCGGCAGATGGCTACTCTGCGCGGCATACATTTTCCTGCCCTGCTGGCGCTTGGCATAGTTCACGGTAATCCTGCGCTGCCCGCGTTCGACGAACACCACGAAGTAAGTCACCGCGAGCACGCCTACGAACAGCGCCAGGATAACCAGCGAATTCAGTTCACCGGTCCGTACCAGCTCGAAAGTACCGCCGATGGCTGACGGCAGACCCGCCACGATGCCGGCGAAAATCAGGATCGAGATACCGTTACCGATGCCGCGTTCGGTAATCTGTTCGCCGAGCCACATCAGGAACATGGTTCCCGTAACCAGCGTAACCGCCGCGGTGAAAATGAACGACGGACCCGGGTTGACCACCAGCGCGGCACCACCGCCGCCACTCTGGCCTGACAGTGCGATCGAAATGCCGATAGACTGAAAGGTCGCCAGTGCCACCGTGCCGTAGCGCGTGTACTGGGTAATCTTGCGACGGCCGGATTCACCCTCTTTCTTGAGCTGCTCCAGCTGCGGTACCGCAACCGTCAGCAACTGCATGATGATCGACGCCGAGATGTAGGGCATGACGCCGAGCGCGAAGATCGACATACGCTCGAGCGCGCCGCCGGAGAACATGTTGAACATACCGAGGATACCGGTACGCTGCTGCTCGAATATCTCGCGCATAACGTTGATATCGATTCCGGGTACCGGGATAAAGGTGCCGATACGGAATATGATCAACGCGATAATCACGAAGAATATGCGCTTGCGAAGTTCGCTTAACGAGCCTCCCGAGAGGCTGCTGGCTAACTGTTGTGCGGAAGGACCGGCCACGGCTGACCTATACTACCTTGCCACCGGCGGCTTCGATTGCGGCGCGGGCACCCCGGGTGACCGCAACGCTATTGTCGACGCTGACTTTTCGTTTGAGCTCACCCGACAGGATGATTTTTGCCTTGCGCGTCTGCGCCGGCACCAGGTTGCCTTCCACCAGTGCTTTCAGATTGATATCGTCCAGCCCCGAGGTCTCGATTTCGCTGAGGCGAACCTCGGCTGAAAAACGCGACTTGCGCGAGGTGAAACCGAACTTCGGCAGGCGCATTTGCAACGGCATCTGGCCGCCCTCGAAGCCGGCACGAATGCCGCCGCCGGAACGCGCCTTTTGTCCCTTGTGGCCCCGCCCCGCGGTCTTGCCGTTGCCCGAACCGATGCCGCGGCCAACGCGCTTGGCTGCCTTGTTTGAACCCCTGGCGGGTTTTAAGTTATTCAGGTACATCAGACTTCCTCGACGCTCAGCATATACTGAACCTTGTTGATCATGCCGCGGTTTTCCGGGGTATCGATCACCTGCACGGTCTGGTGCATGCGACGCAGTCCAAGCCCGGCAACGCAGGCCTTATGCGACTTGAGTCGACCGTTTTTACTACGCACCAGGGTTACACTCAGTTTTTTGACACCGGAATCCGACTTTGGTGCGGCCGCTTTTTTGGGCGCCGCCTGCCTGGCTTCGGCCTTCGGGGCAGCGGCCTTCTCGGCTGCCGCCCTGGGCGCCGCTTTCTTGGCCACGGCCTTCTTGGCAACCGCTTTTTTGGCCGCGGCCTTCTTGGTCGCTGCCTTCTTGACCGCGGTCTTCTTCGCTGCTTTCTTAACTGTCTTTTCTTCGTCAGCCATTACATTAACCCGTAATTTCTTCCACGGTCTTACCGCGCTTGGCGGCAATCTCTTCTGGAGCTTTCATGTCTTTCAATCCGTTAATGGTGGCACGCACCAGGTTAATCGGATTGCGCGAGCCGTTACACTTGGCCAGCACGTTGTGCACGCCAACCGCTTCGAACACCGCACGCATCGCACCGCCGGCGATAACACCGGTACCTTCCGAGGCTGGCTGCATGTATACCTTGGCCGCACCATGACGCGCGTTCAGGGGGTATTGCAGGGTGCCGTTCTTGATCGAAACCGTGATCATGTTGGAACGCGCCTTTTCCATCGCCTTCTGGATCGCCAGCGGCACTTCACGCGCCTTGCCGTAGCCAAAGCCGACTTTGCCGTTGCCGTCGCCGACCACGGTCAGCGCGGTAAAGCCGAACTGACGCCCGCCTTTGACAACCTTGGCCACGCGATTCACCGCGACCAGTTTTTCCATCAAATCGTCGCCAGCCTGTGTATTTCTGGGTTCTGCCATTGGAGTCTCCTGGATTGGCGCGCTTAAAATTTCAAACCGTTTTCACGCGCAGAATCGGCCAATGCCTTGACCCTGCCGTGATACTTGAACCCCGAGCGATCGAACGCAACCGTTTCGACACCGGCGGACTTCGCCTTTTCGGCGATGACCTTGCCCACGGCGGCGGCGGCATCTACGTTGCCCGGGTACTTGATTGACTTCTTGACTTCGGCCGACAGGGTCGAAGCCGTGGCAATCACCTTGCCGGTTTCGCCGGAGAAAACCTGGGCATAAATGTGACGCGGCGTGCGATGCACGCTGAGACGATTGACACCCAGCTCGGCAATCTTGGCGCGAGCGCGGCGCGAGCGCCTGATTCGGGATTGTTTCTTATCCATAATGCCTACTTCTTCTTCGCTTCTTTGCGGACGATCTGTTCGTCCACGTACTTGATACCCTTACCCTTGTAAGGCTCCGGTGGACGATAAGCGCGAATTTCCGCGCAAACCTGCCCTACCTTTTGCTTGTCACAGCCGCGCACCACGATCTCGGTGGCCGCCGGGGTTTCGATTTCGATACCGTCAGGCACCTGGTAGTTGACCGGATGCGAAAGCCCGAGTGACAGGTTGAGCTGCTTACCCTGCGCCTGGGCGCGGTAGCCGACGCCAACCAGCTGCATTTTCTTTTCGAAACCGTTGGTCACGCCCTCGACGATGTTGCTGACTACCGAACGCATGGTGCCGGTTACCGCGAGCGAGGACTGGCGGCCATCTCTCGGCGACAGCGTGATGACGTTGTCTTCCTGCTTCAGTTCGACGGCATCGTGCAGCGTCACCGACAGGTTACCCTTGGGGCCCTTGGCGGAAACTTCACGGCCGTTGACGCTGAATTCCACGCCATTCGGCAGTTCGATTGGTTGTTTCGCTATTCTGGACATTTCGTTTTACCTAGACCACCGAACAGATGACTTCGCCACCGTGACCCGCGGCGCGGGCCTGGGCGTCGGTCATGACTCCTTTCGAAGTCGAGATAATGGCGATTCCCAGCCCACCGTTGATCGATGGCAAATCATCTTTCGATTTGAAAATTCGCAGGCCGGGACGGGAGATGCGTCGCATTTCCTCGATTACCGGCTTGCCCTGGTAATACTTCAATTCGATAATCAGTTGCTTCAGGCTATCTTCCGAAACCTTGTAATCACTGATATAACCCTCGTCCTTGAGCACGGCCGCAATTCTGGCCTTCTGCTTTGACGCGGGCATTTTAACGCTGACTTTTTGCGCCTTCTGCGCATTGCGCACGCGAGTCAGCATATCTGCGATCGGATCTTGTAAGCTCATTTCAGTCCTCTTACCAGCTGGCCTTAACCAGGCCCGGAATATCCCCGCGCATCGCGGCTTCACGGATCTTGTTACGGCACAGGCCAAATTTACGGTAAACACCATGGGGTCTTCCGGTGACACGGCAACGATTCTGCTGGCGCACCGCGGCGGAATCACGCGGCAGTTTCTGCAGTTTGTCGACGGCGGCCATCTTTTCCTCGTAGCTGGCGTCGGCGTCTTTAATGATTGCCTTCAGTTCGTTGCGTTTCTGTGCGTACTTCGCCACCAGGCGGCTACGCTTCAGTTCACGCTGTACCATGGAATTCTTTGCCATCCTCGTTAACCTCTGAAAGGGAATTGAAATGCCGCCAGCAGGGCGCGGCCTTCGTCGTCGCTGCGGGCAGTGGTGGTAATGCTGATATTCAAACCACGCAGCTTGTCAATTTTGTCATAGTCGATTTCGGGAAACGCGATCTGCTCGGTAATTCCCAGGTTGTAGTTACCCTGCCCGTCGAAAGCCTTGGGGCTCAATCCACGAAAGTCACGAATCCGCGGGATCGAAAAGTGAATCAGGCGATCGAGGAATTCGTACATCTTGTCGCGGCGCAGCGTAACCTTGCAGCCAATGGTCATGCCTTCACGGATCTTGAAACCCGCGATTGCGCGCTTGGCCACCGTGACAACCGGCTTCTGCCCGGCAATCAACGACAGGTCTTCGACCGCGTGCTCGATAACCTTCTTGTCCTGCGAAGCCTCGCCGACGCCCATGTTCAGGGTAATCTTGGTAATGCGCGGCACTTCCATGGAAGATTTGTAGGAAAACTGCTCCTGCAGGCTCTTGGCCACGGTGTCCCGGTAAAATTGCTCTAATCTGGTCATAATCGAGTCCTAAATATCCACGACTTCGCCGTTGGACTTGAAGTAACGCACCTTGCGATCGTCTTCCAGAGTCTTGAAACCGACGCGATCGCCCTTTTGCGTATGCGGGTTGAACAGCATGACGTTGGAAATCTGGATCGGGGCTTCCTGGTCGATAATGCCGCCGGTTTCCCCACTGCGGGGATTACCCTTGACGTGTTTCTTCACCATGTTGACGTTTTCCACCAGCAGGCGTCCATCGTCGAGACGCTTCAGTACATTGCCGCGCTGGCCCTTGCTGCGGCCGGCGATCACAATGACTTCGTCACCTTTCTTAATCTTTTGCATAACTCTTATCCTGCCTGACTCAAAGCACTTCCGGCGCCAGCGAAATGATCTTCATGAATCTTTCGCTACGCAACTCGCGGGTTACCGGGCCAAAAATACGGGTACCGATGGGCTGCAGGTTATTATTCAGAATAACCGCCGCGTTACCGTCGAACTTGATCGCGGAACCGTCCGGACGCCGTACCCCATGAGCGGTACGCACGACGACGGCGTTGTAAACCTCGCCCTTCTTGACCTTGCCACGCGGAATCGCATCCTTGATGCTGACCTTGATGATGTCACCGATCGCGGCGTAACGGCGCTTGGAGCCGCCGAGCACCTTGATGCACTGCATCTTGCGCGCACCGCTGTTGTCCGCGGCGTTTAAAACTGTTTGCATTTGAATCATAGCTGGCTACCTGCGCGCTCTAGTTGGCTTTCTCGACGACCTTCACCAGTTTCCACGACTTGGTCTTGGAAATCGGTCGGCACTCCGTAATCTGCACGGTATCGCCAATGCCGCATTCGTTGTTTTCATCGTGAATGTGCAGCTTGGTCGACTTCTTCATGAACTTGCCGTAAATCGGGTGCTTGACCCGGCGCTCGATCAGCACCACGGCGGACTTGTCCATCTTGTCGCTGACAACCGAACCGGTCTGGATTCTTAAGACTTTTTCACTCATGATTCTGTACCACCACGGCTCTCGTTCATTACGGTTTTGACACGCGCAATATCCTTGCGCACGCGGGTAATCTCATTGTTGCGCACCGCATCCGGATTTACACCACGCTGCATGCGCAGGTTGAATTGCTCACGACGCAATGCCAGCAACTCATCGCGCAGTTCCTGTTCTGATTTTTGACGTAACTCTGCTGCGTTCATTACATTACGGTCCTGGAAACAAAAGTTGTCTTGAACGGAAGTTTGGCGGCCGCCAGGCGAAACGCCTCGCGGGCGATGGTTTCGTTAACCCCTTCCATTTCGTAGAGTACGCGCCCGGGCTGGATCTTGCATACCCAGTACTCGACGTTACCCTTACCCTTACCCATGCGCACTTCGAGCGGTTTCTTGGAAACCGGCACATCCGGGAATACACGGATCCAGATCTTGCCGCCACGCTTGATGTGGCGCGTCATGGCGCGGCGCGCGGCCTCGATCTGGCGCGCGGTAATGCGGCCTCGTTCGACGGCCTTGAGACCGTATTCACCGAAGCTGACCTTGCTGCCGGTCGTCGCCAGGCCGCGGTTGCGACCTTTGAACTGCTTGCGAAACTTTGTTCTTTTAGGCTGTAACATGACTAAACTCTCTTACTTGGACGCCGGTTTAGCGCCAGAGTCCTTGCTCTCGAGGTCGAAAACTTCGCCCTTGTAAATCCAGACCTTGACGCCAAGAATGCCGTAGGTCGTCAGGGCTTCGGCAAAACCGTAATCGACGTCGGCACGCAGGGTATGCAGCGGCACGCGGCCTTCGCGGTACCACTCGTTGCGCGCGATTTCAGCACCGTTCAAGCGGCCCGAAACGTTGATCTTGATACCCTCGGCACCGATACGCATGGCGTTGGTGACCGAGCGTCGCATCGCGCGGCGAAACATGACGCGGCGTTCGAGCTGGGAGGCGATGCCTTCGGCCACCAGCTGGGCGTCGAGTTCCGGCTTGCGAATTTCCTCGATATTGATCTTGACGTTGTTGATATGCACCGATACCAGCGCCGCGACTTCGTTACGCAGGCGCTCGATATCCTCGCCTTTCTTGCCGATGATAATTCCGGGACGCGCGGTGTGGATCGTCACGGCGACGGACTTCGCCGGTCGCGAAATCTGGATACGGCTAACCGCGGCCTGCGCCAGCTTCTTCTTCAGAAAGTCACGGATTTTCAGATCTTCGTCGAGAAAATCCGCGAATTGCCCGCTGTTGGCGTACCACTTGGAGGTCCAGTCGGTGGCAATCCCGAGACGGAAACCTGTTGGATGTACTTTTTGTCCCATGTTTGCCTCTTTATCTATCCGCGACGGTCACGGTGATGTGACTGGTGCGTTTTATAATTCGATTGCCACGGCCCTTGGCGCGTGCGCGCATGCGCTTCATGACGGGTCCCTGGTCCA
>JAACFA010000304.1 GCA_009937625.1 Gammaproteobacteria bacterium | reverse complement strand
GGTCGATCCATATCCGGTTCTTTGGCGCGCAGCACGAGGAAGGACAAGGCGACCATCGCGTAGGCCGTCACAATGCCGAGCCCGCCGGCATCAACGAGCCAGACCATGGCGGGCCTGCCGAAAAGCGGCGCAAAGACCGCCAGTCCGCCAACCAGCAGAACGGCGTGATGGGGAGTACGGTAGCGGGGGTGCAAGGCCGCGAACGTACTCGGTACCTGCCCCGCTTTGGCCAACGCGTACAAAGCCCTGCTGCCCCCGATCAGGAAGGCATTCCAGCTGGTCAGGATGCCGGCGATACCGCCAATGACCAGCAGCTTGCCGGCCCAGCTGCCGCTGAATAACGCTGCCGCGGCGTCCGCGGTCGGTAATGCCGATATCGCTCTTTCGGACGCAGGCAAGGCCATCGCCACGGCACCGATGACCAACGCGTACCAGAGGATCGCGAGAAGAATTGAAACGACGAGCAACCGGCCTATGGCGGCAAACGGCAGGTCGATTTCTTCCGCCGATTGGGGAATGACATCGAAGCCGACAAACATGAACGGCACCATGACCAGCACCGACAGCATCCCGGCCAATCCCCCACTGAACAACGGCGCAGCATTACCCATGTCACCGGCAACGACGGCGCCGGAAAAAAGCCCAAGCCCGCTGAGAAGCACAATTACAACGACCAGCGCCTGCAACCTGGCGGCCGTTCGAATACCAAGAATATTAATGACGGTCATGACCACCGCTGCGAGCGCGCCCGTCAGGACCCAGGTGACGTTGACGTCCCAGCCGGCGATCGTCCACAGGTATCCCCTGCTGAACCCGGGTACCAGGTATTCGAGCACGGTCGGTAATGCAACCGCCTCGAATGCCACGACGGACGCGTAACCCAGAAGGATCGCCCAGGTGCAGACAAACGACGCAGTTCTGCCCAGCGCCCGGTGCGAGTAAACATGTTCGCCGCCCACCAATGGCATCGCAGCAGCCAGTTCCGCGTAGGTCAGGCCCACGAATATGACGATGGCGCCGCCAATCCCGAATGCGAGCATGGCACCCAGTGCGCCGGCCCCGGCAATCCAGACGCCTGTCAGGGCCACCCACGACCAGCCCACCATCGCGCCGAACGCCAGCGCCAGCACCTGGCGTCTATTGATGACGCGAATGAATGCACTGTCCGGCAAATCCATACTCAACTGGAGATTTTGGTTTCGAGAAGAAAAAAGGCCCCGCGCAGGGGCCTTTGTATCTACTCACAAAGTAGCGTCCGCCACGGTTTTTTATTTCAGAGCTTTAACCTTGAACTTCTGACCGCCAACAGCAGCCTCGTACATCAACCCGCCTTTTACCTGCGTGAAGATTGCTACACCGCTTTCATAGCCGGCATCAATCGATGCGCCCGCCGTTACCGCGACCGCAGACGCCTGCGCACCAAGTTCATAATTGCCCTTTTTGAAATGCTCCAGCGCCCCTGAATCTTCAAAGAAGATAAACTCGCTGTATGCCTGGCCACCCCATTGGAACCCAATGGATAACTGGGTCATCGTCACCTCGGCAGTCGGCGCGCCGTCTTCATAAAGCAGCCCTTTTCCCCTTGCGCCCCCGATTCCGATCCCTGCCTTGCCGACAGTTGGAATAACGACATAGCCCGCGGCTGCATCGAAGTAGCGTTGCATTTCCGGATTACTTTCAAGTAAAGCATCGATTGCCTCCTGACCCTTTGCTACATCTCCCTCGAGTCCCTTGGGGTCCCACGCCTGGGTTGATGTAAATGCGAGCAGCATCATCAGGAAAATACTTGTTGTAAGGATACTTCTCATTTCGACCTTCTCCGCTGATTTCGTCATACCGGGGCGAATCCTACCATCAAAGTCCAACGCCTTGCGCCTTGCAGCTGAACTACCGCCGCCGAATCTCGCGCATTGACCTTCACCCCGATATAGACGACCTTAGATTGACATTCGGTCCATAAGAGGAAGCGTAACCGTGCGAAAATCAGCCGCCTTATTGTTATGGTTCGTATCGGCCTGCGCCTTTGCGGACGCCGAAAAAGTAGAAATCATCATGTCCACGGCACAGGGCGACATCGTTATTGAGCTCGACATGCGGGGCGCGCCCATCACCGCTGCCAATTTTCTTTCCCTGGTGGATGGTGGGCACCTGGACGGTGCCATGTTTTACCGCACGGTCTATCCCGAAAATGATAATGGCACCCCGCCAATATCCGTGATCCAGGGGGGGCTCGGCGACGCATCCGAGGGATTCCAGACTGTGGCGCACGAAACGACTGACAAAACAGGAATCCTGCACAAAGACGGCAGTATCTCGATGGCACGCGGTGGACCAGGCACCGCGTCGACCGAGTTCTTCATTTGCATCGGCGACCAGCCCGCGCTGGATTTCGGTGGCAACCGGAACACCGATCAACTGGGTTTCGCCGCGTTCGGGCGCGTTGTCGACGGGATGGACGTTGTCAGAGCCATTCACAACTCACCATCGAATACGCCAGTCGATGATGACTATTTAAAAGGTCAGATTCTCGAAAATCCCGTTTTGATTGAACGGGTGACACGCAAGATACCGCTACAATCAAGCCCCTGATCAGACGAGTGTGAATCTGGAAGCGGCAGTGCCGAATCTGCCGCCCGAATAAGAATATGACCCGTTCAATTGACGTCGCCCAGTTCCGCGAAAAACTCGTCGCACTGACGGCTTTGTTCAAACAGGGAAAGCTCCAGGAGTGCCGAGTTCAGTGCGAAGCGCTGGCAAAGCGGTTTCCGAATGAACCCAATACCGCGAATTTATTGGGGGCGACCTACGCGGCGCTGGGAAAATTGGACAAGGCCATCGCCAGTTACGC
>JAACFA010000303.1 GCA_009937625.1 Gammaproteobacteria bacterium | reverse complement strand
TACCTCGTCAGGGCGCTCGACCAGCAGCATCCGACGCGCCAGTTCGCGCAGTCGAAACTGCGTCTGCAGCATGCCTGTGATTCGCTGCTCGAGCGCATGCGTTTTCGCGTCGGCGAGGACGGACACCGCCTGCGGCTGTGCCAGTCCAGGCTGACGCAGGCAAGCCCGCGGCTTGCGATCTCCCGCAGGCGCGAACAATTGGGCCGGCTAGTCGAGAATCACCAGGCCGCGATACGACAGAAACTGCTGCTGTCGAGGCATCGTCTGTCGCTACAGGCGCGTTCGCTGGATACGCTAAGCCCGCTCAAAACCCTGGCGCGCGGTTTCGCTACCGTCAGCAAGGGCGACAGACTGGTAACCTCGGTCGCCCAGCTCTCGACCGATGACAAGGTAGTAATTACGCTTTCAGACGGAAAGAAGCCGGCGACTATCGACTAACCGACCAGGCCCCGGCCTGAACGCTGATTACCCGGGCAAAATTAAGTAATCCCAAACCAAGCGTCCCTCGAAGCAGGCGTCATCCCCGCGCAAGCGGGGATCTCGAGACTAAAGATAACGCTAACCCGACAAGATCCCCGCTTGCGCGGGGATGACGGGAATATTTTTCTAGCGGGGATGACCGAAAGATCGGGGATGAGCTGAAGATTCTTAGTCAATTTCAGCCCGGATACGGGATTATCCCTAGTAGTCCGATAGCAGGCTGCCGTAGCCGCTGAAACGATCGTCGATGCCCGCCAGGCGCAGGCAATCCCAGATCATCGCCTGGTTGCTGCAGATGGCCGGCTTGCCGGCCCTGGCCTCGATCTCGGCGATTACGTCGAGCGTGCGCAGCGCGCCGCATGACACGAATATGGCATCGGCGTCAGCACGGTCCTGCGCCAGCGCGAACTCGGCGATATAGTCCGGCGCGACGCGCACCATGTCGCTGTCTTTTTCGAGGTTGAGCCCACACAATGACACCACCTCGAAGCCGGCCTGCTCGAGGTACTCGACCTCGCGCTGGTTGACCTCGTCGAGATACGGCGTGGCGACGACGATGCGCCGTGCCTGCAAAGTCTTCAGCGCGCGGATGACACCGGTTATCAGCGAGGTCGCCTGCGCCCCGGGCGCACCGCGCCTGAGCTCGGCGAAAACGCGTTCCTCGCCGATCACCAGGCTGCCCGAGGTGCAGGCATAGCACACCACGTCGAGACTGCCGTCCGGCAGCAGCGTCGAGGCGCAATCGGCCAGCAGGTCGGCCTGCGCGGCCAGCGATTCGCTGGTGATCGAGTCCGGGATCGCGGCGCGCGTGAAATGGACGCCGACGCCCGGCGGGCGCAGGGTCAGAACATCGTCCTGCACCGTTTGCTCGGTAGCCAGCAGCACGTAACCGATCTTGGCGCGTGGATGACGACCGTCGTCGAAGCGGATATCGGCCGGTGCCGGGGCCAGCACGGAATCGGAAGACATGGGTTTAATAATTCCTTTAGTAGAACCGGTATGATATATACACGCGACTATCCGCGCTATCCAGGAATTACCAATGCTTGAACAGGCCCGCCAACGCACCGTCGAATTTCAGTCCCGCCTCAAGGACGCGGGCATCGACCTCGCCATCATTACCGACGAGAGTTCGATCGCCTACCTCGCGGGTTTCTGGGGCTATCTCTCGATCGAGTTCGGGCGCCCGACCTTCCTGCTGGTCAGGCCCGAAGAGGCGCCGCTGGTGATTACCCCGCTGATGGAAAGCGAAATGGTGGGCGCGATGACCTGGGTCGAGAATATCGAAACCTGGGAAGATGCCGGCGAGCGGCGCTGGGAAAACGTGCTGCAGCGGGCGATTGGCGACGACCCGGGAAAAATCGGTGTCGAAAAGGCAGCACTGCCGCCGATCGTGCGCAACTGGTTCGACGACCAGATGCCCGGTATTCAGTTGCACGATATCGCGCCGTTGCTCGGTGAAATGCGCATGATCAAGTCGCCCGAGGAAATCGAGGTCATGAAACAGGCCGGGGAAATCGCCGGCGCGATGATGCGGGGCGCCGAAGGCGCGCTCGGCGAGGGACGCCCCGAGTACGAAGCAGCGCTGGCGGTGATCGAAGCGGGAACGCGCAAGGCCGCCGGCTTCCTTACCGCGAAGGGCTGGGAAGCGTTTATTTCACCGATGATTCACAACCTGCAAATCATGCAGTCGGGGCGCGATACCTCGATGGTGCACCGCCGCGCCAGCGTCAAGCCGCTGGCAAAAGGCGACCCGGTTTATTTCTGCTTCTGCAACATGGCCCAGTTCAAACAGTACAAGCTCGGCTTCGATCGCATGTTTTTCATCAAGCAAGTTAGCGACGAAGCCGCCGAGGTGCAGCAGGCCGCGATCGATGCGCAACAGGCCGCGATCGCCGCGATCCGGCCCGGCGTGACCGCCGAATCGGTGGCCGAGGCCGCCGACGAGGTCTATCGCGAGCGCGGCTACGCAACCGGTTATCGCACCGGGCGATCGATCGGCATGGCCTACCTCGAGTCTCCCGAGTTGAAACACGGGGACAAGACCGTCCTGCAGGCCGGCATGACCTTCGCCGTCGACGGCGGCATCAGCGTCGACGGCCGCTTCGGGGGGCGCATCGGCGACTCGATCGCGGTCACCGCGAGCGGCAGCGAGTACATCACCGAATACCCGCGCAAGATTCTCACCGTTAACCGTTAAAGGGGACATTCCATGTCGATCACCCGTCATCACAGCAACCAGCGCATGAGTCAAATCGTGATTCACGGCGACACCGTCTACCTCGCCGGCCAGGTGGCTGACGACGCCAGCGCCGATATCACGGTCCAGACCCGGCAGGTACTGCAAAAGATCGAGAAACTGCTCGGCGAGGCCGGCTCCGA
>JAACFA010000083.1 GCA_009937625.1 Gammaproteobacteria bacterium | reverse complement strand
CCAAAATTCGACCGTTCGTCGGGAATGGCGCGATTTTTACGCCTGGCAGGGATTGCTTTACCTTCGGGGCGCAATCCGGACAATAAGCCGGGTTGACAAGAACACCCGGGCCAAGTTGAAAATTCCTCGAATTATAGTGCTGCTACTGCTGCTGGCTTCGTTGCCGGCGCTGGCCGAAAAGCCCCGGCGAATCGTCTCGATGGGACTTTGTACCGACCAGCTGTTGCTGATGCTGGCCGATCCCGAACAAATTGCGTCGGTCTCGGTCTGGGCCAGGGATAGCAACATGTCTTACATGATCGATGCGGTTGGAGATATTCCGCTCAACCGGGCGTCGATCGAAGAAATTGTCGGTTTCGAGCCCGACCTCGTGGTGGCGAGCGATTTTGTCGCCTGGGATACGGTGAATTTTCTGCGTAACCTCGGTTACCCGGTCAAGCAGGTCCCGGTGGTAACCTCGGTCGATCAGATTTACGACCTGCTGCATCGCTTCGGCGCCTGGACCGGCCACCCGCAGCGGGCCCGCCAAATGATCGCGCAGATGCGCCGGCGACTCGATGCAATCGAGGCGCGCTACGCGACACGACCGGCGCGCAGCGTCATCATTTACTCGCCCAATGGATTTACCGTCGGTGCCGATACCCTGGAACACGATTTGTTCCTGCGCGCCGGTTACCGCAACCTCGCCGCCGAAATGGGTATCAGTGGATTCGAGGCAATTTCCCTGGAAAGACTGGTGGCCGCCGATCCGGACGTGTTGCAGATCGATCGCAGCCTGTCGCCGCAGGACTCGCTGGCAACCGCGGCGCTGTCGCATCCGGTGCTGGAAAAGTTGATCCGGCACCGCGAGAACCTGGAGATACCGACCCGGTTGCGAATCTGCGGCGGGCCGATGATCGTCGACGCGATCGAAATGATGGCCGCGCGGCGATGAGCCTTAAGGCCGTCGATGCGCGCCTGTTGAACGCCGCACTGCTGGTTGCGCTGCTGGCTGTGCTCGCGCTGGTGCTGAATGTCGGTGCCGTCGATATCGATTTGCGCAAGGCGCTCGGCGATGCCTGGCGGCAGCATACCTCGATCGAATCGCTCATCCTGCTCGATATTCGCCTGCCGCGCGCGCTGCTTGCGGCGCTGGTCGGAGCCACGCTAGGACTGGCTGGCGCGGCGCTACAGGGCCTGTTGCGCAATCCGCTGGCCGAGCCCGGAATCATCGGTGTTTCCAACGGCGCGGCGCTGGGTGCGGTAATCGTGTTTTATTACGGGCTTGCCGGGTTCGCCTGGTTCGTATTGCCGCTGGCCGGACTGCTGGGCGCGTTGCTCGCGGTGCTGTTTATTTTTCTGCTGGTGGGGCCGAGCCGTTCCACCGTAACCCTGATCCTCGCCGGCATCGCGATTAACGCCGTCGGCGGCGCCCTGATCGCGCTGGCGCTCAACTTCGCCGCCAGTCCCTACGCGATGCAGGAAATCCTGTTCTGGCTGCTGGGATCAGTCGCCAACCGCAGCTTCAACGAGGTTTCGATCGCGCTGCCGTTCATGCTGCTTGGCTGGGGTATGATGCTTTACTGTGGACGTTTTCTGAACGCCCTGACACTGGGCGAAGAGACCGCCAGCTCGCTGGGATTCGACGTCGCGCGCCTGCGCCTGGTGCTGATCCTGGGAGTCGCGGCCAGCGTCGGAGCCGCGGTGGCGGTGGCCGGCAATATCGGCTTTATCGGCCTCGTGGTGCCGCATCTGGTGCGTCCGCTGGTGGCCTACGAACCCCGCCGCCTGCTGCTTGCCAGCGGCCTGGTGGGCGCGATCCTCCTGCTGCTGGCGGATATCGCGGTACAGTCGCTGTCGACGACCTCTGAAATGAAGCTTGGAGTTATTACCGCCCTGGTGGGCGCGCCGTTTTTTCTGTTGTTGATACTGAGATCGAGGAACGCACTGCAATGAGCCTGTTAAGCGCCAGCGGGGTCGACTACAGCATCGACCGGATTGCGATCCTGAAGGCGATCGACTTCCGTCTCGAGGCGGGCGAGCTAGTGGGCCTGATCGGTCCCAACGGGGCCGGCAAGAGCAGTTTGCTGCGCTTGCTTGCCGGTGTCGAGGTGCCGGAACGGGGCGATATCCGGCTGGACGGCGAGACGCTGTCGCGGATATCGCCGCAGCAGCGCGCCCGCGGCCTGGGATACCTGGTGCAGGGCGCGCAGGCCTACTGGCCTTTCAGCGTGGAGAAAGTCGTCGGGCTGGGGCGTATTCCCTACCAGAAATGGTGGCGCCAGAGCAATGCCGAGGACGAGTCGAAGATTACCCGGGCGATGCAGATGACCGAAACCCTGGCCTATCGAAATCGAATCGTGACCACGCTGTCGGGGGGTGAACAGACCCTGGTCATGCTGGCGCGGATTTTCGCCACCGAGAACCGGGTGATTCTGGCGGACGAACCGGTAGCGGCGCTGGACCCTTACCACCAGCTTCACGTGATGGAGATTCTGCGTCAGCATGCCAGCGAACAGCGTGCTGCGGTCGTGGTGCTGCACGATTTAAGCCTGGCGGCGCGCTATTGCGACCGCCTATACCTGCTGAGCCATGGCGAACTGGACAGCAGCGGCGGCGTTGCCGAGGTCCTGACGCGCGCCAACATCGCACGGGTCTATGGCGTCGACAGCCAGGTCGAATGCAACGAACAGGGCGCCAGCGTGGTTCCGTTGCAGCGGATCAGCGATCATCACCCCTGAGTCTAAAAGTACCATGCCAACTGCGCGAATAGCGATTCGTCGACGGCCAGCGGGCGTTCGGGGACGGCCGAGTCGATGCCGCCGAATTCGCTGCCGTCGTCACCATGCGGCAGGTTGAGCGCGACCAGTAATTGCAAATCCTGCTGTAAATCGTGCCGGCTCAATAGCTGTAGCAGCAGCGATTCATCGTCGAGGTTTTTGAACAGGGTAGCCGTCATTTGCCACAGTGGCGCCAGTTCGATGATGGCCGCGGCGGCCAGGTAGTCTTCCGCCAGGGCGAACAGTTCGCCACGCTGCAGGCGGGCTGCCAGTTCAGGGTTATCGGCCAGCGCGGCGGGCCCATAGTCGCCGTCGTCAATGCCGAAACCGTTGTGATAATACTCGATGTTCGCGCTCAGGTTCTTGCCCCAGGCGATCCACGACTGTGACCAGTTGACGACGGCGCTGGTATAGGTTTCACCATCGGCGTCGGTGACTATGATATCGCCGCGCCATATCGACCCGCCGACATCGATACCTCCCCCCAGCGCCAGGGTCGGCGCGTCGTAGTGCTCGGCGGCCAGCAGGTCGAATTCGGCCTGGTCGGAAAAGCCATGGTACTTGAATGCCAGGCTGGCGTTTTGCGAAGCGATATCCTCGTCGTCGTCCCGCCTTACCACCCACACCGCCTGCAGGTCGTCCCCGGAATCGAGCAGGTGCTGTGCGTAAATCATGTCGTCACCGGTTTTATATTCGGTGTCGATAGCCGCCGGATTGAAGGGGTTGAAAAAATCGACCGGGTTATAGATCAACCCGTTACCCCAGGAAACCGCCTGGCGCCCAAATTTGAACACGGTATCGGCGCTGCTGTGGCTCAGGTAAAGCCGATCGAGCCGATGCGTGATGGCGCGATCGTCGTCTTCGCTAATGCGATGCGTCAAATCGAACAGTCGCAGATCGTCCTCGGGCAGTGCGCTGGCGCCGTACCCGATTAGCGATGTCCGTTGCTGTAGCTCGAGTCGATCACCCTGCGCGGCCTGCAGCTGGTAGTCGGCGCGCCAGCTCCAGCCGCCGGTTCGATCGCTGAGGTTGAACCGCAGGTCCGCGGCGCTATCGCGCAGCGGGTCATCGCCGAAATCGCGCAGCAGGCTGTCGGCAGGCAGATCGACGGCCGTGGCCTGCAGCTTGGCGTGCCCGCGAAAATCGTATGCTTGGGCGTTGCCGGCGAACAGTAGCAAGGTCATCCCGGTGAAAGCCGGAATGATGGCAGGGGGCAACGAATCACGACTCTTGCGCTTCATCGCCGATGATTTTCCCATCCTGCATCTTGATCAGGCGCTTTGCGTAACGCATGACGCGCTTGTCGTGTGTAGAGATGACGAAGGTAATCCTGTGATGCTGGTTCAATTCCTGAAACAGGCCCATCAGGTGCCCTGCCGATACGCTGTCGAGGTTCGCTGTAGGCTCGTCGGCCAGTACCAGGTCTGGATGCGAGACGATCGCGCGCGCTACCGCGACACGCTGCTGCTGACCACCCGACAGCTGCGCCGGGCGGCGATCTTCCATTCCCTCCAGGCCGACTTCCTCGAGAATGGCGCGCGCTTTTTGAGCACGCTCGGCCGCCGCCAAGCCCTGTACCTCCATGACGAATTCGACGTTTTCCTGCGCCGTCAGAACCGGAATCAGGTTATAGGCCTGGAACACGAAACCAATGTGGCGCAGGCGCATGTCGGCCAGCGGACCGCGTTCGAGTTGGTCGACGCGGATATTGCCCATGTGGATTTCTCCACTGTCGGGGGTATCCAGCCCGCCGATGGCGTTCAACAAGGTGGTCTTACCCGAACCCGAAGGTCCGGACAGGCACACGAATTCACCCTCGTCGATGTCGAGATCTATGTGATCCAGGCCGGTTATGATTTCGTCGCCCTGTTTGAAGGTTTTACATAGTTGGCGGCAGCGAATTGAACTCATGGATATCGCCTCAGTGGGTGTTGAGCGCGCGCACCGGATCGAGCTGGGACGCGCGCCAGGCGGGAAGAATACTGGTCAGGATGCCGAGCAGAACGACCACGACGTTGGCCAGCACCACGTCATAGAGGGTCAGGCTGGGGTAGATGACGCTGCCGGCGCCCATCATCGCCATGCCCTCGGCGACAATGGATACGTCGAGCCCATCCTCCAGCGGTTTGATCGTGATCAATGCGAGCAAATTACCGATGAAAAGCCCGATCAACAGCAACAGCAGGGATTCGAGCAGAATCTGGTAAACGATAAGGCTCGGGCGCATGCCGAGCGCCTGGATCAGGCCGATTTCGCGAATGCGTTCGAACACCGCCATCACCAGGGTATTCACCAGGCCGAAGGAGAGCGCCAGAAAAATGATGACGACCCAAACCAGCACGAAACCATCCATCATGTTGAACATGACAGCCAGGTAGGTATCGATTTCATACCAGGGCTTGACCTCAACTCCTTCTGGCGCGGCTTGCGCGATACGCTGGTAGAGCGCCTCGACGTCGCGATAATCGTCGTCGACGAGCACGATCTGCGAAACCCGGCCCTCGATTTTGAGTAGTTTTTGCAGGGTTTCGCGGGCAGCGTACACGTTGAATTCTTCCTGTGCGGCCAGTTCCGCGCGATAAATACCAACCACGCGAAATCCCCTTTCGGCAATATTGTTATCGGGATCCTGGCTCATGACGACAACCCGCTTGCCAAGCCTGGTTTCGAGGCGCTCGGCGAGTTTCGCGCCGATGACGAGCCCCTTGTCATCGTTCGACTCGAGAAATCGTCCCGCGGCGATCTGCCCGGGCAAACCGGTGATATGGGTCTCGGATAAAGGCTCGATACCAACCAGGTTGACGCCGCGGCTCTCGCGCTCGCTGGCGATCACGGCGGGCACCCGGATGCGGTTGGCCCATACGCGGCCGCCGTCGTCTTTCAGCGCGGCCAGCAGATCACCGTGCGCTTCATCGATACTGTTGACGACGTTCGGGTCGTCGAGGAACTCTGGATGCTGGATCTGGATGTGCCCGGGAAGGTTGCGAATACCCTGGTTCAACATATCGTCGACCATGCCGCGCATCAGCGCGGTCATGAAAATCATCGCCCAGACACCGACCGAAATTGCACCCAGCATGATCGCGGTGCGGCGGCGGTTGCGCCACAGGTTGCGCCAGGACAGCGTCAGTATCGTTTTGAAATGGAGGGAGAATCGAGCCACGTCAGACCGCCCGCATCGCCTCGATCGGCGTCAGTAAGTAAAGTCTGAGGGCGGGGTAGAGCGTCGCCAGCAGGCTGCCGACAGCGACCGCGGTGGGCCCCAGCGTCATCGATGCCATGGAAATGGCCGGGTAGATCCGTTCGGGCAGGTTGAACTTCAGCGCGACCTCGTCCATGCCCGGGTAGGAAAATCCGACGCGGCTCAGGTAGAGATTGATTATCAGCCCGACGAAGATACCGAGCACCAGGCCGAGCGCGGTCATCAACGCGGTTTCGAGCATGACCAGTCGCGACAGTCGACCCGGTTGCAGACCCAGCGCCATCATCGTGCCGAACTCGCGCGTGCGTTCGAGCACCGACATCAACTGGGTATTGAGCACGCTGAAGGCTACCAGTACGATCAATACGATGTACATGAACGAATTGCTGGCCATGTCGGCCTGGATCGCCTGGCGCAGACCCGGTTGCAGCTCGTCCCAATGCCGCAACAGGATGGATTCATTGCTGCCCAGCAGTGCCGCGATTCTGGCCTGCAGCGTTTCGACGTCGTCGATGTGTTGCGCGCGCACGGTCAGGCTGTGGCCGCGCCCCTGCATTGCAAAAACCTCCTGAAAATACGCGAGGTCGACCTGGGCCAGCGCGCGATCGAGATCGGCGATGCCCGACTCGAAGATGCCTACCACCCTGACGACTCCGGCCGCGAACGAATCGTCGAAGCCGCTGCCGATGAAAGTCAGTTCGTCACCCGGTTTAACCTTGAGGTTGCGAGCCAACGCCGCGCCGATGATAATTTCACCGGCTGCGCCGGGTTCGAGATATCGTCCCTGTTTGACCAGGCCGGGCAGGGTCGATACCAGTGGCTCGTGCGCCGGATCGACACCGATGATCTGCAGCCCGTAGGAGCGCTCTTCGCTAGAAGCCAGGGCGAAGCCGGCGGCACGGGGGCTAATGCTTGCGAGGCCCAGCTCGCGACGCAGGCGCGCCGCCGTCGCGGCGATGTCATCGATCGCGTAACGCATTTTCGGATCGTCGAGATAGCGCGGATGCTGCAGCTGTAAATGCCCGGAATAGGCCTGCAGCGAATTGTCGATCATCATGTCGTAACTGCCGAATTGCAGCGACATCGCGAAGATCAGTAGACCGTTGGAAAATATCATCGCGCCGACGGTCAGCCAGGTGCGGCGCCAGTGGCGCCAAAGGTTGCGCCAGGCCATCCGAAGCGTAACGTTCCTCACTGCCGGGGATTCCGCAGGTTCGACAGCGTGAACACGTTGGCTTCGAGTTCGATATCGAAATCGATTGCGTCGACCGTCATTTCGGTCCACTCCCCGGGGTTCTCCAGTTTTTGCATGCGCATGCGGGCGGCGATGATACGGCCATCCATTTCCCTGAGCTCGGTCGATTCCATTGCCTTCACCAGCACGCCGTCCTGGTCCCAGAATTCCTGCCGCAGCATGACGTAGTCATCGCGAATGACGACGATCTCCTTGCCCCAGACCACGGCGGCCTCTTCGTGCGGAATCGATTCGATGGTGTAGAGCACGTGACCTTCCACGGTTTCGGTTTCCAACAGGCGGTGATCATACTGATCGATGATATCGGTCGACTTGCTGATATCCTTGTTGGAAAAGTCGCTACCCATCCAGCTCTGGTTCATCATCGACGACGGCACCTTGAGGATTCGATTGATCTTGGGTGAAAAAGTCCACATGTTCTGGTCCTTGACCAGGGTGCCATTGCCGGCGTCGCGCTTCGGCTCGGTGACGCGCACCAGCGACAGCTTGTCGCCCTCGGTCCAGGCCTGCATCGAGAAACTGCGTTCCCAGTCGCTGCGATGAATCACCATGGTCATTTCGGAATACGAGGTGACTCCGCGCCAGTGCTCCATTGCCGCGCGAATCAGGTCGCGTGGGTCTGGCGTACCGGTTTCGCTAGCGGACGACACTGACGACAGGCCGAACAGCAATAGCAGGCAGCCCAGCCTGAGCATCGTGGTTGCAAGTCTTGTCGCCATCGCTAGCATCTTCTCCCCGGGGTCGAGATTGTCATCGAGCGGCCAATCAGCGCAATGGTATCAGTCTAACGGCGCTTTATTTACCGATCCTGAACAGGTGTTTTGCCCGGCCATATACTATGCGACGTATTTAATCGGGGACATTGAGCCAGATCAACTCGAATACCACGAGCTATTGCTAGATTTTCGGGTCCACGGGAGTATATTGGCAAAAAACCAGCCGAGGACTAGATCACCATGAGTAACGACGTCAAACACAACCTGAAAAGCCATTCGACCTGGAAACGCGGCCTGTACATGGTGCTGTATATTATCTTCTCCAGGATCGCCGAAGTGGTACTGGGCGTGGTCGTCCTGTTTCAGTTCCTGCTCAAGCTGTTTACCGGCGAGACCAACGATCGCCTGCTGAAGCTGGGGCAGGGGCTAAGCACCTACCTGTACCAGGTTTTTCAATTCCTGACCTACAACTCGGAATATCTTCCCTATCCGTTCGGCGCCTGGCCTAAAGGCGAACCCAAACCGGCGAAGATCAGCGATCAGAGTGAAACCAGCGCGGACTAAAGCAGGGCGCTACGCATCATCCCTGCGGGCTTTGCTCGCGGTCCTGTTATTGTCGCTCCCCTGCGCCACGCTGGCGGCGAGCGCCGCGGGTGAACGCGTTACCGAGCGGGGCACGATCGACGACGATTATTACGCTGCCGGCGGCGTGGTCGATATCGATGCGGACATCGACGGCGACGTCATCGTGGCCGGCGGCGAACTGCTGATTGGTCATCGGGTGACGGGTGATCTGATCGCGGCCGGCGGCTCGTTGCGAATTCGTGGCACCTTCAGTGACGACGTTCGTATCAGCGGCGGTGAACTCGATATCGATGCCCGTATCGGCGACGACCTGGTCGCCAGCGGCGGCTCGATCCGCCTGGGCGAGGCGACGACGGTGGACGGCGATGCCTGGCTGGTCGGCGGCGAAGTTTATGTCGCGGGAACGATCAGCGGCGACCTCAAGGTCATCGGCGGTGAAATTCGCCTGTCCGGTGTCGTGCTGGGAGACGTCGAGCTCGAGGGCGGGGATATCGAGATCCTGGACAGCGCGCAGATTGCCGGCAACCTGAAGTACAGCAGCCCGCAGCCGGCGGTTACCGCCAGCGCGGCCCGAATCGACGGACAGATCGACTACCAGGCGGGCGAGTCGAAATACGCGGATCGCGGCTTCGGGCTGTTTTTTTCGATGACGCTGGTGGTTGCCAGTATCCTGTTTTACCTGCTGTTTCCGCACTACACGGTGGCCTCGGTGCGGCGTATCGCCGCGGACCCGGTTACCAGCCTCGGGCTCGGTTTCGCGTTCCTGGTGGTTACGCCGTTGCTGGCTTTCTTCCTGATGTTAATCGTGCTCGGGCTATGGATAGGATTGAGCTTGCTGGCGCTATATTGCGTGGCCTTGCTGGCAGGCTTCCTGATCGCCTGTTTCTTTGTGGCCGAGCGCGGCGCGAAGCTGTTCAAACAGGATATTTCGTCACGCGGGCGACGTTTGATATCGGTCATGGTCGCCATTTTCTTGCTTGGCCTGGTGCAGGCGATTCCGCTGCTGGGTGGATTGCTGTTGTTTATCCTGCTGTTGCTTGGCCTGGGAGCTGGACTGGCGCAGCTGCGCTACGTTTACCGGGCGCCGTCTGCCGAATCGTAATACTGCAGGCATTCGGCCTCGCGTCCGCGCACCACGCGCCGGCCCTGCAGGCTGCCGTGGGTTTCGGTGACCACGGTGTGCTGCCCCTCGCGATGATGATCGTCGTAGAAGTAAATCACGACCCAGTCCGCGGTGCGCCCGAGCTGATGCGCGCGCGCCGTGTTGGAGTAGAGCGCGGTGAAATGCCAGTGATCCCGCGTGGTATGCAGAATCGGCAACCAGGCCCGGTTTTCCGGATTGAAACGTTTCGGCGTAATCATCGGTAGCTTTCCCGCCGCCGCCTTTTGCCGATACTCGTCGTCGACGCGTAATATCAGCTTGACCGCGGGGCCGTCCTGGACCGGGGCGGCCCTGACGGGGCGGCGCTGGTCGTCGAGGTGCTTTTGCAGCCAGGCTTCGATCGCCTCGCGACGTTTTCTGCCGAGTCCCTCGACGCGTGCGAGCTGTCCCTGTCGCGCCGCGTTTTCCAGCGCTTCGAGGCTGTCGACGTGCAGCTCGTCATGGATGCGTTCCGCCAACGCCCGGCCAACCGTCGGGATCGAGCGAAACAGCTCGACCGGGTCGCTGACGCCCTTGAGATTCTCGAGGCGCGACATTCTCCCGGTGGCGATATATTCATAGATCGAGCGCGCAATCCCTTCCCCGATGCCCGGCAGCGCGACCAATCCCTCGATGCCCTCGGACAGCATCAGATCGGCCACGTTTTGCCCGAGGCTGTCGAGGGTGTCGGCGGCGTGACGATAGGCGTTGATGCGAAACGGATTGGCCTGCTGTGATTTCAGCAGGTCGGCGATTTCACGCAGCCGGGTGGCTACCTCGTGGTTGAAAGCCTGCATCGCAAGCACTCTCGGAGCCTGGCAGTTTCGAAGAAGCATCGAGTATACCCGGGATAGTGATGAAAAAGGTTTGATCTGTATCATCGATACGGGCGATAAAACGGCTTTGCTAATTGATGGCGAATGACGAAAAAACCCGGTAACGCCGGGTCGGGCTTTACTGATCCTGCCGTCAGGGGAGGGCGTGACCGATGTCACCGGGGTGAATCTGGCCACCAGCGGTGGCCGCCGATATTACTGCTATACTCCCGATAGCCTTTTAAAGCCACTCATCGATCCCAGGTTGGATTCGTGGCAAGGCACCAGCGCTAACCTGGCCTGCCATTTTTTGCCAGGCTTCACCAGTCTAATCGGGACTCAAGATGAACCTAACAACAAGAATAAACCTGATTTTGGGCGCTACTTTCTTACTCGGCCTGGCGTTGGTGATAGTGGTGGTTCCCTATGCCTTGCCGGCTGAGTTGGCGCGTAACAGCTTCGCCGGGTTCGTCGTATCCATGGCCGTCATTTTTCTGCTCCTGGTGGTGGTGATCAATATCGTCATCCGCCGGCTCGTGTTGAAGCCGGTATCGCAAGTCATCCGCATGGCGGATGAAATCAGCGATGGCAACCTGCGCAACCCGGAAATCAAGGTCACCGGCAACGATGAAATTGCTGAGATGTTGCGCGCCTTCAATCGCATGCGGCGCAGCATGATCAAGCTGGCACAGATGATGCAGAGGTTAAAGGCGCAGGGCAATATCAAGACCTGAACAGGTACGAGCGCTCGCTGCGCTAAAAATCTTCGTGAATCTTCACCCTGCCGGTGGCTCTGAGCGCGTCACCATCGAGTTGTAACCGGTCGCGCATTCGACGTGGCTGGTTGCGATTCGATTTCGATAGGGATGGCCAATAGTCTGCATTAAACCTTGATGCGGCATGGCTATGATGCTCGGTCTAAAACATAGGACTTGCGAGGTTTCTCATGAAAGTTTGTGTACTCGGCGCCGCAGGCGGAATCGGCCAGCCGCTTTCTTTGTTACTCAAGCTGCAGCTCCCCGCCGGCAGCGAACTGTCGCTTTACGACGTGGCGCCGTTCACCCCCGGGGTCGCGGTCGACCTGAGCCATATCCCGACCGACGTCTGTGTCACCGGCTACGTCGGTGACGACGTCCAAGCCGCGATGCAGGATGCCGATATCGTGGTGATCCCGGCCGGCGTGCCGCGCAAGCCAGGCATGACGCGCGACGACCTGTTCAACATGAACGCGGGTATCGTCAAGAAACTGGTCGGTGCCGGCGCCAAAGCCTGCCCCGGGGCCTGTTTTGCGATCGTTACCAATCCCGTTAATTCGACCGTGCCGATCGCCGCCGAAGTGCTGAAGGCGGCCGGCGTGTACGACAAGCGCAAGCTGTTTGGCGTCACCACCCTCGACGTCATTCGTTCCAATACTTTTGTCGCGCAAACCGTGGGTAAAAGTACCGACGAGGTCAACGTCAACGTGATCGGCGGTCACAGCGGCGTAACCATTTTGCCGCTATTGTCCAGCATCCCCGGGGTCGAACTGAGCCAGGCGGATATCGAGGCGCTGACCCCGCGCATCCAGGAGGCCGGCACCGAGGTCGTCGAAGCCAAGGCTGGCGCGGGTTCCGCGACGCTGTCGATGGCGCAGGCGGCGGCACGCTTCACCATGTCGCTGGTTGCGGCGATGAACGGCGAGGCGGTGACCGAATGCTGTTACGTGCAGGTTGGCGATGACAGCAGCAGCTTTCATGCGCAACCGGTAGTGCTCGGTAAGGATGGGGTCGACTCGATTCCGGAAATACCGCCACTTAGCGATTACGAGCAGAAAGTGCTCGACGATATGCGCGAAACGCTCGCAGGCAATATCAAGAAAGGCATCGAGTTCGCCAACGCGGAATAACGCCTGCCTTGAACCGGGAATCGAGCGATATGCCGGGGCAGGCCCACGACAAAACCTCGTTTCAGGCCGGGCGCCGCTCCCGCGGCGCCTGGCATTATGCTACCTCGGCCCGGGTTGTCCAGGGTGCCTGACTCTGCGAGCGCCGGTGCGATTGCACAGCATTGAACTATTCCGGATTCGAGATGTTAAACTTTATAGATTCGGTTCAGGGAGCAGATGATGCGATTTTCTATTATTTTATTAGCGACGTTACTGGTGTTCGGCTGCAGTTCGAAGAGCCCGCAGGAGTCCGATGCCGAAGTCATCGTCAAGGTCGGCACCATCGCCGCCAAGGAAGACGTCGACATGGATCAGGTCGAAACAGGAACCGGTAGCACCAGGACCAGCGTCTATGGCTCGATATCGGGCGGTAGCAGCGGTAGCCGAATCTCGATCGGCCTTGGATTCCTGCTTGAACCGGTGCGATATGAAGTTGACCTGGTCGATGGCGGCCAGATGACCATTTACCACGACAGCAAGGATTTCGAAGTCGGCGACTGCGTCAAGATCACGGTTCATCCCGACGAGAAAAAGTATCCGCCGACGATGAAACGCAACAAGGGTGGTTGCTAAACCGGGCCGTGCCTACCGCAGAAGCCAACGGCATGCCGAAACGTGTTTTTCGCGTTAAGTATCGCGTTTACAGGTCCTTGACCAGGCGCAGCGCGTCGTAAATCGCCGCGTGAATATTGCGCGAGGCAACCGCGTCGCCAATCCTGAAAAGTTTGAACTTGCCGTCGGCGTTGCGCTCGATCGCCTGGCTCCTGCCGTCGATGAGGGCGTCGTAGTCGACCTCTCCAAGGTTGCTCGATAGCGGCTTCAGCGCGAAATAAACTTCGTCCAGCGGCAGGGTGCCGTGCTCGACGACGAGCTGATCGACCAGCCGCTCGCGGGTGAAGTCACCGTAGTCGCTGCCCAGCGTGACGCGAATACGATCGCCCTCGGGGCTGGCGTGCAGCGCGCGACGGCACAGCGTAAAAGTCACATCGAGCGGCAGCAGCTCGCGCATGTAGGGCGTCAGGTTGGTGCCGCCGATATCGGGTGCGATCTGGCGCTCGGGCGTTACGTATTCGAGCCTGGCGCCGCTGGCGGCAATGATTTCTGCCGCCTGCATGCCAGGGTGATCGGCGCCGTCGTCGAATAGCAATACCTCCTTCCCGGGTGCGATATCGCCCGCGATGATGTCGCGCGCGGAGACCGCCAGTTCGTTACCGCTCTTGAGCAGTTCGGTATCGGGCAGGCCGCCGCTGGCAACGATGACGACAGCGGGATCCTCTGCCAGAATTTCATCGGCCTCCGCGTAGCAGTTAAAGCGAAACTCGACCCCGGCCCTTTCGCATTGCTCGACGCGCCAGTCGATGATGCCCATGGTTTCGGCGTGGCCTCGAACACGACGACCCGGTGGCCGCGCTCGGCGCCGACCCGGGCCGCTTCGAGTCCCGCGGGACCCGCACCGACGATAACCATCTTGCCGGGCCTGTCGCTCTGGCTGCTGATCTGGTGCGGCATCGTCGCCTCGCGCCCGGTGGCCGGGTTGTGAATGCACAGCGCTTCTCCGGCCAGGTAAATCCGATCCAGGCAATAGGTGGCGCCGACGCAGGGTCGGATGTCCTGTTCGCGGCCCTCGGTCAGCTTTTGTACGATCAGTGGGTCGGCGATATGCGCCCGCGCCATCCCCACCATGTCGAGCTTGCCGCTGGCGACAGCGTGTCGCGCGGTGGCGATATCGGCGATCTTGGCGGCATGAAACACCGGAAACTTCGTTGCCGCGCGCACTTCGCCGGCGAAGTCGAGGTGGGGCGAGGCGGGCATGCCCTGCACCGGGATGATATCGGTCAGCGCCGCGTCGGTATCGATGTGGCCGCGAATGACGTTGAGGAAATCGACCTGGCCGCTGGCGACCATGCGGCGCGCGATCTCGATGCCGACCTCACGCGTAATGCCGTTTTCCATCTGCTCGTCGATGACCAGCCGCAGGCCGACGATGAAGTCGGGCGAAACCCGCGCGCGAATCGCATCGAGGATGAGGTGGGTAAAACGCAGGCGGTTGTCGAGGCTACCGCCCCAGTCGTCTTCGCGGAAGTTGGTGACCGGTGACCAGAACTGGTCGATCAGGTGCCCGTAGCACTGCAACTCGATGCCGTCGAGCCCCGCCGCCTGCATGTGCTCGGCGGCGAGCGCGTAATCGGCGACGATGCGCTCGATATCCCAGTCTTCGATGATCTTGGGGAATGCGCGATGCGCGGGTTCGCGCACCCCGGAAGGCGACACCGTCGGTAGCCAGTCGGCCTGACCCCAGTGCGCGCGGCGCCCGAGATGGGTGAGCTGGATCATGACCTTGCAGTCGTACTCGTGACAACTGTCGACCAACTCGCGCATCCACGGCACAACCTCTTCGCGGTAAGCGAGGATATTACCGAACGCGGGCGGGCTGTCTTTCGCTACCAGTGCCGCGCCCGCGCCGCGTGATACAGGCGGTAGCGTTCTTTCGGCATGCCGTCGTCGGTGTAGGCCGGTTCATGCGATGAAGTCATGAGCCGGTTTTTAAGCGTCAGGTGTTTGAGCTGAAACGGTTGCAGCAGGGGATCGTTGCCGGGCATCGCGTCTTCCGCATTTGTTTGAACCGCCGCCAATGGTAGCAGTTGCGGTTAGCGCTCGACAATCTCGGGACCGGAGACTGCGCACCGCAACCCGACCGCTCCCGCGAGACCGATTTCATGCTAACCTGCGGCAATGAGCGATGACAAAATCTCGATCAACGAGGCAATCGATGCGGCCCTGAAGCTCGATGGGGACCCGGACAAGGTCAGGGCGTTTTACGAAGACTGGGCGCAACGCTACGATATCGATACCAGTAGCGTCGACTATAATGCGCCGGCGATTTCCGCCAGGCTACTGCAGCAATATCTCGCTGCTACCGACGGCCGCCTGCTCGATGCGGGCTGCGGTACCGGCCTCGTCGGGGTCGAGCTGGGAAATCTCGGATATCACGATATCGAGGGCTTCGACCTTTCCGATTCGATGGCGCAGCGCGCGCTTGCGACCGGAGCTTACCGGCAGGTAAAGGGTGGTATCGATATGATGCAGGCCACGCAGAGCTACGCGGCCGAAGCCTACGATGCGCTGTTATCGGTGGGCGTCTTTACCCTTGGCCACGTGCCGCCCGAGGCCCTGCTGGTGTTGCTGTCGCTGACCCGGCCGGGCGGCTTGCTGGTAGTTTCCACGCGCACGCATTATTACGATCAAACCGATTTCCAGCAGCGGGTCGATGAACTGCTCGCAGACGGCAGGATCGAGCTGCTTAAACTGCTCGAGGACGCACCCTACAACAAGGACGGTGCGGCGCACTACTGGGTTTTCAGCAAGACTGGCTGAGCCCGGTCGGTCTGTTTCCGGATCGACGCGGGTGTCGCCAAACGCGTTGCCGACAAGCGATACGGTTGAAATTGCACGCCGCGTGGAGCGCTATTCTTTGATTGTATCCAGGCCACGGTTCTAGTTAAATAATCGATCCTGAATCCTGGCGAAATGCAGCCATCACCGGAGATCGAGACGATGCCATCCCAGCAATTGAACGTGATCAGCCACTGCGAAAAATCACCCTGGTTTTCGTGCACCTGGAACGAGAAAGCGTTTTACGGTGAGTACG
>JAACFA010000082.1 GCA_009937625.1 Gammaproteobacteria bacterium | reverse complement strand
TCTGGAGAAAACTCTCGATCATGTCGCTTTCATCGTTCGGCCCAGGGCCCGAGCTGGCTAACGGCTCATGAGCGAATCGTCCAGCATTCTGGGAAATCGGGAGTACTACGTCACCGATGTCGTCCAGACGGATCCCCCGCAGGGAGTTTCCGGCGGTACCTGGTACCGATATACCATCGGGCACGGGTCTTCGCCGATTTCGGGCATTCGGCCCGGCAGCCTGCAATCCGTCACGCGTCATGCCGAGGAGTTTGCCGAAAATCTCAATGAGCGAGGGTTGCTGGGATACTCAGCCTATGGGGCGCGCAGACTCCAGAGAAAATAGTACCCTCACACGACCCCGCGGCGCCGTAAATCGCCCGCTAATCAACGTCTGCCCCAGACGCACTTCGAGGGCATTGCGCGCGCTTCGGAAACTTTAAATCAGGAACAGACATCGAACTAAAACGCCAGACCTACCTGATCGACGAAGTCAGCTACATCATCGACGCGCTCAAGGATAATCAGCAATACGATGCGGTCGACGGTGCCGCCGAGCTCGGTATCAACGATGCCACCTGGTCCCTGTTTGGCCAGGTCTGGCCGACGTCGGTGGTCATGGCAATGAACATTTACAAGCTCGAACTGGCCGGTAAGCGGGTGCTCGAAATCGGCTGCGGAATAGGGCTGTGCAGCATCGTTTTGCACCAGATGGGTATCGATATAACGGCCAGCGATTATCATCCGCGGGCGCGCGAATTTCTCGACAGGAATGTTCTCGGTAACGGGCTGCCGCCAATCAAGTACCAGGCCGGCAACTGGGACCGGGAAAACCCACAGCTCGGTAAATTCGACCTGATGATCGGCAGCGATATCCTGTACCAGCCCGATCATGCCCAGCTGGTTTCGCGATTCATCGATCGGCATTCCAGCGACGATGTCGAAGTCGTGATCGGCGATCCGGGCAGAGCGAACCGGGCGAAATTCACTATGAACATGATCGATCTGGGCTACCTGCATCGATTCGAAAAATTCGATCAGCAACTGCAGGATGGCAATCGATGCAAGGGGCGCATCTCGCACTATCGGCGCCATCCCCTGTCTTGACGGGCAAAACCAGAAAACCGGGACAAGGAATTAAGGTAACTGTCACCGTAATTTTTTCAGGTTCCGGCGCCGGCTTTACGGTGGGCCATTAGCAAAACGCTGATCGAGATATCGAATAATGTCTTTCGACTCGTACAGCCATTCGATATTTTCGTCACCCTTGTCGATACGCAAACAGGGCACCTGGTACCGGCCACCCTGTTCGATGAGCTCGCTTTGCCAGCGCGGATCGTTGCGGGTATCGCGTGTTTCGATATTCAAACCGAGGCCGCGTATGCTCCGCCGCGTTCTGACGCAAAACGGGCATTGGTGAAATTGATAAAGCTTCAAGTGATTAGTTTGCGCATCGAGTTTTTGCTGTGCTTCTGCACTGCGTGTCGGCGGCTTTGGTCCACTGATCCAGTCCAGGAAAATAATTATCTGGCCGAGCGGCCAACGTAATAGCCGGAACAGGGTTTTCATCGATAGATACTTCGGAAGGAAAAGAAAGCGCGCTTATTGTAACGATTTGTCAGAAATTCAATAGGGGTGCAGGGAAAATACGAGTCACGGAACAATAGTTTTTAACATGAACGCAATTCCGGGGGGCAGTATACCTATCAGGTACACTGTTGAGCGAGGGTCTGCTTCTAGCGGATTGAAAGCAGCGTTTTCGGAGTCAGGTATACTGTCCCCCAAACTCTTCGATCCGACCTCGAATAACAAGGCAAACCGCATATCTCCGCAATGATCTACAGATGTTTAGTACTGGCCGTTTTACTGCTAGCCCCGGCATTCGCGGGCGCTTACGCGAAGACGGACCGGGCAGAGACCGCTGCAATCGTCGAGGAAGCCTTGCGCACGGGGCCGATTAAAAGTTTCATGCTGCAGCGCGACGGGGAACTGCTGATCGATGCGCATCGTATGGGTATGCGGGCCGACCGAACGACCAACGTCAAGTCCGTGGCCAAAAGTATTATTTCGTTGCTGGTCGGCATCGCGATCGAGCAGGGGCATCTGTCGGGGGTGCAGCAACCCATCGGCGAATTTTTCCCGGACTATTTCAAGCGCCGGCCCGACCCCGCAAAAGCGGCGATCACCATTCAGGATTTGCTCACGATGCGCGCGGGTCTGGAATCGACCAGCATTCACAACTACGGGCGTTGGGTCGTAAGCGACAACTGGATCGAGTATGCCCTCGATCGGCCGCTCGTCGAAACGCCGGGCGGGGAGATGATCTACAGTACCGGCTCCTCGCATTTGCTGTCGGTGATACTGACCCGGGCCACCGGGATGAGCACGCGCGCCTTTGCCGAACGACAGCTGTTCAAACCCCTCGGTATTACCATCGGTGGCTGGGACCGGGATCCCCAGGGTTATTACCTGGGGGGCAACAACATGGCGCTGTCACCCGCGGCGCTGCTCAAGCTCGGCACGATGGTGATGAACGAGGGCGTTTACAACGGCAAACAGATCGTACCGCGGGCCTGGATCGCCGAGTCGATGCGGACTTATACCCGTAGCCACTTTAATCCCTATGATTACGGGTACGGCTGGTGGCAGCGCGAGCTGAATGGTTACAGCGTGCAGTTTGCCTGGGGTAATGGCGGTCAATACCTGTTGATGATTCCGGCACTGAAGACCGTGATCGCGATTGCCTCGCGCAGCGGGGAGAATATTGCGGACAGCAGGGCCAGCCGCTACCGGCTGTTCGATTTTATCGAAAACAAGTTGTTCGGCTTTCTCGGGTAGCAATTATGGTGACAGTTTACTTAGTTCGGAGATGGGTAAACTGTCACTGTAATCGAAACAAAAGACTCGACCCCCTTGCCGCGAGTTAGCACAGTCTGTAGTCTGCAGCTCGGCCAGTCCGGCCGGCGAAATTTTTGCATCAGGAAAAGAAGAATATGGCATCCAGCGAAGACGCAATGGTCAACCGGCTCAGTTTCGGCACGCAAATCAGGAAGTCTCCCTTTACGAATGCCGCGTTGCGTTGGGGCGCGACCGGGTTTTCGGTTTACAACCACATGTATATTGCACGTGACTTCGGCGACCGCGAGCAGAACTTCTGGAACCTGGTCAACGAGGCCATCCTGTGCGACGTCGGCGTCGAGCGCCAGGTCGAGATCACCGGTCCGGACGCGGCGCGGTTCACCCAGTATCTCAGCTGCCGGGACCTGTCGACCTGCGAGGTCGGGCAATGCAAGTACGTGCTGATCACCGACCAGGACGGCGGCATCATCAACGACCCCATCTTGCTGAAGCTGGGCGAGAACCACTTCTGGCTATCGATTGCGGACAGCGACGTGCTGCTCTGGGCGAAGGGGTTGGCGGTGAATTGCGGTATGGATGTGCAGCTCGACGAGCCGGACGTCTCTCCGCTGCAGCTGCAGGGTCCGAAATCGCGCGACATTCTGCGCGCCGCCTTCGGCGACGCGCCGACGGAGCTGAAATACTATCGTTTCGTGGAACACGACTGGGACGGCGTGCCGCTGATTATTTCCCGCACCGGCTGGTCGAGTGAGCTGGGCTACGAAATCTTCCTGCGCGACGGGTCCCGCGGCGACGACCTCTGGGATCATTTAATGCAGGTCGGCCAGCCTCTCGGGCTGCACCCGGGCCACACCTCCGGCATCCGACGAATCGAAGCCGCAATGCTGTCGTATCACGCGGACATGACCCTGAAGAACAATCCCTTCGAACTCGGCATGGAGCGCCTGGTCGACCTGGACATGGAAGCGGATTTTGTCAGCAAGGCGGCGCTGAAGCGGATCAAGGAGCAGGGCGTGTCGCAGCTTTTCGTCGGCCTGGAAATCGACGGCGAGCCGTTTTACGGTGCGAACGAAGAATTCTGGCCGCTTACCCGGGACGGCCGGCAAATAGGCTACGTGACCTCCGCAATCTATTCACCGCGGCTCGAAAAGAACATCGCTTTGGCCATGGTGGCGCGTGAATGCGCGGAAATCGGCACGCGCGCGGTCGTCGACATGGTGGGCGAGTCGCGCAACTGCGAGGTGGTGCCGAAACCGTTCTACGACCCGAAGAAATCGATTGCATCGGGCACCTAGGACCGGGCGGCGGCCCCCAGTCGTGGTTGGAAAATAGATCTGTCCCAGTTTTCGCGAGTTATGGTGACAGTTAACTTATCTCTGCAATATCGCTGAGTTTCTGCCAGATCATCACCATCGCCAGCGTGTCCAGTTTGCAGTATTCGAGTAACGCTTCGCGCTTTTTCTGCCTTTCGCTTGCATCGTTAATTCTGTCCAGATCGGCGTAAACCATCGACGCCATGTCGCCCGCCTGGATATCCAGCCCCTTGTAATCCAGCGCTGCGTCATCCGGAAACATGGCGGGTAACACGGATTTGATCGAAAAACTGCCGTTGAAATCGGGGTGGTAATACATCAGTTGCTGAAACGGCTTCAACAGGTCGATAAAGCGGTCGCCCATCGCGATCAAGGTTTGCTCGTGTTCGGCGGACTCGGCCGCGAGCCGACGGATAATCGATTTTTCGGTCGCCTGGCTGAAGGCCACGATGGAGCCTTCCGGAGTAATGTCCGCGGCCAGTTTCTGCGCGATTTCGGCGCGCGGGTCGCGGCGTTCGTCGGCCAGGAACTCCCGGTGCTCGATTTCCCCGTCCGGGTGCAGGACGTGCAGCGAGTACTGAAACGGGATCGCGGTGCGATAAGGCTTCTGGCCGGGGAACTTCGGTATCGCGCTGTTAAAGGTTTCGAAATCCAGGAAATTGATCGGATAAACCGCGCAATCCACGAATGCCCTGATGGCTTCTCGATCGATATAAACCTCCCGTGCTAGCGCGGAGTCGACCTGCAGTTGCTGCGTTTTCGAAAGATTCTCGCCACAGACATCCGCGTAGCTGATTTTGCCTGCGTGGTACAGCTCGAACTTCCTGTTCTTGTCCATCCGGTACAGGTTGAACACGGAAGGCGAGGGTACGTCTTGCCAGCAGTATGCCTTGAAGTCACATTCGTAGGGGTCGTCGCACTGCGGGCCGATCGGAATGTGGGGCTCATTCTGACGCAACATATTGCTCATCGATTGCAGGTTTTGGTCGAGCCCTGGTTGCAGCTCGAGCACCTCGTCGGTAATGTCCTCGATGGCCATCAGCTGGGCGATATCGAGCTCGCCGTTGAACTCGTAGTCGCTGTTGACGTGCACGATGTGGGCCTTGCCCAGCGGCAGTTGGTCCTGGATCACGTACCACTGAATGGCGGCGTCCGGCTTGTGTTGGGGTTTGACGCTGGTCGAGGCTTTGACCTCGTAGAGATCCCACACATCGCGGTTTCGCACGAGTATGTCCGCCATGATCAAAACGTTGCGGCTTTTGAAGGTCGCCTCGTAAATGACGTTCGCGCCCTGGTCGATCAATCGCCGGGTTCTTGTGATCATGCCGCCGAAGTTTTGTCCGTCGTGTTCGATTTCGGTGCCGCCCGGGAACAGGCCCTGCGCGAGTTTGCCGACGCGGTGGCCGTTTTCGAATATGAATTCCTGGCGCGGGCTGGTGGGTGTCATGACCTCTCTTTTATGTTTATACAGCCATAATGACTTGTGGCACTGGAGACCGCGGACATATTGTGATTTTGACAGTTGCATGAGATTTGGAATTCCGGGTGACAGTATACCCGGTTTCTGAGCGCCCCCTCTTATCTGAAACAAGTATACTGTCCCCCGAAATAGCCTGTTCGAGGGGGCGAAAAATTGGAACTAATCCCTACTTTTTTTCATGATGCCTGTTTCGAGGTAACGCCATAAATACCATCAGTATTCTCGGCAGCGGCTGGCTCGGGCTTCCGTTGGCGGAGCGTTTGGTGACGCGTGGCTGCCGGCTCAAAGTGTCGACCACATCGCCGGAACGCTTGCCGATGCTCGCTGCCTTGCCGAGCGAAGCCTTCATCGTCGATATCGGCAAACCCCTGGACGATATCGATGCGTTTCTGCAGTCGGATACGCTGATCGTCAACATCACCTCCAAGGACATCGCCGGATTCGAGCGCCTGGTCCGTAGAATCGAGGCATCCGTAATCCGGGAGGTTCTGTTCGTGAGTTCGACATCGGTGTATCCGAATAGCTGTAAAGTCGTTTCCGAGACGGTGGGCGAGGTGTTGCCGGAACATCCACTGGCCATCATCGAAGACCTGTTCCGGCAAAGTCGGCGATTTCAAACGACCGTCGTCCGCTTTGCCGGGTTGATCGGCGGCGGGCGCCACCCCGGCCGGTTTTTTCGTGGCGGTAAGACGGTCAAAAACCCGGATGCCAACGTCAACCTGATCCATCGCGACGATTGCATCAACATCCTCGACCGAATCGTCGCCAACGGCGTCTGGGGCGAAACCTTCAACGCCTGTGCCGATTCACACCCGAGCAAGCGGGAGTTCTATTCGCAGGCCGCGAAATTGGCGGGTGCGCCGTTACCGGATTTCGAGGACAGCGACGATCCTGGTTTCAAGATCGTTGATAACCGGAAGCTGAAAAGGGTGCTAGGCTATGAATTCCTGCATCCGGATTTGATGGCCATTAGATTCGACGAAGACCGCCAGGCAAGCGATCATTAGTAATGGCGGGGCAGTATACCTAAGTGCCTACGCTGAGCTTTGCGATTGAAACAGGTATACTGTCCCCCGAATACTGAATATTCTGGCGACCATAACACTTACTCGTTACATCTCTATACGTATCATGTCTTCACTACAGGAACAATTGCTCAAGGCCGGCCTGGTCGATGATAAAAAACTGGCCAGGGCCGAACAGGAAAAAAACAGGCGAACCAGTGCCGCACGCAAAAAGCACGGCAAGAAAGGCGCGCAGCCAGACCCGGTCAGGCAACCGGTTCAAAACAAAAAAGCGCAGCGCGATCGCGAGCTTAATCAGAAGCGGCAGCAGGAAGCCCAGCGTAAGGAGCGTGCCGCCCAGGCGAAACAGCTAATCGATATCAACAAGCAGGACCGGTCGAAGGGCGAACAACCCTATAGTTTTGTTTACCGTGGCAAGGTGAAGAAAATCTATGTGACCGAGGCGCAGCGGGACCAGCTGGTTGCGGGGCAGCTTGGCATTGCAACCTGTGTCACCAACGAGGGCCGGAAGTTCGAACTGGTGCCCCGGGCGGTGGCGGAAAAAATTTGCGAGCGCGACGAGACCTTCCTGGTGGATCTCGGCGAGCCGGCGAAGTCGGATCCAGGCGAAGACGATCCCTACGCGGATTACCAGGTTCCCGACGACCTGATCTGGTAGGGAAACCTCGGTTCGGCCTGCCCTGGCCGAGGCGCAGTGCAGCAGTCTCGGCGCCAACATCAACTTTCGCTGATGACCTGATCCCGCAATCGTGTAACATTCCACCCCATGAAAGCCAAACTATCGATCGAGCGTCTGACGACCGCGCTCGGTGCCGAAGTGCGCGGCATGTCGTTACGCGGCGTCGTTGCCGAGCAGGTGGAAACCATCAAATCGCTGCTCCTCGAGCACCAGGTACTATTCTTCCCCGAACAATTCCTCGACATCGACGCCCACGTCGCGCTCGGCGAGCACTTCGGCCCGCTCGACGCCCACCCCAACCTCGAGAATCCGTTCACGCAGCACCCGCAGGTGTTCGAACTGGCCGCGAGCCACGGCGGCGTCGCTGACGAATGGCACAGTGACATTTCGTTTAGCTCCGAGCCGGCGATGATGTCGATCCTGAACATGATCGAATGCCCGGCCGTCGGCGGCGATACCATGTGGGCCAATACGGCCGCGGCCTATGACGCACTATCCGCGCCGCTGCGCGATCTTTGCGACGGCCTGACAGCGCTGCACGACGCCACGCCTCACGGCAAACCGGAAACGAACGCAATCCACCCGGTGGTTCGCACGCACCCGGTAACGGGGCGTAAGTCACTGTTCGTCAATGAGCACTTCACCCGCCGCATCGTCGAACTGAGTCATGAAGAAAGCGAACTTCTGCTCGGCCACCTCGCGCGCTGGATCGTGCAGCCGCGCTTCTGCGTCCGCTACCGCTGGCAGAACGGCACGATCGCGATCTGGGATAATCGCTGCACCCAGCACTTCGTGGTCGGCGATTTTGACGAACAGCGCATCATCCAGCGCGTCACGGTAATGGGCGACAAGCCCGAGTCGGAGGAAGCGCCGCGCTGGGAGCCTTACACGCGCCAGCAAGTGGTGGGGGCGACCAGTCGTTACGACCAGCAGTTGAACGAGGCGCTGGGAAGGGAGGCGCTAACCCTGGAGTCGAATCGTAAGCCAGGGCCGGGGGAATAGTTATACGGCCCCCAATTCCCCGGAATCGTACCGGAACAACCTCGTGAGAACTGAATATGTTCACGCCGAAATTCTTCGATTTTTACCAGGCACTGGCGAAAAACAACGATCGAGACTGGTTTAACGAGCATAAACCGGAGTATCAGCAGGCGGTGGTGCAGCCGATGTGCGCTTTCATCGAAGAGATGGCGCCCCGGCTCAGGAAGATTTCGCCGCATTTTATTGCCGATGCGCGCCCGCACGGCGGCTCGATGTTTCGCATTTACCGCGACGTGCGTTTCTCCAGGGACAAGCGCCCCTACAAACTGCATGCGGCCTGCCAGTTTCGCCATGAACTGGGCAAGGACGCGCATACGGTGGGTTTCTATGTGCATCTCTCCACCGAAGAGGCGGTGTTCGGTGGCGGGATCTGGCTGCCGCCGAACAGCGAGCTGTTGAAGATACGCAACACCATCGTCGATAACCCGCACGCATGGCGGCAGATCAAGTCGAGTCGTACGGTGAAGAAATATTTCGGCGGCATCGGCGGCGACGGTTTGAAGCGCCCGCCGCGCGGTTTCGATGCCGAGCACGAGCATATCGAGGATATCAAGCGTAAGAGTTTTTTCCTGATGCGGCGCGAGCCGCCCGAAATCATTCTGGATGACGGATTTGTGGGCGAGGTGGAGAAAACCTTCAGGGCCGCGATGCCGCTGATGGACTATATCTGCTACGCGCAGGACATCGAGATCTGATTGCGCTCATCGGTGGTCCAAACCCGATGGCACTAGCTGGCTTGCGACGCGATTCCGGTGATTCCTGCACTCGCCTGCGTATCGTATCCGCCGATGGCCCGGTTGCGACCCTCGCCCTTGGCCTGGTAAAGATTTCGGTCCGCTTCGCCGATCAGCACCGGGCTGTTGGAAACTACCGATAACAAGACTTACCTCTTGGTGTCAACAATGGTTTGGTAATAACTAAAGCATAGTCGATTCCGCAATTCCTGGGCGGGTCACGTCGATAATGGGTGCCAGCGAACAATCGCGATTATGGAGTCGGGCCTTAGGCCCGGCTAAGCAGGTATACTGCCCCTCGAATTCTTTGCATAAGCCATCGGGAGCAAGCCATTGACCAACATTCGTCTAAGTCTAGAAGAAGCCCATGAACTGGCCTCGAAGTGTTTGCTCGCCAACGGTTGCGACGACGAAAATGCCAAGGCCGCCGCCGACCGAATGGTCCAGGCGGAAGGCGATTTATGCCACTCGCACGGGCTGTTTCGGTTGCCCTGGTACTGCGGCGCGGTCAAATCGGGCCGCGCCAACGGCAAGGCCCGGCCGCGGGTCGAGCAACTCGCACCGGCGGTCATTCGCGTCGACGGCGATGGCGGCTTCGCCCCGCTCGGGCAGACCGTGGCGCATCAGCCGCTGGTTGATTGCGCGCGCCAAAACGGTATTGCCTCGCTTGCCCTGGTCAACATGTTTCATATTGCCGCGATGTGGCCCGAGGTCGAACGACTGGCGCTCGACGGGCTTTGCGGATTCGCCTTCACCGCCTCCTATCCCTATGTCGCACCTGCCGGTGGCATCGAACCGTTGTACGGCACCAACCCGATGGGATTCTCCTGGCCGCGCAAGGGCCAGCCGCCGCTGGTATTCGACCAGGCCGCGTCGTCGATGGCGCGCGGCGAGATCATGATCCACGCGCGCGATGGTCACCCGGTGCCGGAAACCGCGGGCATCGGCCCCAACGGAGAGGCCACCACCGATCCCAACGTGGTGCTCGAAGGTGCGCAACTGGGTTTCGGCGGATACAAGGGCGCATCGCTCGCGCTCATGGTGGAGCTGCTGGCGGGCGCATTGATCGGCGAATTCCTCAGCATCGAGTCGATCGAAGACGACGCCGGCGAGGGCGGACCGCCGAAAGGCGGGGAGTTCATGATCGCGGTCGACCCGGCCCGGCATGGCGACCCCGAAGGATTCCTTGCGCGCGGGGAGAAACTGTTCGCGGCGATACTGGCCCAGGAAGGCACGCGCCTGCCGGGGAGCCGGCGTTTCGAGAACCGTAAGAAAACGGCCGATGCGGGGATCGAAATCCCGCAAAGCCTGCATCAAAGCATTCTCGAATTAATGTAAGGCGCCCGGTTATTCCAGGGGCAATATACCGACTTCGATTTAATTCGGATGCCTGGGCAATTACCAGGTAGGTATGCTGTCCCCTGAATTGGTAGCGGTACCAATCGGAACCGGTTAATCGCTAATTCGAAGCCCGCTTTTCGGCAATCTGCTTTTTTATCCGGTTCAACGCGATCGTGCTTTTGGCTAGTACCAGTTTGCCTTCGGTGAGCACCTTTTCCCCATTTCCCTCGTAGAACTTCCACCAGATCAGCCAACCGATGAGCGGGATGCCGAGAGCGATCAACAGTCCGATCGGGGTCCAGAAGAACCAGCGGTCGAAAATCAAAATCCAGAGCAGTGGCCAGGCCAGCGAAATGCCGAGCCCCAGGCGGAAGGGTGTAGGTTGAATCATGGCAGGCTCCAGCGAATGGTCAAATGATAATAATAGAGGGTAGTCGTGAATTCAGGATTTGCAGTGTGAATTGATTGGTCGGTAATTTGTGGATTATTTCGGCGACTTCGATCCTGATAAAGGCGCCTCCTGTCTGCGGGCAGACCCTGGTTTCTACCGGCATCCATCCTCTATTACCGCTGATTCGACCGGCTGAACTTCCAGGTCTGCGCCTATGGATTAGCTACCATCCGGTGTATATACTGCTGCCTTGAGGACTTAAGACACAGCTCGGTCCTTGATGCATATAAACAGTAAGAACAATAATCCAGATCGTCACATAAATAAGCAGGAGGACTAAAATGTCTCGTTTACCTAAGCCGACCCCTCGGGTCCGGTCAATTATTGTCGCCGCCGGCCTCGCAGCCGTTACCACGATCGCGCTAGCCGCCGATCCGATTACGGTCGTATCCTGGGGCGGCAGCTATGGCGCAGCGCAGGATAACGCGCTGTTCAACGACGCCTCGAAAAATACCGGTATCGCGATCAACCGCGAATCCGGCGCCAGCATGTCGAAAACCTGCCTGCAGGTGCAGTCCGGCGCGGTCTCCTGGGACCTGGTCGTGACCGGTTCGGGCGGCGCCGCCTCGGCCGCGGCCAAGGGCTGCCTGGAAAAGATCGACTATAGCGTGGTCGACGTTTCCGATTTTTACCCCAACCT
>JAACFA010000081.1 GCA_009937625.1 Gammaproteobacteria bacterium | reverse complement strand
ACATCATCGTCATACCCGGCATGCCGAGGCGCTCGATCGGGCCGTGCGCAATCTTGAGCTTGCCCTCGGAAGCCTTGATCTGCTTGATCACCCCCGTCGCATCCAGCTGCCCCGCGGGCATGTCGTCACCGGCGGCGGCAGCCTGATCGGGCGCATCGGATTCCAGTTCCGGTCCGGTCGACGGCAGCGATTCGTCGCGATTGAAGCTCTCGTTGCCGAGAAAGCGGTTTTTCCAGGACAGATTGGTTTCCAGCGGCACGATGGTATCCGGGAACAGCGATTCGTAGCGAATCGTTTCCGGGTGTTGGCCTGGGTCGAGCGCCGGAACTTTCGGTTCCGCCTGCAGGCCCAGGCTGATCGTCAGCATGCAACCAGCGCAGACGATGGTGTAAAACGATGATTTCAATGGATTCTCCTCGATTCCCTAAGTATGTCGGGATCGGTCCCGCCGAACGGGGCCGGCAGTCAGGCGCGCGGGCGCGGCTGGCCGAAACTGTAAATGCTGCGGGAAATCAGGCTCGGGGTGGTTTGTACAGCGGAGGGCCGTACTGTGGTACTGGGTCGGTGCCGGTCAGGGGAAAACGGGTGGTGCTCGACATCCGCTCCGACGGGGCCGCGAAGATGCCGGGAATAAAGCCGGTGCACTGTGCGCAGAGCGAATCGCAGCCGAGCGCGTGCTCGTCATGATGGCCGTCCATCTCCCCAACCATGAGGCAGGGCGTGGAGGCCTCCCCGGACGGTGAGAGCAGGCTCGACTGCAGCTCCATCGCTCCGATAGCCGCTGTGTTCAGCAACAGTATCGCGGCCAGCATCAGCCGGACGACTCTGCGGGCGATTTTCGGTGCGTAAGCTGGCATTTTCTGCGCGTCGACTCCAGGCGTCGGTTCGTTACACGAGGTTTGAGATCGCCGAACTATATAACTAGTTCTACGACGGGGTCAAGTCGGTGGATCACCGTCGACACGAGCCACGAAATCCCGGGCGAACCCGCCGCGCTGGTCGAGAATAGCATCTGCGGCGGTGCGATGCAGCGGCAAAGACGCGGTACTTCAGGCACGATCGAGGGATTGCTCGCAACAGTCGTCAGTAATGTAGGCCTCAGAATAAGAATGAGTTGCACAGTAAACCGCGATTCTCAAAGGCGATAAATGGCATAAAACTCGAACATCAAGAGTTCCAGTTGGGTCGACTGCCGCTGGGCATAAAAATTTGAGCGTCAGTTCTCCAAAAAATCCGATTTAGACGCTAAATCGCCCCTCACCGATCCAGATAAATTGCAGTCAGCCGCTCGACTAATAGCTATGGTGCCGGATTTTTGCCGGGATCAGTCGTGCTTTGCTATGTCTGGTCGTGATATTTGCAACGGGCGTCACCACCATAAAGTTAATAAAATCAAAAGGTTGAAATTTGTAATCCAAACTTTTAATCAGGTGGTCGAGCGTTCGAATCGCTCACGGCCCACCATTTTTCTACTTTGTATCAATAGCTTAAAAACCAGAAATCCAGTGTATTCTTCATCAATGGATTGATGGCACACTGTTAATTACCTATTTAATAAAATCTTTCAGGTAATCGGGCGCGCGCGTGAGGCTTATTCTCGATACCCCTCTTGGCAGCAAGCCAATGGGCGAGGGGTAAGCGTTTTAAATATTCAGGTCACCGAATTATTTGTTCCTGTTTCCATCGAGCTAACCGGGAAAGCTGCCGCTCAAGACTTTATCCTAGGCTACCGCAAACTGGTTTCGCACCGAGTTGATGGACACCTAATATAGGCGCGTTGGACTTTCCCCGATGATAGGAAGACACGTACAGGCATTTATTGGCGCCGGAACTCGCCGTTAAGGGCACGATCATCGTGGATATTAACAGGCTTGTTGCGGTGATCAGGAGCCTATGCTTGTAATTCATGATTACTGCCTCTCGAACAGCTTAAAGGTTGGAATACGACCGTTAAAACGGCCGTTGGGCCGAATTGGCGGATTTAGCCGGATATATTCAGAAGTTAAGTCGGCAGGTTGCCGGTTTTCTTGAGTTCTTCCGCGCCGATAATTCGACCTGGGCAAAGGCTCGCGGCACGATGCCTGTTACCGGCCTGGGTGGCCGGCGCTGAATCCATTGTTCGGGCGCCCGGTTTAGCGGATCAGATCTGCCTTGATCCAGATACTTTCATTGTTTCGGCTCCGAGTCGAGACAGAGGTACCGGTGCCGCTTTGAGCACGCTTGAGTTGCTCGGTGACGCCGCCGATTAGCAACCACTCGCCGATCCGCCCGGTCAACGTGGTTTGGGCAGACTGGGTTTCGATGTTGCCAGCATTTGCATTACTCAGTGAATTCTTGAACGGACTGACCCGCAGCGTGACATTGTCGCCGTGGACACGCGGCAGCACGTAGAAACCGGTAATCACATCCTTGTACTCGATACCGCCCGCGACTCCTCTCCGTCCAATCCAGTCGATGCCTGAAAAATAGGGGACCTGTTCGCCGGTTTCGATATACGCTTCGTTACCCTCGGTGACACGTATCTGATGAATCGGATTGTCTTTCAGACGCTTGCGGGTACTGATGCCGCTAATACTGCCGCTGCCTCTATTAGTGCTGTATGTGATGCTACCACCGGCATCGCCGCTATCTTTTTTCGGAGTGCCGATGCTGACACTCGTATCGCCACTTTCAATTTGAATGTTTCCGCTAAAACCGAGTTCGCTGAGCCCGCGGGTACTGCCCTGGAAAACGGATATCTGCAGAACCTTTGGGGAGATATCCAGTGCCGCGATCATATCTTCCACCTGCTCCAGGGTTGTCGGCGATGATCGCAGGAAAAGCTTGAATCCACGGCCCGATATCGATTCATTGGTCCCCAGCATCGGTTTGACTATGGGTATGATTTCCTCGGCCGGGCGGTTTTGCAGTTGTATGGTCGTGATCGAATCCGCCTGGGCGACGGATATCAGCAGCATCAGACCAAGCAGCTTGTAGAGTAGTTTCATTCGACTAAAAGAACTCCGTGAATCGACAGGTACGGAATTGTTTTCCTCTTTCGTTTTATATGGAATTGCCTGATACGAGTCTAGCCTATATCCATCATCCTATCGGTCATATTGCTTTGCTTTCGGGCCAGTATCACGTCGATACGCGAAATATGACCCGATTAGTCCTGAATAGTGAGGGATCGGCAATACTCATGGAAACAACCGGGGTGGCTTTCGGTGTCGGGTGGCTTGCTCGTAGGCATAGGCATATTGGAACAGTTTTGCTTCGCTGAACGGTCTGCCCAGTATTTGTAGGCCCAGCGGCAGGTTATTGCCAGCGTAGCCCATCGGCACGGTAATCGCGGGTTGCCCGGAGTGGGGCGCAATCACCGGGCTGTTGTTTCCGTGCGGACTCTCCGAATCGCCGATTTTTCGAGGCGGGTTACTCCAGGAGGGGTAAACAAGAGCCTCCAGTTTCAAGTTGTCCATCATCGCCACCACCGCATTTAACAAGGCTTGTCTGCGCGGGTCGCCCGCGACATCGATACACGGGGGATTTTGCTCGTCGGGTTTGACGTCCGCAGCGACGCTCATCGCCCATTTCATGGCGCCGCTATTTTGCGGACGAAACTTTTCCTGGTCGACTACGTCCTGTAAAGAATTGATCCCTGTATCTTTACCCAGGGTTTTCAGGTAGTTGTTAATATCGTATCGAAATCGCCCGCAGAAACCTGTCGCTTTAACGAGTTCGTCGAAATCGGGGATGGTGACGGGGTCGACAATCACGGCACCGGCTAGTTCCAGGGCTGTTAACGCCCGGTCAAATACTGCCAACACCTGTTTGTCCGCGGTGTTCGCATCATAAATTTGCCTTAAAACGCCCAGTCTGGCCCCGGATAGCCCGTTTGTAGATAGATTAGCCGTGTAATCATCTACTTTATGGTTTCGGTAAATCTCGGTAGCGGGATCTGCTGGATCTATTCCCGCAATAACGGTAAAAACTCTGGCGCTATCTCTGACCGTGCGCATCAATGGGCCACCGACATCCCGGTTCGATAGCAATGGCACGATACCGTCGCGACTGGTGGCTCCGATGGTAGATCGAATCCCTACCAGTGCCAGATGCGATGCGGGTCCGCGTATCGAATTTCCGGTATCGGAGCCCATCCCGATTACTCCGAAGTTCGCAGCAATCGCGGAAGCGGTACCGCCGCTGGACCCTGCGGGTACGTGGTCGAGGTCGTAGGCGTTTCTGGTCTCTCCGTGGGTGGAACTGATCGTATCGAAGGGGCTAAAGGCCCACTCTCCCATGTTGGACTTGGCGATGACGATGGCGTCAGCCTGCCGCAGTTTCTTAACCATGTAGGCATCATCGGGGGGGATAGACCCCGACAAAGCGATGGAGCCCGCCTCGGTTGGCATATCGGCGGTATCGAAGTTATCTTTCAAGATGATCGGGACACAATGCAGGCTCTGCAGCTTTTTTGTCTTTTGATACTTTCTGTCCAGGGCTCTGGCTTTTGCAATGGCATTGGGATTAATCAAGATGATGGAATTAAGATTACTGCTCTGATCATACTTCCTTATACGATCCAGGAATCCGCTGGTGATGCCCTCACAGTCGATGGTTTGATCTTTTATCGCAATGTGAATGTCATCGATGGTGGTCTCGATGAAGGAAAATCCATTCGGTCCCCGCGTTTGAATCGAAGCGGCACAGGCGCAAAGCAACAAGCCGACCGAGGTCAGCAGTATCCTGAAGGCCGCAATTCGAATAACGCTACTCACGGCAGGTTCTCCGCCTCAGGCCAGACAGGTCCGGCAATCGATCCCGAGCATCTGCTCGAATGAAAGCAAAATCTCACCCGGGCACCTTGCTCAGCCGACCAGGATGACGTGCAGGCAGCGCGGACCATGCGCGCCATACTCGACCGTTTGTTCGACATCGGCAGTCTTTGAGGGCCCGGAAATGAAATTAACGCTTCTCGGCATTTGCCTGGTCGACGCTCGCAGGCTGTCCCAGGCATCTTCCATGCGCAGCACCAGCTGCTCGGCTTTGATTACCACGACGTGATAATCCGGCAAAAAGTTAAGGCAGGTCGGGTTTTGTTCTCCCGAGACCAGCAGCAGGCTACCGGTCTCGGCGATGCCGCAGTAGGCCGTCGTCAGTGATACCCTGTGATCGCTTCCGGCAACCCAGGGTTGCGCGTCGACGGATGCCGGCCACTCGATCGCGCGCAACAGGTCATCGCCACTGGTGGCAATGCGCTTTTCCGCGCCGTGGGCTTCGAGATAACGCTCGATCTCGGCCGCCACAGCGTCGAGCGTCTCGAGCTCGGCGAAGCTTGCCTCCGCGGCTTCGAGTTTCTGTCGAAACCGCTGGCGTGGCGTTTCGCCGAAGGCGGGTTCGATATGCCTGGGGTGCTGGGCTATCCGTTCGCGTAATTCGGTTGTCCGCTCTGGATCCGGTTCGCCCCGACCCAATGCCGCTCTAATGCGCGCCAGTACCTGTTCGCGCGCCGCGCTCATTTGCGATCTCGCTGCTGCTGTTGCCAGCGCGCCTGAAAGGTCGAGCCCTGTGGCGCCGGCAAATCGCGAACTCGAGTCCATCCCGAGGCGAGCGGCATGCGTCTGAAGCCGCCGCTTCTGGAGCCCAGCCGCGCCAGCAGCGCCATCGCCGGCCGCGTCAGCAGTTGATAAAGTCGCGGGCGTAGGGCTACCCAGCTCCACAGCGATAAGGCGATTCGCGCCAGGCTAGAATTCTGGCGTTGCAAATGTTGCCGACTGCGCAGGCTGCGCAGCAGCCTGGGCAAGGGTATCTTCACCGGGCAAACCGTCTCGCAGCGCCCGTTGAGGGTGCAGGCGTTGGGCAGGTGACCGGCTTCATCGAGGCCAACCATGAGCGGAGTCAGCACCGACCCCATCGGGCCCGGGTACACCCAGCCATAGGCGTGTCCGCCAATGCGACCATAGACCGGGCAGTGATTCATGCAGGCACCACAGCGAATGCAGCGCAACATCGGGCGCAGTTCGCTGCCGAGCATTTCGCTGCGATGATTATCGATCAGCACGACGTGGTATTCACCCGGGCCATCGGCATCCCGCTCGCGCCTGGGCCCGGTGGTAAAGGTGGTGTAGGCGGTTATCTCCTGACCGGTTGCGCTGCGTCCCAGCAAGCGCAGTAACAGCGAGGCGTCTTCCAGCGTGGGCACGACTTTATCGACCGCCGCGGTAACGATCTGGACGCGCGGCAGGGTACTGCTGAGATCGCCATTACCCTCGTTGGTGACGATCACGTTGCTGCCGGTTTCGGCGATGAGGAAATTCGCACCCGTCATGCCGACATCGGCCGCAAGGAATTTTTCGCGCAACACCTGGCGCGCCTCGTTGACCAGGGCGCTGCGCTCGGTTTGTCGCTGCGTGAACCCGAGGCCACGATGATGTTCCAGGAACAGGTCGGATATTTCGTCCTTGGTCTTGTGGATGGCTGGAGCGACAATGTGGCTCGGCGGTTCCTTGGCCAGCTGCAGAATATATTCACCAAGATCGGTTTCGGTCACCTCGAAACCGTTCGCCTCGAGCGCGTCGTTGATGCCGATTTCCTCGCCGATCATCGACTTGCCTCGAATCACGCTTCTCGCCTCGGCATCGCGGCAGATTCGAACTACGATCTCGCGCGCTTCCTCCGGCGTGCTGGCCCAGTGCACCAGTCCACCCGATTCGAGCACCCGCGCCTCGTACTCGAGCAGGTAAGCGTCGAGGTTATCGAGGGTATGATCCAGCACCTCCTTGGCGCGGTCGCGCAGCGCTTCGAACTCGGGGAGCGCGTCGTAACAGCGTTGCCTGCCGGCGACGAATCCGGATTCCAGCTGTTTTAGCGCGGACTGCAGGTTGGGCTCGCGTAATGCGGATTCGGCATTGACCTGGAAATGCCTGGAATTTGGCTGCATCAGTCGTCGCCCTCGCCGATGGACTTGCCATCGGCCATGTTCGCGAGCACTTCGGCGATATGGTAAACCCGGGTAGACTTGCCCTCGCGGCGTATTTTACCCGCCAGGTTGAGCAGGCAGCCAAGATCCCCGGCGAGCAGCGTGTCGGCGCCGCTCGCTTCGACCGCGTTGATCTTATCCGCGGCCATGCGCCCGGAGATCTCCGGGTACTTGACGCAAAAAGTGCCGCCGAATCCACAGCAGATGTCCGTGCCCTGCAGTTCATCGAGCTCCAGGCCGGCGACCGATGCCAGCAGTTTGCGGGGTTGGGATTTTATCCCCAGCTCGCGCAACGCCGAGCAGGAATCGTGGTAGGTGACGCGGTGATCGAAACCGGCTTCGACCGTTTCGACGTCGAGCACGTCGACCAGGAAACTGACCAGTTCATGGCTTTTCGCACTGAGCGCCTCGATACGTGGCAGCAGCGCGGCGTCATCGGCAAACATTTCCGGGTAGTGGCAACGAATCGTACCCAGGCAGGAAGCCGAAGGCCCGACCACGTAGTCAAATTCCTCGAACGCATCGAGCACCTGAATTGCCAGTTGCCTGGCGTGATGGTCGTCACCGCTGTTAAACGCCGGCTGACCGCAACAGGTCTGCGCCTGTGGTACCGTCACCCGGCAACCGGCCTGCTCGAGTAGCTCGACCGTGGCAAAGCCGACCGACGGTCGATAGAGATCGACCAGGCAGGTGACGAACAATCCCACGTGCGGGGATTCGGCAGAATGAATGGTTTCGATGGACGTCATAATCGGGACATACTATAGAACTAATACCTGCCGTAGCAAAAAAATAGACCCGGCCCGAACTATCTCGCGTCCCCGGAATCACGCAAAAGGTAACCGCCTGTCTGCGGCCGAGAGCTAGCATTTATGGGTTCTCGCGATGGATTGATATACACCCCGGCCCAACGCTGACGCATATCCGCCGATTTACCCTATATGGGCGATTCGCGAGTTTCGGTCAATTGATATGATGCATTTCCTAAAAAACGTTTGAACGAAGGGCGGTACAGGGTCGAAAAAGATGAAATTCCGAAACATCAACCGCGGTCTGATCTGGTCTAACAACCGCAAGGCAAAAGACACTAATCCTGATTACACGGGCTCGCTAAATGTGAAAGGCGAGGAATTCTGGATATCCGCCTGGAAGCAAAAGGCTGGCGATAGGCCGGGAGGCGAGGCTCTCTCATTCTCGGTACGCCCGAAGGATAAAGCGCCAATCGAGCAACCCAAGGACTACATCGTTAATACCGAAAACCAGTCGGGCGACTGGATGTAGCCGCTTCGTCTCGATTACGACACGGGTCGCTGGATATGGTCGCATCAATCAAACCGCAAACAATAAAAATCGAGGCAGGTCGGGTATGGCATAAAATCGGCGTGATAGAGGTTGCCCCGATAGTGTCGAAACTCCTGGTAATCCTGCTGCTCCCCCTGATCTTGATAGTCTCGATCATTGCAGACTTACTGGGCATAACCATTACCGACCGCTAACGTCCTCACGTAGCCTTTCCGGGGAAACCTGCCGCCTGTTAGCGCGTTTTACCGCGAAGAGTCGTGATTTCTACCCCTGCGGTTAAAACAAATCCAGTTGGTCTCCACTTCTCTCGGGAACCCGAAACGCTGCGCAATCGAGCGCATCCTCGCGCGCATGCAAACCCAGCTTTTTACAGGCCAGCGCGAAACGTTGCGCGATGATATCGGCGAAGGCGCCGCTGCCGCGCATCCGTTCACCGAAGCGGCTTTCGTAATCCTTGCCACCGCGGGTATCGCGCACGCGCGTCATGACATGCTCGGCCTTGAGCGGATAGTGCGCCTGCAACCATTGCTGAAACAACTCGCCGACCTCCAGCGGCAGGCGCAGCAGTATGTAGCCAGCTGACTGCGCGCCAGCCTCTGTTGCGGCCTCGAGAATCGCTTCCAGTTCGGGGTCGGTCAGTACCGGGATCAGCGGTGCGACCAATACGTTCACCGGGATATCGGCTGCGGCCAGTGTGCGGATGGTTTGCAGACGGCGGTGCGGTGTGGCGGCGCGCGGCTCGAGTTTACGCGCCAGCTCGGCCTCCAGGGTGGTGATACTAATCGCGACCGAAACCAGACGATCCTGCGCCATCTCGCGCAGGATATCGACGTCACGTTCGACCAGCGCGGATTTGGTGATAATCGACACCGGGTGGCGAAATCGCTGCAACACTTCCAGCACCGAGCGAGTGATGCCAAGCTTACGCTCTATCGGCTGATAGGCATCGGTATTAACGCCCAGCGCCAGCGGTTGGCATCGATAAGCGGGCCTGCTTAGCGCCTCGTCCAGCAGCGTCGCAGCTTCAGGCTTGCTAAACAGCCGGGTTTCGAAATCCAGCCCCGGCGATAATCCGAGATAGGCGTGTGTGGGGCGTGCGAAACAGTAGACACAGCCGTGCTCGCAACCGCGATAGGGATTGAGCGAACGATCGAACGGCACGTCCGGCGATTCGTTGTAAGCCAGGATGCTGCGACTGGCGTCGGCCTGCACCACGGTTTGCGGCCGTGATTCGTCGGGTGGATAGTCCCAGCCGTCGTCGAAAGCCGTGCGCTGCCGCGACTCGAAGCGGCCGCTGGCGTTGCTGACTGCCCCGCGCCCCTTGATCGCCGCGGGTTTATCGATGCCCGTTTCGTTCATAAGTGCCCTACATTATCCCGCAAGGGACGGGACATCAACGTTTTCCGCCATTCCGAGGTAAGACGGAATTCATTACAATAAGCTTCCTGCTAAACGAACCAGTTGGAACGGATTGGACCACCCATGTTACTAGTCGATAGTCTCGCCGAAGAACAGATACAGGCCGCCATTCGCCGCGGAGAATTCGATGATCTTCCGGGCAGTGGCCAGCCGCTCGCACTGGATGACGATGCCGGGGTGCCGGATGAATTGCGGGTGGCCTACCGCATCCTCAGAAATGCCGGCTGCCTGCCGCCCGAACTGACGCTGAGAAATGAAATTCACCAGCTGGAAAGCCTGCTCGATCAGGCCGAACTGGCCGCCGAGCAGCGCTCGGTGCGGCGTCGACTCTGCCTGCTGAAGGCCCGCCTCGCGATGCAGGGGCATGAGGGTGACTTGCTGATCCATGAGCAGGCGTACCGCGAGAGATTAATCGATAAACTGTCGCGACGGGAAACAGAAGATATCCCTGATCTGCAGGCTGACAGATAGATACTTCGGCGCCGGTAACCAAAGCTTGGAACCATATTCCGATAATAACGACGGCCTGCTGCAGGCGCGCGAGCTGCTCGCGCGCAGTCAACGCGTCGCCGCGTTTTCGGGTGCGGGCCTGAGCGCCGAATCGGGCCTCGCGACCTTTCGGGATCCGGATCCTGACGCGCTGTGGTCGCGCTTCGACCCGACCGAACTGGCTTCGGTGGATGCGTTCGAGGCGAATCCCGAGCGCGTCATCGAGTGGTACAACTGGCGTCGGAGCATGCTTGCCGGGGTGCGGCCCAACGCGGCGCATCGTGTGCTGGCGGCGCAGTCGCGCATGATACAAATCACGCAGAATGTCGATAACCTGCTGGAGCAGGCAGGGGTCGCGCCAAAACAGGTTTATCATCTTCACGGCAGCATTTTGCACGACATTTGCCACAACTCCGCCTGCGACTATCGCGAGCTGGTTCAACTCGAGAATCCGTCGCCGCTGCGTGACTGTCCCCGCTGTGGCGCGCGCCTGCGGCCGGCCGTGGTGTGGTTCGGCGAGAATTTGCCGGCGAAAACCTGGTACCGAGCGCAGCAGCTGTGCGCGGAGCTGGATTGCCTGTTGGTGGTCGGCACCAGTGCCACCGTGTACCCGGCGGCCGGCCTGATAACGCTGGCGCGGCAGTATGGCAGCAGCGTAATCGTGGTTGATCCGAACGCGGGCGAGGCCAGATATGCGGCCGACATTTACCTCGCGGGAGCGGCCGGGAGAATCCTGCCGCCGCTGCTCGCCGGCCTCGATCTCGCCTCGAATCCGTGAGCGGCGCCAACATGGACATGCTCAGACGAGTCAAAAGCAGGAGCCTCGAACAATGGATATCGTGACCCAGGGATTACTCGGCGGCGCGCTGGCACTGTCGGTGTCGAACAAGGACGAAACGCGGCGCGCGGCGGCGATCGGGTTTTGTGCCGCGCTGCTGGCCGACGCCGATATCCTGATCAACTCCCCCGGCGATACCCTCGTCAACCTCGAATTTCATCGCCACTTTACCCACGCGCTGATTTTTATACCGGTCGGCGCGTTGATCGCGGCGCTGCTACTGTGGCCGCTGCTGCGCAAGCGGCTCGACTTCAAGCGAATCTACCTGTTTTCGCTGCTCGGTTACGCAACTTCGGGCCTGCTCGACGCCTGTACCAGCTACGGTACTCATCTGTTGTGGCCATTTAGTGATGGCCGCATCGCCTGGAGCATTATCGCGATCGTCGATCCACTGTTTTCGATATTTTTGCTGGTTTCCGTGGTTTGGGGTCTGCAGCGATATAGCCCCGGTCCGGCGCGGGTCGGGCTCGCGCTGGCTGGTGCTTATCTGCTGCTCGGCGTCTGGCAGCATCACGATGCGCTGCAGGTCGCCGAGCAACTGGCGCGCGAGCGCGGACA
>JAACFA010000302.1 GCA_009937625.1 Gammaproteobacteria bacterium | reverse complement strand
TCCTGTAAAATCAAGCCCAAAGCGACACTTTTTCGATTATTTCTCACTTCTTTTCCAGTATAGACGTCAAATACAAATACTTCCTGCAATATTTTGTTTTTTACCGAAAAAATGCAATCTATCAGCTTTTGAACCGGGATTTCTGCGTCGACCATCACAGAAATATCACGTCGTATCGATGGGTACCTCGACATTTCTTCGAAATTCGGCAATTTTGACTGCAAGATCGGCGAAGTTTTGACCTCGAAAACAAAAACTTGTTGATTTATATCGAGTTTTTTCAAAACGGCCGGATGAAAAGCTCCGATAAAACCAATCTTTTCTCCCTCGAACATCAGGTCCGCGCCCTGCCCGGGGTGCAATATCGGGTTTTCGGAACGCTCATAGCTGAACTCCGATTCGCTGGCGAGCCGCAGAACCGATTCGAGATCGCCCTTGATATCGAAAAAATCCACGCCCTGGCCGCCCGCATAGAGGCCTTCCTGGGCCCGGTTCCCGGTAATAACCGCGGCGATATGCGAGGTTTGTTCGAGTCCATCCGCGCCTGGTATGAAGCACAGGCCGGTCTCGAACAACCTCACACGCGACTGCTGACGATTCAGGTTATGCCGCAACGCCTGCGCCAGGCCCGGCAGCAAACGGCTGCGCATGACTGACATATCGGCAGATATCGGGTTAGCCAACGGCAGGGTAGCTTGATCGGGATCGAGGATCGCCTGCAGCTCGGGCGATACGAACGAATAGGTAATGGCTTCGTAGTAACCCTGGTCGACCATGACATCGCGGACACGGTTGAGGCTGACCCGGCGCTCGGAGAAGCTGTCCATCCGGATATGCGACGCTTCCCGGCTCCCCGGTATATTGTTGTAACCGACGAGTCGCCCGATTTCTTCGATCAGATCGGCCTCTATAGTGATATCGAAGCGATAGCTGGGCGGTACGATTTTCCAGCCGTCAGGCTGATGCTGCAACTCCATGTTCAAGCGCTGCAGGATATCGTCGATCTCATCGCGTTCGACATCGATTCCGAGCAGGCGGCTCACGCGCTCGTAACGCAGCTCGACCTGCGGCGTCTGCGGCATATGTTCATGGGCTACCGCGTCGATCAGCGGCCCGGCCTCGCCGCCGGCGATGCCCACCAGCAGCTCGGTTGCACGCTCCATTGCGAGCGGCGGCAATGCTGCATCGACACCGCGTTCGAATCGGTGCGAAGCATCGGTATGCATACCGAATTTACGCGCCTTGCCGGCGAGTTCGACCGCCGTGAAATGGGCCGCTTCCAGAAATATGTTGCGCGTCTCGACCTGCACCGAACTATCCAGCCCACCCATGATACCGGCCAGCGCGACCCCACCGGCATGGTCCGCGATCAGCAGATTATCGCCCCGGCATTCGACCTCGCTCTGATCGAGCAGCGCCAGCTTTTCGCCCGGTTGCGCCATTCGCACCCGGATGCCGCCTTCGAGTTTGTCGAAATCGAAACCATGCATCGGTTGGCCGAGTTCCATCATGACGTAATTAGTGACATCGACCACCGGGCTTATCGGGCGCAGGCCGCAGCGGCGCAATTTTTCCTGCATCCACAGCGGGGTTTGCGCCTCTGGATCGATTCCGCGAATGATTCGGCCAACGTAGCGCGGGCACTGCTGCGGCGCTTCAAGTTCGATCGGGAAGACATCGTCTATCACCGGCGCGACGCTCGTCGCGGCGCTTTGCTGCAGCGGAATACTGTTAATCGCAGATACTTCGCGCGCAACGCCGGTAATGCTGAGGCAATCGCCCCGGTTCGGGGTTAAATCGATATCGATGATATTATCGGCCAGGGCGAGATAGTCGACGATAGACGCCCCCACAGGCGCGTCGTCGGGCAATTCCAGGATCCCGTCGGAGGTTTCCGCTAACTGCAACTCGGCCGCCGAGCAGATCATGCCCTCGGAATCGACGCCACGCAGCTTGGCTTTCTTGATCTTGATGCCGGGCAGTACGGCGCCGACTCGCGCCAGGGCTACTTTCAATCCTGCTCGCACGTTGCTCGCGCCGCAAACGACCTGGTAGCCGTCCGCGCCATCGCTAACCTGGCACAGGTTCAGCTTGTCGGCATCGGGATGGCGCTCACAACTCGTCACCTCGGCAACGACGACGTTGTCGAGCTCGGGCGCGGCGGCCCGCAATCCACCCACCTCGAGCCCGGCCATGGTCAACTGGCTGACCAGGGTATCGGTGTCGATCGGCGGGTTCACCCATTCACGTAACCAGTTTTCGCTAATTTCCATGCTCGCGCCCGATCAGGTGAATTGCTGCAGAAAACGTAAATCGTTTTCGAAGAACAGCCGCAGGTCGTTAACACCGTAGCGCAGCATCGCCAGGCGCTCTACCCCCATGCCGAAGGCATAGCCGGTATATTTTTCCGAGTCGACACCGGTGTGGCGAAACAGTTCAGGATGCACCATGCCGCAGCCCAGCACTTCCAGCCAGCCGGTATGGCTGCAGACCCGGCAGCCGTTACCCGAGCACATCACGCAGCTGATATCGACTTCCATCGAAGGCTCCGTAAAGGGGAAATAAGAGGGTCGAAAACGGGTCTTCAAATCGTCCTGTTCGAAGAACATCCTGAGGAATTCCTGCAGCGTACCCTTCAGCACCGAGAAAGAAACATCTTCGTCGACCAGCAGGCCTTCTACCTGGTGGAACATCGGGGTATGTGTCAGATCCGAGTCGCAGCGGTAAACTCGCCCGGGCGCAATCACGCGGTAAGGCGGCTCCTGGTTCTCCATGACCCGGATTTGCACCGGCGAGGTATGAGTGCGCAGCAACATTCCGTCATCGAAGTAAAAGGTGTCGTGCATCGCTCGCGCCGGGTGCTGCTCGGGAATGTTGAGCGCCTCGAAGTTATGGAAGTCGTC
>JAACFA010000080.1 GCA_009937625.1 Gammaproteobacteria bacterium | reverse complement strand
CGAACTCGGTCTCGATGCCGCCATCGGTGTTTGTCCACCCACCGATCCGGCGCGAGTGATGGACGCGCTGAACCAGGGTTTCTTCGCCTACGAGCGTTACTTCTTCAAAAAGTGGCGCAGATCGCTGCAGCTCAAGCTGGAGCACTTTCCGGAGCTGGGCTACGCCGAGGAACTGGCACAGGCCAGGTCGCTGGACGATTTGAACCAGATGTTCATCCCGCGGCACACCATTTACGACGAAGTGGGTGACTATTTTGCAGCCTACGCGCTGGTCGGTAGCCGACTGGCATCGCTCGAGGTGGCATCGACCATCATCGCTTCCGAGGACGATCCGATCATACCCGTGGAAGACCTGGCGCGTATCGATCCGATCGAAGCGCTAAGCGTCGAAACCAGCCGTTATGGCGGGCATTGTGGCTTTATCGAAAGCCTGGGCGCGCGCAGCTGGGTCGAGGATCGCATCCTGCAGATTTTGCGGCAATCGGGAGCTGCTTGAGCGGAATATAACCGGTGGTCTCGATCTCCGATGGTACTGACTGGGTCAGAATAGCGTTATGTAAATCATGCGCAGGGCCAGCAGGGTCAGCAGCCAGCGCAGAATCTTCCTGAACGGGTCCTCCGGAATGCGATACCGTATCCGGGTCCCCATCCAGGCTCCGGCAATAACTCCCAACGACATGCCGAGGATGATTTTCCAGTAGGCAAGGAACGAGAATCCGAGCAGCGCAAACAGCACGATCTTGATCAGGTGGGTGAAGCTCATCATCAGGGCCGCGGTTACCACCAGTGCATCTCGCCGCAGCTGGCGTCGGATCAGTGCCGCCTGGCCCAGTGGGCCGGTAGCGCCGACGATCATGCTCAAGCCGGTTTGTAACGCGCCGATGACGATAAACTCACCCGCGGGCGGAAGGCGTAATCTGATGCCCGGCCCCCAGATACTGAATAGAATGTAGGCAGCGATAAAAAGCGGGCTGTATTCCAGGTTGATCTCGCGCGTGATACCCGCCGCAAAGAGCCCACCGGCAATTGCCCCCGCGACAAATCCCAGCACGAATTCCCAACGCAGGAATTGCCAGCCAAACAGGGCGCGACTCGAATTTGAAAACAACTGCACCGTGGCGTGTACTGGCACGATGGCGGCAGGCGGCAGAAATCCGGGCATGATCGCGATCAGCATCATGCCGCCACCGACACCGGTGATCGCGGTCAGTGTCGAGGTCGCAGATGCGATCAGGATCAGCAAAATGTCATTCAGCATTTTGCGCAGGCAGATGAGCGGTTAACGGCAGGCTGACCGCGAACAACATAGAATTAATACCTCGGAACGAAGTTCCGGGCCGCCCGAGAGTCCGTGGCGACCGATTGGTTTCGGCGAAATCTAGTTGTAGCCCAGGATCACGACCTGCTCGACGCCGTCCTCGTCGGTCTTGTCGCGTTCGATGTGCTCCAGCCCGTGTTGCTCTTTCTGCACGTAGCGAGGATCGCCATAATACGAGTTGTCCGGCGCCATGCCCCACGGTGCCGAGATCAGTGATTCGAACGCGGGAGCCGTTGATTTTTTGCTCATTGAGATACTTAGCCCTGATACTTGATAAGTTAGCGAATATTTCTATCAACCTACATTTGAAAGCGAGCTTAACTCGCTGATAAATAAAAACAAGTGTAATTTTTTGACATATTGGGACGGGTGGTAGGTTTTTGCACCTGGACGGTCAATTTTCGAACAAATCCATCTGTCCGCTGGCGTCGGTCAGGTCGATCAGGCGTGCACCGATTCCGAGCAACCGCACCGGCACCTGGCCGCGCTGCCAGGCTTCCTCGCACAGCATCGCGTAATCGTCGTAACCGGGTTCGGTTTGCCGACGCTCGATCGTGGTCTGGTTGAAGTCGAAGAACTTCATTTTGAGGAAACAGTTCTGAATGCGGTAATCGTCGTCGAGCCGCTGCAGGCGCTGCTGCAGTGATTCGAGCAGCGCCGGGATCTGTTGCCGGCAGCTTTCGAGATCCGGCAGGTCCTGGTCGTAGGTGTTCTCAACGCTAACCGATTTACGGCGCCATTCGGAAACCACCGGCCGCTCGTCGATACCGTGGGCGAGTTTGTGGATGTGTTCTCCGAACTGGCCGAATTGCTGCACGAACTGGTAGATGTCGTGGCGCCGCACGTCGCCGCAGGTTCTGATGCCCTGCTGCTCGAGCCGTTCCGCGGTGACCTTGCCGACGCCCCAGATGCGATTAACGGGCAGCGCTTCGAGAAAGTCGTCGACCTGATCGGGAGTCACGACATATTGCCCGTTGGGCTTGTTCCAGTCGCTCGCGACCTTGGCAATAAATTTGTTCGGTGCGATACCGGCGGACACGGTAATGCCGATGCGATTGGCGATTCGCTGGCGGATTTCCTGCGCGATCAGGGTCGCGCTGCCGCGACAGCGCGGGCAGTCGGATACGTCGAGGAAGGCCTCGTCCAGCGACAGTGGCTCGATCAGTTCGGTGTACTCGGCGAAGATTTCGTGCATCTGACGCGATGCTTCACGATACACCGACATCCGCCCCGGGATCAGGATCAGCTGCGGGCAACGCTTGACCGCGGTCGCGCTCGCCATCGCCGAGCGCACCCCGAACTTGCGCGCCTCGTAGCTCGCGGTCGCTATTACCCCGCGGCGAGTGGCGCTGCCGCCGACCGCAATCGGTTTGCCGCTGAGCGCGGGATTGTCGCGCACCTCGACCGCGGCGTAGAAGCAGTCGGCGTCGATATGAATGATCTTGCGCTGGACTTGCGTTGTTGAATTCACTGGTTATCGACTTGCTTCGAGCTTCCGGCTGGGTAAGAATCCTCGCATGACAGGCGAGATCAGGCGATGACGGAAAAAGTATTTTACCAAGACAGTTACCAGAAGACACTGAACAGTGAAGTGGTCGATGTGCTCGATAACGGCGTCGTGCTAGCGGCCACCATTTTTTACCCGCTGGGCGGCGGGCAACCGGGCGATACCGGACGCCTGACTATCAACGGCCGCGATTATCGCGTGGTCGACACGCGCTACGCGCCGGATCGAGTCAATATCGTGCATTTCCTCGAAGACGACGATCTCGGGGCAATTCATGCTGGTGACCCGGTCGGGATGGAAATCGACTGGGAGCGTAGGCATCGGCTGATGCGCATGCATACCAGCATGCACCTGGTATGCTCGTTGATCAGCGCGCAGGCCACCGGCGGTGCCGTCGGGGAGACGGAGAGCCGGCTCGATTTCGACCTGCAGGGGGAGGTCGTCGACAAGGAAAAACTGACCGCCGATTTAAACGCGTTGGTGGCGAAGGCGATCCCGGTCAACATCGGCGCCATCACCGACGAAGAGCTGGATCGGAACCCGGGGCTGGTACGTACCATGTCGGTACAGCCGCCACGCGGCCACGGCACCATCCGCACCATCACCATCGAGGACACCGATTATCAACCCTGCGGCGGCACCCACGTGCGCAATACCGCCGAGATTGGAGAGCTCTTGGTTACCGGTCTCAAGAACAAGGGCAAGCAGAACAAGCGCATCAGTCTCGCGCTGGTGGAACCCTAGCCTGCACTCGATGTCCTAATCGTCACGGTTAATCCGGAACCTTGCGATATTCGTATAAACAGGTGCCCTATCAAATCCCTGGAGTCTTAATTCGATGAGTTCTAGCGCAAGGATCTGCCTGCTTTCGCTGTTTTTTTTATTACCGCGCCTCGGCCTGGCCGAGGGTGACTCCTCTGGCAGCAGCTGCGATCACCACGTAGCGCAATGGCTGGACCCGGCGAGCGGAGAGGTCCTCGACAATCGGCAAATTTTCGAGCGGCTGTCCGATACCCGAATCGTCCTGCTGGGCGAGGCGCATACCTCGGCTGCGCATCACCGCTGGCAGCATTACATGCTGGCGGCGCTGCATTCGCGCAACGCCAACATGATGGTGGGTTTCGAAATGTTGCCGCGCCGGGCGCAGCCGGTTCTCGACGCCTGGAGGGCAGGGCGCTTGACCGAGCAGGAATTCCTCGAACAATCCGAGTGGCGCAAGGTATGGGGCTATGATGCCGACCTTTATTTACCGTTACTGCAGTTTACCCGCCAGAATCGCCTGACCGCGCTGGCGTTGAATATCGATCGCGAGCTGGTGTCCCGGGTGGGGCAGCAAGGCTGGAACGGGATCGATGAGGCAGATCGCATGGGGCTGTCGAAGCCGGCCCCGGCGAGCGATGAATACCGCGATTCGCTGGCGCAATTGTATGCTTACAAGCAAACTCTCTCTAACGAAACCGAAGGCGAGGAGCCGGATATCGACGAGATCAAGCGCAGTGACGATTTTTCCTATTTTGTCGAAGCGCAGTTAACCTGGGACCGTGCCATGGCTGAAGTGCTGGCCGCCGCGCACCAGCGCGACCCGGCGGCGATTGTCGTCGGTATCGTCGGCCGTGGTCACCTCGAGTACGGCTACGGCATTCCGCATCAACTGGCCGATATGGGCATCGATGATGTCGATGTGCTGCTGCCGCTGGATGCCAGCGATACCTGCGATCCGTTGCCGAGCGACCTGGCAACCGCGGTATTCGTCGTCGATGCCGAAGAACAGGCACCGGCCCCGGCGCGTCCACGGTTGGGGATCATCATCGAAGACGGGGAAGACGGTGTGCGCGTGATGCAGGTGATGGACGACAGCGTCGCTGCCGCCACCGGCATCCGTGAGGGTGATGTGATTCGGACGGCTGCCGGTTTCGAGACCCGGTCGACGACTGCCCTGATCGAAGTCGTTCAACGCCAGGCGCCCGGTACCTGGCTGCCGCTGGAATTGCGCCGCGGCACCGAGAGCCTGGAAATGACTGCCAGATTTCCGCAAACCTTTGACTAAGCTCCTGCCAAGACTTGTTGCACTGCTGCTCATCATGCCGAGCGGCATGCTGGCGGCGCAGGCGGCGCCGCCAGTATCGCACGATATAGAGGTGACGCTCTCCCCTGCAAGCGGCGCGATTGAAATCAGGGACAGAGTGATCCTTACGGGCCGCGATCGGTTTTCTTTCCTACTCGCCCCCTGGGTCGTCATCGACCGAGTTACCCTCGATGGCGCTGCGGTGAAGGCCCGGCCCCAGGGCCGTGGCCATATTATCGAACTGCCGGACAGCGGCCGTCACGAACTTCGGTTCGCCCTGAAGGGGAAGCTACCGCTGCGCGGCACGGAACAGGCCGCGTCAGCCCATGGCAGCAGCGGCAGCGATGGAACCTACCTTCCGGCCGGCGATGCCTGGATACCGCATGACTGGTCGGGGCCCGTCGAGTATCGCTTGAGCGTTCGCGTGCCCGCCGGTCAGCGTGCGGTCGCCACCGGTAAACTGTTAACGGAAAGCACCGAGGGCGAAACCTACCTGGCGACATTCGAATCCGGGGAGGCTGGTGAGCCGCCCTCGCTGTTTGCCGGCCCTTACCAGGTAAAAGAGCGCCGGATAAACGGGCTGCGCCTGCGAACCTACTTTCACGCCGATCTGGTTGCGCTGTCCGACATTTATCTCGATGCTGCGTCTGGTTATATCCAGCGATACCAAGCCGTTATCGGAGCCTATCCCTACGACGATTTCCATGTTATCTCGGCGCCCCTTCCGGTGGGCCTGGGATTTCCCAATCTGACTTATGTCGGGCGCCAGGTGATTCCCCTGCCGTTCATGCGCGGGCGATCGCTAGCTCACGAGGTACTGCATAACTGGTGGGGCAACGGGGTTGCGGTCGATTACAGCGATGGTAACTGGGCCGAGGGTTTGACCACCTTCATGGCCGACTACGCGCTCGAGCAGGACAAGGGAGAGGCGGCCGCGCGCGGCATGCGGATCAAATGGCTGCGCGATTATGCCGCGCTGCCGGCTGATCGCGACCGGCCGGCGCGCGCTTTCAAATCCAAACACCACCAGGCTTCGCAGGTGATCGGCTATAACAAGGTGGCCTTCGTGTTTCATATGCTGACCCTGGAAATCGGCCAGGCCGCTTTCGATGCGGGCCTGCGCCTGTTCTGGGAACGGCATCGTTACGGCGTGGCCGGCTGGTCCGAACTGCAGGCCGCATTCGAGCAAAGCGCCGGCAGGGAGCTCGACTGGTTCTTCAGGCAATGGCTCGATCGCCGCGGTGCCCCGCGCCTGAGCCTTGGCGCGCATCGCGTCGAGCAGCTGGACGAGGGCTTTCGCACCAGCGTCGAGATCCTGCAGCCGGTTTCCGGGTACCGCTTCAGGCTGCCGGTGCTGTTGCAAACCGACGATGGCCACGAGCGCCACGAGATAAGCGTCAGCGAAAACCTGACCCGGGTCGAATGGCTGACCAGCTCGAAACCGCGCTCCCTGCATTTCGATCCCGATAGCGATGTGTTCCGCCTGCTGCAGCGAGACGAAACCCCGCCGATACTGCGCGATGTGACGCTGAACCCGAAGGCGGTAACCATGATCGGGTCCACCGATACCGGGTTCGACCGGATCGCTCGCGAACTGTCGGCGAGGTTGATGGATGTCGAAGCGCGTTTCGAAACGCTGGATTTGCGGCGCGATATCGATCGACCGCTGTTGCTGATCACGACCAGCGAAAATTTGGCGTCACAGCTTGCGCAACTGAAGTTGACGCGGCCGGCAGAACTGGCGGCCCCTGGCGCGAGCGCCGCGGCCTGGACCGCGCGTCTCGAAAACGGCGACCCGGTGCTCGTAATTAGCGCGGATGATGCGGCAGCGCTGCAAACGCTGCTGCGGCCGTTACCGCACTACGGCGGGCAGAGTTACGTGTTGTTCGAGGGCGGGCGTGCCGCTAGTCGCGGCATCTGGCCGGTGACGCGCGGCCCGCTGTATCTCGACCTGAGCGGTAGCTAGCCCGCGGCCTGCAGCTTGCGCGCCACCCACTGGTGGAAATGATGGGTCGGATTATCCATTGCCGGTGAAAATACGCCCCCGCCGTAGCCGGGCGACAGCCTGCCGCGCTGCATACCCTCGACCGCGTCGATATCCTCGCTGAATACCATGCGCCAGGATTCGAGTGTCGCGCTACGGCTGGCGGCATGCTCGTCACTCAACGCCTCGTCGCCAACGTAATACAGCCGCAGGTGTTCGATCGAGCGGTCGCAGGCGACCGGTTCGACGATCATCGCAAACGCGTGATCGGCCTGGATGCCGAGCAGCACGTTAGGATAAAAGGATACGTATTCCGCCTGCTCTAGTTTGTCATGCGGCCATTCCGGAAACCGCGGTAACGCGGTGCCGGCCTGGTCGTACAGTCGATAGGCGTAACTGCCCTGGCCGCCGAAGTCGTCGCCGTACATTATGTGGTAATGATCTTCCAGGCGCGAGTAAGTATTGAGGCCCGGGTGAATCCAGGGCAGGTGGTAACTTTCGCAGTAATTTTCAACCGCCAGTTTCCAGTTCGATTTGACCTCGATCTGCATCCCCTTGCCGTTAGTTGCGGTGCGCAGTAGATCCAGGCCTTTGCTGCCGAGGAAGGGGGTCCATTTTTCGGTAAGTGGCTGGATGTAGGTTTCGAATTCGGGCGCATCGCCCGACAGGTTGATGAACACGACATCCATCCATACCACGCTGCGTACCGGCTTCAATCCATGGTCGCAGTGATTGAAACCCTCGGATTTCTGTTGACCGATACCGCCCAGGTGCGGTGTTCCCTTGAGTTCGCCGTCAAGGTTGTAAGACCATGAATGGTACTTGCAGCGCAGCGCGCCCTGGACCTCCATTTCGTCATGCACCAGGATCATGCCGCGGTGGCTGCAGACGTTATGGAACACCTTGATCTCGTCCTGCTTGTTGCGCAGGATTACCAGCGGCAATCCCATGAAGTCGACCGGTTTGACGTAGCCTTTCTTGGGCAGATCGCTGGCAAACCAGAGCCCTGCCCAGCTTTTTCCAAGCACGTGATCGCGCTCGTAGGCGAGGAAATCGTTACTGGTATAAGCCTGGTTTGGCAGGCCGGTGGCCTTTTCTATCGGTTGCAGGATCGCGTCCAGCGCAATCTCCGGTGCTGTAGATTGGTTCATAGGTCTAATCCTCAATATCAAGCCCGGGTGGGGCCGGATGGCACGTAATCTAATACATTGAGGCGAAATCGAGTATTTGGCAATATTAAAAATCTTCTTTCAGCCTTTACCTGATGTAAACTCTATTCCGTGGCACGACGATATTACCAGTTACCGAGCCTGACCAGTCTCAATACCTTCGACGCCTGTGCGCGTCACGGCAGCTTCACCGCGGCCGCGAGCGAACTCGGCGTAACCCTGGGCGCGGTGAGCCGCCAGGTCAAGGGGCTTGAAGCCGAGCTCGACTGCCCGCTGTTCCTGCGGCACCATCGCGGCGTCGAACTGACCCGGGAAGGTATCGATCTGTTCCAGGTGCTGAGCTCGAGCTTCCAGCAGATCGGGCGGCTGTGCCAGGAGTTCAAAAACCGTGCGCAAAGCTCCGATGTCACGATTGCGGCGACCACCGCGTTTGCATCGCTGTGGCTGATGCCGCGGCTCGGCGGATTCTGGCGGCGGTATCGCGATATCAACCTGAATCACGCAATTTCGGACAATCCCTCGGATGCCGGCTTTGTCAATGCCGATATCCGTATTCGATATGGTGATGGCAGCTGGCGTGGCGAACAGGCGGCCAGGCTGTTCGATGACCGGATTTACCCGGTATGTGGCCCCGAATTCGCGGCCCAGCACGAGTTGCGTCATCCCGAAGACCTGTTGCAGTTTCCGTTGTTGCAGCTCGACAGCGTCGATCCGGCCTGGACCGGCTGGGATGCCTGGCTGCGCGAGTTTGGTTGCGATGGTTCGCGGGCAAATTTCAGGCGTTTCAATAACTACGTGGTGGCGTTACAGGCGGCCGAGGAAAACCAGGGCATTGTGCTGGGCTGGCATTCACAGGTGGGAAGCCTGGTTCAGCGCCGCAAGTTGCTACGGCTGGGTGAATTCGAAATCGCCGCGCCGGGTTCTTTCTACCTGACCTGGGACGCGAATCGCCCGCTTTCGGATTCCGCCCGACGCCTGCGTGACTGGCTCCTCGAAATCGGCAAACAGTAATCAATTGGTCCCATCCGCAGGCGGGTTAGGGCCCTGCTTTTTGTTTTTGTCTGGCGAGGTAGGTCAGGGCCTTGCTGGCCAGCATGATTGCCGATTTGAATTTGATGTAAGTGACCTTGTCGAGCTTGTTGACTGCTTGCGAACGATCGGCGTAGATCATCCCCATAGGTTTGCCTTCGACCTGGAATGGCATCAGGTAGAAACTTTCATGCAGGAAAGCCGACTTGAAGCGGTTCGGAAGCACGGCTTCGTATTTTTTGTAACTTTCCGCTTCCACCCAGAGCGCCTGGGACTTCGTGACCAGGGAATTCAGTACGCCGGCTTTGCCGATATCGATGACCAGGGTCCGGATCGGCGAATGCTGGTCGATACCCTTGCCGGCGCGTGTGCCGAGCTTGGTTTTGTCGGGCGACAGCAGCATCAGCGCGACCCGGGTAAGGTGCAGATCGTCGTGCAGGTGCCTGAGCAGCAAATCGAGTAACTGCGCCTGGGTCGGATTTTGCGTGCGCAGCAGGGCTTTGACGCTGGTTTCGAATTCATGCCCACCGGGTTCGAGCTTGATTCCCAGCTTGGGAGCCGGCCTTGCCGGCCGTTCGAGATCGGGTAGCATGATGAGCCTGGACGCCGCCGGCAGCACATCATCGAATGGGCTGGATCGCGCGCATTCGATGGCGATCTGGTGCAGCCGGCGCTCGAAACCCTCGACTGACTGGTTCAGGTAAGCGGCGCAGACTTCCTCGGTTGCCTTCATCGCTGAGTGGTACCAGCCGACTTCGGCCTGGTGGGAAATGTCCGCGGCCATTTGAATCAGGCGCGCCTTGCGTCCCGAGGGGATGTTTTCGTCGAGCGACTCGGTAACCAGCGCCGGCAGGTATGCCTTCCCGGCGTAGATCCTGCCGAGCTCATGGAAGGTAAAACTGTAGACCGACTTGGCACTTTTGACGTCGCTACCGGATTCGCGAAATTCCTCCTGGTAGCGCTGGTAACGGTCGTGATCGAACAGGCAGGCGCAGAACTCGCCGACGTTGTGCAACAGGGCCGCGCTGCGGATCTCGTTGATCGCTTGAACGCCCTGGATGGCGATAAAGTTGTCGAGCTGCGCCAGCAGGTGGTAGCTGCGGCTCATGAGCTGGTGGTAACTCTGGCGGCGCACGGCATCGGGATGCGTTTCATCCAGCACCCTGTGCTGCATCACCAGGTCGGCGATGGCGCTGTCTCCCATCAAAGCCAGCGCGGCATGCACCGAATCGACGGCCTGCTCTTCGTTACGCCGCCTGGCGTTGACTTCGTGGTAAAGGGAAACGCTCATTCCGGGATCGAGCACGATCACTTCTGCCAGGTCACGCAGGGTGCGGGTATGATTTTCGAGGATTTCGAGTGCGCGCCGATGATTGACCTCGAGCGCCGGAATTATGTCATGGTGTGACGACAACCAGGTTTGCGCTGCTGTTTCGGTCATCGGTGTTCAGGATTCCTTCGCGCCGCTCAATGCTTCCATTTGTTTGCCGTGTATGTGTTTAATCAGGATTTCGCGATCGGCCTTGTTCAGGTGTTCGAAATCCAGCGATATCTTGTGTTCGCCCTGGCCCGCATCCTTTTCGACCAGCACCACGCAGGCAATAATGACAAGCCTCAGGCCCGAGGGCAATAGTTTTAGCTTCAACTCTGCCAGGCTGCCCTGTCGCGGTGCGTCTGCGCCGCTGTACGAGATACCCTGCGCGCTGAGGTTGGCGATTTGATTAACCATCAGTTTCTCGTCATCGTCGACGATCAACTTTTCGGTTAGCCGGTCTATCTGCTTCTCCAGCACCGACAGGTAGCGCGCCAGCCCCGGCATCCTGGTTTCGATCTTGTGACGGTCGGCGATATGTTGAGTGATCTGGTAGTTGTAATCGTTACGGATCGAAAATGCGTGTTCGTTCGACCAGAAGTCCTCGAGCCGGTTATCGATCTCATTGTCTTAGACAGGCGTTAGCGAGAGTATGACTTCATCGGCGATACGATTATAGCGGCGTCTCTCGTCTGTCATTGTTGTTCCTGCGAAGCGGGCGGGTCGACGTAATCCAGGTTCTCGGCGGGGCAAGTCGCGTCGATTGCCTGATAGTCACCGTGCAGCACGCTGATTGAGTGCACCTGCGATCATCTTCAGTATGGGCAGTAATTCCTGTTTCAGTTCGGCGCGTCCCGAACCGAAAGAGCCGCGCTCGCGGATTCTTATCAGCACGCGGTCGTTAAAGGCTTCGATCTCGAGCAATCCGTTGCCGATGGCTTCGGATAGCCCGTCCTGCAATTCTTTGGCCTCCGCTTGCGCTTCCCGCTGCGCTTTCTGCTGTACGATGGCCTCGGCCTCGGCTTCACCGATACCGCCGTCATTTTTAGATTTCGAATCGGAGTAGTCGAGGTTGGTCCTGGTATCGTCCGTGGTCTGCTCGCGCATGATTTCGAGCGGCGTTACTTCGGTGGAATACTCGGGCTGGGGGTGCGATTTCTAGCTAGGTGCGCAGCCGGTATTGCGGGCGTCGATCGTGGTCGACCAGTCCATGCCCGGTTAGCCAGGCGAGCGCGTCCTCGGCATCTTGCTCGAACCAGGCCCTGCTCGAA
>JAACFA010000301.1 GCA_009937625.1 Gammaproteobacteria bacterium | reverse complement strand
CTAGTGCCCGATTGGTCACTCCATCTAGTACCAAGGTATCGAGCAACCACTCAAATTAGTTTGCATGACGTATCGCAGTGACCGGTTTTGGCCGAATCGAGAAGCCTGTGAAGCGGATTTCAGCGTCTCCTTACGAGAAAGCTGCCGCTCAAGTCCGCTGAATCAGCGGCGATATCCGACCCAATTGCGACACTTGCCTCATCAAAAAACGCGTCATTCCCGCGAAAGCGGGAATCTAAAAAAAGCCACCATTTAAAGATCCCCGCTTTCGCGGGAATGACTGCAATTAGCGTCGTATCCTGGCCGAAGAACGAAGCTCAGCCAGGTTGGCTGAGCGCCTCCCTTGACGTTACCAGGCGCTCAAACAGAATAAATCAGCGGCGGAACTCGACCCCACTCGGTTGTTCGATTCTCGTTAGGTTCCAATCACCTTTCGCAGCGTGGAATCCGTCTGCACCCTCTGCTTCCTTATACCCCGACGAATAACCCCCGCCTTCCCCGGCTTTTCATTTTCAGATTCGCTCGGTTATGCCAAACTGCCCGCATCACTGGCGGTGGGATAAATTTCATGAGCGATCAGGCAACCGATTGGAGGATCGACAACGACTACGGCGTATTGCGCGATGTGTTGCTGGGTAAGCCGGACTATTACAAGTGGGTCGAAGCCGGGCCTTTGATCGGGCGCACGCTGCAAAACATGCACAAGACCGGCGCCAGTTTCGATTTCGAGCTCGCGCAGCAACAGCACCGGGAAATGGTGCGCATTTACGAGGGGGCCGGCGTGACCTGCCACTATCTCGAATCCGATCCGGTACTGCATCGCAACTTCTTCGCCCGCGACTCCAGCGCGATGACGCCCTGGGGCGCTCTAATCTGTCACATGCAGCTCAAGTGCCGCCGCGCCGATTACTACACGACGATCAAGTTTTACCAGGAACACGATATCCCGATCTGGCGTTACGCCACCGCGGGACATTTCGAGGGTGGCGATTTCGTCATTCTCGAGCCGGGAAGCGTGCTGATCGGCTACTGCGGTGAGCGTTCCGAGCAGGAAGGCGCCGAGCAGGTCGCCGAATTCGTGCGCGCCGAGGGTTGGGACGTCGAGGTTGCCCCGATTCCGGCACTGTTTGTGCACATGGACGGTCTCGTCGTGCCATTGGATCACAAACTGCTGGTGGCCTGCCTCGACGCGCTCGAGGGCTGGGTCATCGACTGGTTGCGCAGCAAGGGTTTCGAATTTGTCGACGTCGGCTTCGCCGAGGCCAGGGATCTCGGAGTCAACCTGGTATCGCTGGGTAATAACAAGGTCCTGTCCATGGCGGGCAGCGCCAGGCTCAACCAGGACCTGCGAGCCCGCGGCTACGAGGTCTATGCCCCCGACATGTCGATGTTCACGCTCGGCGGGGGTGGAGTACACTGTCTATGCCAGGCCCTCAGAAGAGATTCGGTCGCGGTTTAAACTATCTTAATGAGGACGAAATTCATGACAGATCTATTTGAAGCCAAGGCACAGGACTGGGACGCCAACGACAGGAGAACCAGGCTGGCATCCGCAATCGGCGCCTCGATCCTGGAACATGTGCAACTGCATGAGCGCATGAATGTTCTGGATTTTGGTGCCGGGACCGGACTGATTTCTGCCCAGATTGCGCCATTGGTCAATCGCATCGTCGCGGTGGATACCTCGCAGGCAATGCTCGACAAGCTCGAATCGAAACCGGAACTGCAGGGCAAGGTAGAGACCGTTTGCCGCGATATACTGGACGCTCCACTCGATGCCCGATTCGACCTGATCGCAGGTGCCATGGCCCTGCATCATGTCGAAGATACTGCCAGGCTGCTCGAGAGATTCAACGAGCAATTAAATGAGTCCGGGACGATCGCGCTGGCCGATCTCGACAAGGAGGACGGCAGTTTTCATCCCCCGGATACCCAGGGTGTTTTCCATTTCGGTTTCGAGCGCGACAGTTTACGCACGGAACTCGAAAGCCACGGATTCGAGCGGGTCGAATTTTTCACCGCGCACACCATCAAAGGCGAAGAAAAGGACTACCCGGTTTTCCTGGTAACCGCTAAGAAAGCCTTAGTCTGATTTTTTGACGAAGTACTGATTCAGCAATTCGATTAAACCCTTAACACGCGGGATTTGATCGTCGTCGGTATATTTCGCACTCGCCGCGTCGTCGGGAATCAGGTGCCGATCCCTGTTCACATCGGTATTTTCTTTCGTTTCCGTGTTTTCGGGGTAAGTCATGAATACGCCCTGCTTTCTCGAACCGCATCATTTTTACTCGATTAACCGGATATTGGTGTGAAACCGCTCACGCTGAAGGCGAAAAAGTGAACGCTGGGGAACTTCAGACAGGCGGTAAATAACAACCCAGTCCCGTCATTGCGCCCTCCGAGCCGCGATGCCCCGAAACACGCCTTGAAACCGGTATCATGGTTCTGGAGGTAGTGTGATCGGCTTCTCGCTGTGATTTCGTCGATTTGGCTATGCTGTTTTGACAATAAAGTCAAAACTGCAAAATCAGATATATGAATCGAGCTGTTTCGAAGAAATTTACACCCTCGGTGACCCGGTCGGACCTGATTAAAATCCTGTCTGAAAAACAGGAGCACCTTGCTCAAAAGGATGTCGAACTCGCAATCAGGAGTTTGATAAACATCATGAGCTACAGTCTGTCGGCGGGTGAACGTATTGAAATCAGGGGGTTCGGCAGTTTTAACCTGCACTACCATCACCCCCGAAATGGAAAAAATCCACGAACCGGGGAACCGGTTAGTATCTCGGGCAAGTATGTCCCATACTTCAAACCCGGCATAGAGCTGCGGAAACGAGTCCTGTAACGCCTGCTATGACGCCCCGATAAGCCAGTTTAACCCATTTGGGTGATGAGGATGATTCGGTTACCTGTGTATTATCGTA
>JAACFA010000300.1 GCA_009937625.1 Gammaproteobacteria bacterium | reverse complement strand
TATGCCGGTTTTCTCCGATGACCAGCACGTAGCCGCGGTCGGCGATATGCAGCGCCTGGCGCGCGTTCTGTTCGACCATCAGAATCGCGACGCCGGTTTCACGGACTTCGAGTATGCGATCGAAAAGCTCGTCCATGACGATCGGCGAAACCCCTGCGGTTGGTTCGTCCAGCATCAATACTTCGGGCTGCGACATCAGGGCCCGCGCAACCGCGACCTGCTGACGCTGGCCGCCGGAGAGCTCGCCGGCGAGCTGGTCTCTTTTCTCCGCCAGGATCGGAAACAATTCGTAGATTTGCTCGACGGTCGCGCTGATATCGTCATCTCGCAGGAAGGCCCCCATTTCCAGGTTTTCGTAAACCGTCATGCTGGTGAAGACGTTGTTGGTTTGCGGCACGAAGGCTATGCCCTCGGCGATACGATCCTGCGGCGTCAGTCCGGAAATATCCTTGCCGCGAAACCGGATCTCGCCCTGTTTCAGGTCGAGCATGCCGAGCAGAGCCTTCATCGCGGTCGACTTGCCGGCGCCGTTGGGTCCGACGATGACCGCGATCTCGCCTTCGTCGACCTCGATGGTGCAGCCTTTAAGGATATCGGCGCCGCCGTATCCGCCGATCATATCGACGCCACTGAGAAAACTCATACCGCCGCCTCCTTGTTCTTGAGGCCGCGCCCCAGGTAAGCCTCGATCACTTCCTCGTTGTTCTTGACTTCCTCGGCCGTGCCCTCCGCCAGCACCTTGCCTTCCGCCATGCAAATTACCGGGTCACACAGGCGTGCGATGAAATCCATGTCGTGTTCGATCATGCAGAAGGTATAGTTTTGCTCCTGGTTGAGTTTGATGATGGCGTCACCGATTTCGCGCAACAGGGTGCGATTGACGCCGGCACCGACCTCGTCCAGGAAAACGATCTTGGCGTCGACCATCATCGTACGCCCCAGCTCGAGCAGTTTCTTTTGCCCGCCGGACAGGTTGCCGGCGATTTCGTCGGTGAGGTGATCCATGTTGAGAAAATCGATGACTTCCTGCGCGCGTCGATAAATTCTGGCTTCTTCCTCGGCCACCTGGCCGCGGCGAAACCAGGCGTTGACCAGGTTTTCGCCAGATTGCTGCGCGGGTACCATCATCAGGTTCTCGACTACCGACAGGCGCGTGAATTCGTGCGCAATCTGAAACGTGCGCAGCAATCCCCTGTTGAACAACTGGTGCGCCCCCGGTCGGGGCATAGAGACCGGCGATGGTGTTGAACAGGGTGGTCTTGCCGGCCCCGTTGGGGCCGATCAGGCCGGTGATGGAACCCTCGGCAATTTCGAGCGAAACATGATCGACCGCCTTCAAGCCGCCAAAGTGCCTGGAGACGTCGTCAACGCGGATCATCGATAACAAGCCTGGGAAGCGGAAAATGCAAGATGCGAATCTTTCTGGTTGTGCCGGCGGAGCAATGTTAGCGAATTCAACGGTTAAACGCGAAAAAAACGTTAGCTCACGCCCGGGCTCGCGAGGCTGCCTGCGGTCCGGGCTGGCCGTGACCCGAACGCCGACCTGACATGTATCAAGTTTTGAACCCCCGGTCTTGCTATGCTCGATCGGGGTATCAGATCGATGAAAACTAATATCGGCACATCTGGCTGGCGTTACACTGATTCGCGTGGATTTTTCGAACCGCGCGGTTGCGCTATTGCAGGCTTGCCGGACCGGGTGGACAGGCTCGATAATCGGCCACAGGCGGGTTGCGAGGGTCGGGCATGCTGCAAAGCTGGCGCTGTCTGCAAAATCCCCGCAAATGCCAGACCGGCACCGCAACGGTGCGCGGCATGAAAAGCGACCCCTTCGAAATCGAAATCTCCCGCCAGATCTGGAGCAGCCGCTATTGTTACCTGAGAGCGGGTCAGCCGGTCGATCAATCGGTCGAAGATAGTTGGCAGCGGGTAGCGCAGGCGCTCGCGGACCAGGAGGAAAGCGATCAGGCCGGTTGGCGACAGCGCTATTACTCGATCCTCAGCGATTTCCGGTTTCTTCCCGGGGGGCGCATCCTGGCGGGTGCCGGGACCGGTTACGACGTCACCCTGTTCAACTGTTTTGTCATGGGCCGGATCGATGATTCCATGGAGGGTATTTGTGACAGCCTCAAGGAGGGGACTTTGACGATGCAGCAGGGCGGGGGCGTGGGTTACGATTTCTCCACGCTGCGCCCGGCCGGCAGCCTTGCCAGGCGCGTCGGCAGCATGGCATCGGGGCCGGTATCGTTTATGCGGGTCTGGGACAGCATGTGCGCCACGCTGGTATCCAGCGCTTACCGGCGCGGGGCGATGATGGCTACCCTGCGTTGCGATCACCCCGATATCGAGCAATTCATCGATGCCAAGCGGGACCCGCGCGAATTGCGCAATTTCAACCTGTCGGTGCTGGTTAGCGATGACTTCATGCAGGCGGTGCAGGACGACCTGCCCTGGCCGCTGGTGTTTCCGGAGCGCGCCTTCGGCGATCCGCCGCGGTCAGAAGGCCGTGAGGTCATTCAGCGGCGCTGGTCCGGCAGCATGGACGCCGTGCCCTGCGTGGTCATCAGGAAAGTCGGCGCGCGCCAGTTGTGGCAGCGCATCATGCGCGCCACCTACGATATGGCCGAACCCGGGGTGCTTTTCGTCGACCGTATCAACCAGCAAAATAACCTGCATTACCGCGAAAACATCAGCGCCACCAATCCCTGCGGTGAAATTCCGTTGCCACCCTATGGCGCCTGTAACCTGGGTTCGGTTAACCTGACGCGCCTGGTGCAGTCTCCGTTTACGCCCGCGGCCAGGCTGGACTTCGACGCCCTGGAATCGACGGTTCGCATAGCGCTGCGCATGCTCGATCACGTTATCGATTTGTCGCGCTTCCCGCTCGATTTGCAGGCCGAGCAGGCGCGCGGCACGCGCCGCGTTGGCCTGGGTATTACCGGTCTCGCCGATACCCTGATCATGCTGGGTCTACACTATGCCGACGAGCGCGCCCGCGAACTCGCGGCGTCGGCCATGCGGCTGATTCGGGATAGCGCGTACCGCGAGTCGGTGACGCTGGCGCAGGCTAAAGGCGCTTTCCCGTTTTACGATCGCGATGCATTTGCCGCATCGGGTTTCGTGCGGGGCCTGCCGCCGGACATCCGGCAGGGCATACTCGATCACGGCATTCGTAACAGCCACCTGACCGCGATTGCGCCGGCCGGGACCATTAGCCTGTTCGCCAACAATGTTTCCAGCGGTATCGAACCGGTATTCGCTCTCCAGTCGCAACGCCGGGTGCGTGGCGCGGACGGAGAATACCACCTGCATGCCGCGAGCGATTATGCCTGGCGCCTGTGGCAGCAATCCCACCCGGACGAAGCACTGCCCGGATACTTCGTGACCGCGCCTGCTCTGAAGCCGTCGCAGCACCTCGAGATGCAGTCGGCGCTGCAACCCTATGTCGATAGCGCCATCTCCAAGACCATCAATGTGCCGGCCGATTACGATTTCGATGCTTTCAAGGATATTTATCAGCAGGCTTACCGCCTGGGCCTGAAGGGTTGTACCAGCTTTCGTCCCAACGAGGTCACCGGCAGCATACTCACCGCCGGCGATGCGCAATCCATGACGGAAATGGAAACCGGCTGCTGCAACCTCGAGCGGGAGAGCGGTTAATCCCGCTGGGCTTCGTCGACCATGGGCACAAAGGCGACCGCCAGCAGGCTGCTGGTATGCGTTTCACCAAGCTTGTCCCGGGTAACCAGCATCAATTCCTGGTGCCTCGCCGGCAGGCCGATGGGTATGACCATGCGACCGCCGGGTTTGAGCTGCTGGAGCAGGGCCGGCGGGACAAACGGCGCGGCGGCGGTCACGACGATTGCGTCGAAGGGTGCCTTTTCGGTCCAGCCCTGATAGCCGTTGCCGCAGCGGATTTCGATATTGTCGTAACCCATATCCAGCAGCCGTTGGCGCGCCGCCTCTGCCAGTGCCTGGATTCTTTCGATGCTGTAAACCTGGCTCGCCAGGCAGGAAAGAATAGCCGCCTGGTAACCTGTTCCGGTACCGATTTCGAGCACGATGCTGTCTTCCGTCAGCTGCAGCATGTCGGTCATCAGGGCAACAATGTAGGGTTGTGAAATGGTTTGCCCATGACCGACCGGCAGGGC
>JAACFA010000299.1 GCA_009937625.1 Gammaproteobacteria bacterium | reverse complement strand
GGCAGCAGAACTGCGCCTTTTGCCATGCTGCCGACGGTACCGGCGAGAACTGGATCGGCAGTTTTCTGGAGCCCAAACCGAGAAATCTGACGGATCCGAAATTCATGCAGGCCATGAGCGACGACCTGCTGCTGGAACGCATCCGCGAAGGCATCGAAAATACCTCGATGCCGGCCTGGAAAAGCGTGCTGAGCGACGTTCAGATACAGCAGATAATAAGCTACATAGACGTGGCGTTTCACCCCGTCAGGCAGAAATAATTTCCCAATTTTGAGAAATTATTTCTATAATTTCTCGGAATAGAGATTTATTATTGGCAATTTGAGTCATCGAAACCCTTCTAATCTCGCTGTCACTTCGATTAGCCAGCCGCCACAGCGCAATTTTACCGGGAGTACATCGTTCAGACCGCTATCGGGAAACCAACGCAACTTTTGGCACTCGAATTGCTAATAAGATAAGGATAATGGGGATAATGAATTCACGCTATAACACTTTCCAAACGACTGGTATCCGCTCGATATCGATAGTGCTGCTGGTCGGCCTTTCGGTTTACGGCACCCAGGGCTGCAGTGATCGTGGCCAGGGTTACCCTGCCGCCGGGGAACCATTCCCGCTAACTGCGCTAGGAAAAATCCGGCGGCTCGATGAGCGGGAGGCCGGATTTAACGATAAAACCCTGATAATCAACTTTTGGGCAACCTGGTGTACCCCCTGCCGCAAGGAAATGCCCGATTTACAGAAGCTGAGCGAAGCTCTGGATCGGGACAAATTCGAGGTGATCGGGATTTCTGTCGACGAGGACAGCAACCTGGTCAGGGAATTTCTGCTGGAATACGGGATCCGCTTTGCCAATTACCAGGACCAGGAACAGTTGCTCGCCTCCCAGATGCTCGGTATTCGGGCGTTTCCCGAAACCTTCATCGTCGATCCCGAGGGATTGATACTAAAACGGCTGAGCGGCGAGCGGGCGTGGAACGAATCGACCTTCCGGGCAATGTTAAGCAACCCACGGGCAGCCGAAACCGGATTAACCAGCGGGCGGATAAAAGGGTGATGCGAAATGCCGGTCGCTGATACCCTGCAGACCAGGGATAACGAGGTGCTCGCAGGCGAGGTAGGGACGCAATCGTCGCGCGATGTCACGAGATTCTTCCGCTCCCTGCGCTCGAAGGGCTACGTATTTTTTATCCTGGTGCTGACCTACATGGTGCTGGCTACCGCATTTTTCTTCGGCCAGCGGGAAAAACCGCTGCTGCAGCTGGAGGAGTACCAGAAAATTCAGCAAACTCAGGCCGCGCTGGTCAAGGCCGATCTGGCGGCCTTTCACGTGGTTACGGCATTGTTCTCGCAAGTCAGCCAGGCCGAAATCCAGCAGGTTGCAACCTATTTTTCGAGCCTGAAACAACAGTATCGAAATCTCGCTTTGCTGTTCCCGGAACAGGCCGACACCTTCGCCAGGCTGGAACAATCCATACCCCGGATATCGCAGCAATCAGAGAGCCTATACCTGCAACAGGCGCACCTGCACCTGGCGCAGTCGAAAAACGAAATAGAGCGTCTGATTACCGCCAACCAGGCCCGCATGACAAGCCTGATTCGGGATTACCGGCATAACGATGACCTGCTGGTCATCAAGTCCCTGGTGCTCGGCACCGTCGGACTGATCCTGATCGGCACCATTACCACCGTGTTCTTCAACCGCCTGAAATCGGACCTGCTGCGGTTACAACGACGTACTGCAGAGATCGTCAAGGGTTACCGCGGGGAACCGCTCCCGGTTACGCGCGAGGACGAGGTTGGCCAATTGATGGCAGGCATCAATTACATGTCGCAGGCACTGGCCGAGCGAGAGCAGGCGCTGGAAATGCAGCGCCGCAATACTTCGTTTCGTGAAAAAATGATCGCCATCGATTCCCTGGCGGGCGGTATCGCCCACGAAGTCGGCAACCCGATAACCTGTATCGAGGGCCTTGCCGACGAAATTGCGAAAGACGAACAAACCGAGTTGAGCGAACAAAGCCGATCGAGACTCGAACAATTACAGCATTACATCAACGGTATCGTCAGGGTTATCCGCGACCTGTCGCAACTCGATACCAACAACCTCGACCAGAGTCAATGGATCGATATCAACCAGTTGCTGACCAACTCGACTAACCTGTGTCACTATGACAATCGCTGGTCCGGCATCGCCATCGAACTCGAGCTGGACCCCGGGGTGCCGGCTATGTATGCATCGGAAACCCAGTTTAATCAATTCACCATGCATATACTGGAAAACGCGCGCGACGCGCTTGGCGGGCAGAATAATGCCAAATTTCGGCTGACAACCCGGTTCGATCCGGAATACGGCATCCGGATTAGTTTCCAGGATAACGGACCCGGCGTAAAATCGGACCACCTGAAACATATTTTCGAGCCTTTTTTCACCACCAAAGATATTGGCGAGAGCACCGGGCTGGGGCTCGCAATCTGCTGGGCAATCGTCAAGTCATTCCGCGGCGAAATTCGCGCGGAGAATTCAACCGGGGGCGGATTGAAAATAGACGTCCAGCTCCCCCTCGAAAAAACTTTTCTCGACGAAAAACAGGCATCATGAAGTCTCTAATAATCCGGATTTACCTCTCCTCTCCGAGGCAGCTGGCTCGCCTGGGAGCGAGATAACGGTATGCGCTCGCTGCAGTTACTCATCATCGACGACGAGCCCGCGATCCGGCAGATATTGTCGAACGCCGCAAGCAATGCCGGGCACTCGGTTTCGGTCGCATCCAATGGCAAGGAAGCGCTGGAACGCCTGGGCAAGGGTGACATAGACGTCGCGGTTTGTGACATACGCATGCCGGATATCACCGGCATCGAGGTCGTCGAGAAAGCCCGCGAGCAGGGCATAGATACCATATTTCTGATGATGACCGCTTATGCTTCGGTCAATACCGCGA
>JAACFA010000298.1 GCA_009937625.1 Gammaproteobacteria bacterium | reverse complement strand
CAAGGCGGAGCGGGTACGTACCCGGACCTGGACCAACTTCAAGGCCGGCAACTAGCAACACCAAACCGGGGTGAATATCACCCCGGTTTTTTTTCGTTGGCATATCGCGGGGAACTATATGTCACATTCGATCGACCATGCTGACCGCCCCTGGCTCGACCCTGAGGCCGAACCCTTCATCAAGGTGCAAAGCGTCAGCAAGCATTTCGGCGATTTCACCGCGGTCGACAGCGTCGATCTCGATATCTATAAAGGCGAGTTGTTCTGCCTGCTCGGCGGCTCGGGCTGCGGCAAAACCACGCTGCTGCGCATGCTCGCCGGCTTCGAAACCCCCTCCTCCGGGTCGATCCTGATCGACGGCGTCAACATGAACGACGTGCCGCCCTATGAGCGACCGGTCAACATGATGTTCCAGTCCTACGCGCTGTTTCCACACATGACCGTGGAGAGCAACGTCGGCTACGGTTTAAGACGCGACGGAGTACCCAAAGCAGAGATCGAACAACGGGTCGAGGAAATGCTGGCGATGGTCGAACTCACCCAGTTTCGCAAACGCAAGCCGCACCAGTTATCCGGTGGCCAGAAACAACGGGTAGCGCTGGCGCGCGCCCTGATCAAGCAACCCAAAATGCTGCTGCTCGATGAACCGCTGGCGGCACTCGATAAGCGCCTGCGGGTGCAGACCCAGTACGAGCTGATGAATATCCAGGATAAACTCGGTGTCACCTTCGTCGTGGTAACCCACGACCAGGAAGAAGCGATGACGCTATCGACCCGGATCGCGGTCATGGATGTCGGGCGCCTGCAGCAAATCGGCACCCCGACCGAGATTTACGAATTCCCGACTTCTCGCCTGGTGGCCAACTTCATCGGTAACGCCAACATGTTCGCGGGCCGTATCACCGAAAACGGCACCGATCACGTGGTCGTCGAGAGCAAGGATCCGACCTGCAATTTCTACATCGATCACGGCGTGTCGATCTCGGAAGGTACCCGGGTATGGGTATCGTTGCGTCCGGAGAAGATCAGAATCTCCAAGCAGGCGCCCGAGGATTCGAGCACCAATTGCGTCAGGGGCATGGTAAACGACATCGGTTACCTGGGCGGCACTTCGACCTATCGCGTGCTGGTTGGCGACGAACACATCGTCGAGGTTACCTCACCCAATCTGAATCGGCCCAAGGACGGCAACCCGCCGATCGACTGGGACGAAGAAGTCTACCTGAGCTGGGAACCTTCGAGCTCGGTGGTGCTGACCAAATGAGCACGCCGGCAGAAACGGTGGCAACCGCCGAGGCGAGGCTTAAGACGCGCCTACTACATCGGCTCATGCGCCTGGCGCAGGATCGCTGGCGCACGCTGGTATTGTTCGTTCCGTTCGCCTGGCTGCTGCTGTTTTTCCTGGCGCCGTTTTTCATCGTTCTCAAGATAAGCCTGGCGGAGACCGTTATCGCCAGCCCGCCGTTCACCCCGATGATCGAATGGGTCGACGAGGGCATCATGCACATCCGCGTGGTGATCGACAATTTCGCTTACCTGTGGGAAGACGATTTATATGCCAAGACCTATTTGAACTCGCTCAAGATATCGTCGATCTCGACCATTCTGTGCCTGCTGGTGGGCTACCCGATGGCCTACGCGATTGTGCGCGCGGACCATACCACCAAGCATGTCCTGTTGATGCTGGTTATCCTGCCGTTCTGGACCTCCTTCCTGCTGCGGGTTTATGCCTGGATGGGATTGCTCGCCGATCAGGGCACGATCAACAACCTGCTAATCGCAATCGGTATCATCGACGAGCCGATGCGTATGCTCTACACCCCGTTCGCCGTCTATGTCGGCATCGTCTATACCTACGTGCCATTCATGATTCTGCCGCTTTACGCCAACATGGAAAAACTCGACTGGACCCTGCTCGAGGCCGCGGCCGACCTCGGCGCCAGACCGATGACGACGTTCTTCACCGTCACCCTGCCGATGACGATGCCGGGGATCATCGCCGGCTCGCTGCTGGTGTTTATCCCGGCAACCGGCGAATACGTCATCCCCGACCTGCTCGGCGGCGGTAACGTACTGATGATCGGGCGCATACTCTACAACGAGTTCAACGCCAACATAGACTGGCCGGTGGCCTCGGCGGTAGCAATCGCGTTACTGCTGGTGCTGGTGCTGCCGATGATGCTTTACCAGCACATCCAGGCCAAGGAGAGCGAAGCCGAATGAACAACGGCAGGCGCTCCTATTTCTTAATCACCACGACCTGTTTCGGGATTGCGTTCCTGTACATCCCGATGATCCTGCTGGTCCTGTATTCATTCAACAAATCCAGAATCGTGCCGGTCTGGGGCGGCTTCTCCACCAAGTGGTACGGGGTATTGTTCGAGAGCGAGGAAGTCTGGGAAGCGGTCGGGCTAAGCCTCAAGGTGGCCACGGTAAACGCCACCTTCGCGATGCTACTCGGCACGCTCGCGGGTCTCGCGCTGGTGCGATTCGGACGCTTCAGGGGCCGCACCCTGTTCACCGGCATGATTACCGCGCCGCTGGTGATGCCCGAAGTCATCACCGGCCTGTCACTGCTGCTACTGTTTATTACCCTGAAGGAATTCATCGGCTGGCCGGATCAACGCGGTTTCACCACGATCACGATCGCGCATATTACTTTTTCGATGGCCTACGTCGCCGTCATTATCCAGTCGCGCCTGGCCGGCATGGCGCAAGATCTCGAAGAGGCGGCACAGGATCTCGGCGCCAAGCCATTCCGGGTACTCACCGATATCACGCTGCCGCTGCTGGCGCCAGGCATGCTGGCGGGCTGGCTGCTCGCGTTTACGCTGTCGTTAGACGACCTGATAATCGCCAGTTTCGTTACCGGGCCGGGCGCAGTGACGCTGCCGATATTGATTTATTCGCGCATTCGCCTGGGCTTGCGTCCTGACATCAATGCGCTGGCAACCATCATCA
>JAACFA010000297.1 GCA_009937625.1 Gammaproteobacteria bacterium | reverse complement strand
TGCGCAGCTGTCCCGAATTCGAACGCATGCTGGTGCGCTCGGGCATCATCCTGATCAAGTACTGGTTCTCGGTCAGCGACGAGGTACAGGAAATTCGTTTCCAGGGGCGCATCAAGGATCCGACCAAGCGCTGGAAACTGAGCCCGATGGACCTCGAATCGCGCAACAAGTGGCTCGAGTACTCCAAGGCCAAGGACCAGATGTTCGCCTACACCGACATCAAGCAGGCGCCCTGGTACGTGGTCAACGCCGATATCAAGAAGCACGCACGGCTGAACTGTATTAAGCATCTGCTGAGCATGATCCCCTACGAGGACCTGACCCCGGAGCCGATCGAACTCGAACCCCGCAGCACCGCGGGCGGCTATATTCGTCCGCCGATGGAAGACCAGACTTTTGTGCCCGAGCACCATTAACCCGAACCCGATGACACGATAACCATGGCGACAAACCGGAATATCAAGGAAAATCTGAGCGTAGTAGTCGACGGCAAGCCGGCAAAAGCCGCAACCGCGGCAGCGATAACCGAAGTCGAACCAGCGCTGGATTTTTCGGACCTGGATTCTCCAGAGCTTTACCTCAATCGCGAGCTGACCTGGCTCGAGTTTAACCGGCGCGTGCTGCACGAAGCACAGGACGAGTCCAATCCGTTGCTCGAACGGCTCAAGTTCGTCGGTATCGTTTCGTCGAATCTCGACGAGTTTTTCATGAAACGAATCGGCGGCCTGAAGCAACAGGTCGGCGCCGGGGTGCTCGATTACAGCGTCGACGGCCGCCTGCCCGCGCAGCAAATCGAGGAATGCTACGTCGAGGTGCGCGAACTCGAAGCGGAAAAGTCGGAACTGGTGCCACGACTGATCGCGCAGCTGGCCGAGCACGATATTCATATCACTCCCTACGAAGCGCTCGGGGACGAGGACCAGGAAACGATCCGCAGTTATTACTTCGATAACATCTACCCGCTGGTTACCCCGCAGGGCGTCGATTCGGCACACCCGTTTCCGTTTATTTCGAACCTGTCGCTGAACCTGCTGGTGACGCTACGTCACAGCGACAGCGAGGACGAACTGCGGGCGCGCGTCAAGGTGCCTGTCGGACTCGGCATACCGCGCTTCCTGCAGGTTCCGAATACCCATATTTTCGTGCCGCTGGAAAGCGTAATGGCGAAGAACCTCGACGTGCTGTTCCCCAACATGGAGATCGTCGCCAGCGAGACCTTTTACGTGACGCGCAACGCCAACGCCGCGCGCGACGAGGACGAGGCCGACGATCTGCTGGCGATTATCGAATCCGAGGTGCGCCATCGCCGTTTCGCCAAGATCGTGCGCGTCGTGGTGCAGCATGACATGGATGAAACCCGCCGCGGCATGCTCGCCGCCGAGCTCGGTCTCGACGAGGCCGATGTCTTCGAAAAGAAAGGGCTGCTGGCGACGCGCGACCTGCTCAGCCTGGTCAATCTCGAAATCCCGGCACTACGCGATCCGCCGCACCACCCGATCGACCATCCCAAGCTCGCGCACATGCCCAATATTTTCCACGCGGTGCGCGATCATGGTTCGATCCTGCTGCATCACCCCTACGAATCGTTTTCGACCTCGGTCGAACGCCTGCTGCGCGAGGCCAGTCGCGACCCGAAGGTGCGGGCGATCAAGATGACGCTGTACCGCACGTCGGGCGATACCAAGGTCATCGATTACCTGGTCGACGCGGCGCAAAACGGCAAGCAGGTCGCGGTCGTGGTGGAACTAAAGGCGCGTTTCGACGAAGCCGCCAATATCCGCTGGTCGAGCCGGCTGGAAGAAGCCGGTATCCACGTAACCTATGGCGTGATGGAGCTCAAAACCCACTGCAAGGTAATCCTGGTGGTGCGCAACGACTACAGCGGGCTGCGCCGCTACGTGCACATCGGCACCGGCAACTACCATGCCGGTAACGCGCGGCTGTATACCGACCTCGGGCTGTTGACCATGGATCCCGATATCGGCCGCGATATCACCGAGCTGTTCAACTACCTGACGACAGGCTTCACGCCGAAACGTAACTACCGCAAGATCCTGCCGGCACCCAAGTTGCTGAAGCGTGCGTTGCTCGACAAGATCCAGCGTGAAATCGATCATCAGGCCGAGGGATCGGACGGTCACGTCCAGATCAAGATCAACGCGCTGGAGGACAAGGACATCGTGCGCGCGCTGTACGAGGCCTCGCAGGCCGGGGTCAAGGTCGACCTGATCGTGCGTGACACCTGTCGCCTGCGTCCGGGCATCCCCGGACTGTCGGAAAACATCCGCGTGTTCAGCGTGGTCGGACGATTTCTCGAACACAGCCGCATTTACTATTTCGAAAATGCCGGCAATCCGGAGTACTACATCGGCTCCGCCGATGCGATGATGCGAAACCTCGAGCACCGTGTCGAAGTGGTGGCACCGGTCGAGGATCCCGAGCTGCAAGCCCGGCTGCGTCACCTGATCGACACCCAGCTATCGGATGAATTCAGCATCTGGCAAATGCATTCCGACGGTTCCTACGTCCAGCTCAAGGGCAGTAACGAAGCCGGCGAAGGCAGCCAGCAGGCGCTGATACGTGACGCGGAGGACCGCGTGCGCGAGGCCAATCGGCTCAAGCGGCGCAAACCCAAGGGTTTGCGCCACCGCAATATCCATTTACGCTCGAGCTGAGCGCGCGGCGACGGCGCGCACGCCTTAGCCGCGAACTACCTCGCCCGAGCTATTCTTGGGATAGTCGAAGTATTCGAACGCCGTGTTGTCGCGCGACCAGTCGCGCCATTGCGCGATATCGCTCACCAGCTTGACCAGGCCGCTCGTCGGAACGTTGTCGATACGCACCTCGTAGTCGATCGAATTGGCGAAATAAGTGATGTCCGGATTGTGAAACACCAGCATCAGCGCGCGCACCCGGTCGTCCTGCGCCAGGATCAGGTCATCGATCGAGCCGCTGCCGGCGAAATACAGGT
>JAACFA010000079.1 GCA_009937625.1 Gammaproteobacteria bacterium | reverse complement strand
GGTTACTAACAAAGCACTCGCGATCGACGCAAGGTTTTTGGAGATGTGCATTATTCTAGAATCCTTGTTGATGCTGTTTTTTCCCGGGTGGCGCCGCTGGGTGTCTGGTGCCGGAGAGAGGAATCGAACCTCCGACCCACGCATTACGAATGCGTTGCTCTACCAACTGAGCTACTCCGGCTATGCTGCAAGGGTACAAGAGTAGCAAAGGATAGGCCACGATTTCCAGAGAATCGGGCCTTTGTGCCAGCCCGATTTTTCCCGCTCGCGACAACTATATCGCCGGACCGAGTTCGAGTTTGCTGCCGTCGCGGAAGCGGGCCAGCCGAAAGCGGGCCAGGTCGTGGCCGGCTTCGCGGTTCTGGATCAGGTCGGCCATGATCCTGCCGGCCCCGGGGCCGATACCGAAGCCGTGCCCGCTGAACCCGGTCGAGATCCACAAGCCGTCGATACCGTCGGCTTTATCGAGCACCGGCACCACGTCGGGCAGGGCGTCGATCATGCCCGACCAGGCCTCCACCAGTTCGACATCCCTCAGGGCCGGCACCCGGTCGGCGAGGCGGGCCTTGATGCGCGCCACGGCCTTCGACGTTGGCACCGGGTTCAGGATTCGATGACGGGTATAGTCGCCGTCGACCTGCAGTTCCGGAATCCTCAGCCTGAGCTTCCCCAGCGAAACCTTGATTAGCGGCAGAAAATCTCGCAGAAACCCGACCTGGCTAAACGAGGGAAAGATTTCCAGGTAGTCCGAGGTGGCGATGGTATAGCCACCATCGAGCCGGCGCCGGAATGATACCTGGCTGCCGGAGGCGTTGCCGTTGAATATCATGGGCGCTTCGGCGGTACGCGCGACGCTCGCCTTGACCGTGAGCTGGGGAAGACGGATGCCGCAATTCCTGAGCAGGAACGTCGACCAGGCGCCGGCCGCGACCAGCACGGCCGCGCTGTCGATCACGCCGCGCTCGGTGACTACTCCGCTAACGCAGCGGTTTCGCGTAACGACTTCCTGCACCGCGCAATTCTCGAGGATTACTCCTCCTCGTGCCTGCAGCGCGCGTGCCATCGCGGGCACCGCCAACGAGGGCTCGGCGCGTGCGTCGTCCGGGGTGTAGAGCCCGCTGCGCCAGCGAGCGGGGCAATCGACTACCATCGATTCGAGCTGTGCGCGGTTGAGGCGCCGGGTTTCGAGACCGTAAGCGGGAGCGAACGACATAAAACGGTCGTGTTTCGCCATTTCTTCGTCGTTCTCGCACAGGTAGAGGCTGCCCTCGCGGCGGAAACCGATATCGGTATCGAGTTCGTCGGCGATCTCCTGCCACAGGCCCAGGCTCTCCATCACGATCGGCAACTCGGCCTGGTCGCGACCCTGCTGGCGGCACCAGCCCCAGTTGCGGCTGGACTGCTCGCCAGCGACGATGCCCTTTTCGCAAACCGTTACTCTGAGCCCGGCTTTTTGTAGAAACCATGCGGCCGAGATACCGGCGATGCCGGCTCCGATGATGACGATGTCGGTGGTTGCGGGCAGGTCAGGCTGAACGGTATTCATGGCTAATCGTTATGTTGGCAAGTGATAGAAAATCGGGTGAATAATACGATGATTTGACCAATAGAGCTTGGTTTAAAGATATCGATCATCGTCGCGCGCGCTGCAGCGCTAGTTGCCGCCCCGAAATCCCGAGCGCCAGCGCGAAGTAAACCAGCGCCAGCCCGACCGGCAGCCCATGCGAGCCGAAACCGAGCATTATCCAGCCGCCGGAAACCGACCCGATCAGCGCGCCGAAACCCCAGACAATAGCGAAGGACGCCGCGCCGTTGACCAGCTCGATGCCGCTGAAACGGTTACCGAGCGAGGCTAGCGACACCGTGTAGACGCCGTAACCGGTGGTTCCCATTAGAACCAGCAACGGCCATTTTAAATCGGTGTCGATCAGGTAAGGCAAGATCAGCAGCGTCAGCGTCGTGGTTAGCGCGCAACCGGCCAGAACCCAGCGGTGGGAAAAGCGGTCGGCCAACCAGCCAATCGGAAACTGCAACAACATGTTGCCGAGAATCAGCGCGGTCAGGAGGTTGGCGGAGGTCGTCAGATCGAGGCCGTTCTGGATGCCGTAAACCGGGAACAGCGACAGGCTGGCCGCGTCGAAAACCGAAAATACGGCCACCGCGGCCAGCAGCATCGGCGCTTTCGGCGCGAAATCGAAGATACTGGACGGCGGCGCCTCCTCGGGATCGGCCGTGGTGTCTTCACGGATGAAAACAAACGGAATGATGCCGATCGCGATGACGCCGGCACCCATGACGAACGGCGTCCAGCCTTCGATGCCGATGAAGCCGATCAATAACGGGCCGGCGCCAAAGCTGCCCGACAGGACGCTGGCGTAGATCGCCACTATCTTGCCACGATTCTGATCGCCAGCCGAGCCGACGATCCAGGCTTCGCTCAATACGAACAGGGTGGAAATGGTCATGCCCTGAACCAGGCGGATCAGGAACCAGGCGGCGAGGGTATCGAAAGCCTTGTAGGACAGCATCACCAGCGCGGTGACGACGGCCGCCGTGATTGCAACGTTTCGAGCACCGAAACGCTTGGCCGCGACCGGAATCACCGGTGAGAATAGCAGGATGCCGAGCGGCATCATCGCCGAATTGATGCCGATCATATCGCTCGATATCCCGCGCGCCTCGAGAATCAATGACAGCAGGGGATAGGTCATGCCGAAGGCAAAACCGAAAACGGTGATTGCCGCGCAGGCGGCCACCAGGTTTCTCGTGTTCGCGGCTTGGGGCTGGCTCATGTCGGGATGTTACCCCAGGCTCGGGCCAAAGGCATGCCGCTTTTTTGTGACCAAAAAAGCATTCCCTTGGACTTAATTCCAGCCTAATATTGCGGCAGTTTCAGGATGGATTGATTCGATGCCAAGCGAAGCGATAGTCGACCTGCGCAGCGACACCGTTACTCGCCCGACCGCGGCCATGTACCAGGCTATGCGGGAAGCCCCGGTGGGTGACGATGTCTATGGTGAAGACGAGACTGTCAACCGGCTCGAGGCTACCGCGGCGCAACTGTTGGGCAAACAGGCTGGCCTGTTTTTGAGCAGCGCAACCCAGGCAAACCTGGCGGCGATGCTGGCGCACAATGCGCGTGGTGAGGAAATCCTGCTGGGTGACTGTTACCATATTTTCGTTTCCGAGGCCGGCGGTACCTCGGCGCTCGGCGGCATCGTCATGCATCCACTGGCTACCGATGACGCGGGCAGCCTGTCGCTCGAGCAGGTGCTGGGTGCGATCAAGGAGGACGATCCGCATCATCCGATAACGCGCACGCTGGCGCTGGAAAACACGGTTCTCGGGCAGGTTCAGGATCCGGGACATCATCGCTTGCTGGCAGAGGCGGTGCGTGGACAGGGGCTTAGCGTGCATCTCGACGGCGCTCGCATCATGAACGCGGCGATTGCGCTCGGCGTCGGCGCAGCCGAGGTCGCGGCACCCTTCGATAGCGTCATGATGTGCCTGTCGAAGGGTCTGGGTGCACCGGTGGGCGCGGTGCTTTGCGGCTCTGCGGATTTCATTCGACGCGCGCGTCGGTTGCGCAAGATGCTCGGCGGCGGCATGCGCCAGGCCGGGGTGCTGGCAGCCTGCGGGTTGTTTGCGCTCGAGCATCATGTCGAGCGCATGGCCGACGATCACGACCGCGCACGCAAGCTCGCCGAGGGTCTCGCCGAAATCGAGGGTCTGCCCGTCCGGCAGGCAACCAACATGGTTTTCATCGAACCGGCGGCCGGGGACCTGGAGCCGTTGGCACAGCATTTAAGGCAGCAGCGGATCGAAATCGGGCAACAAAGTCCACGCGTACGGCTGGTGACTCACCTCGATGTCGATGATGCCGCCCTCGACCGGGCGATCACGGCTTTTCACTCCTATTACCGGTGACTGCACGATGAGCGCGAATCCCGTCGACAAGCTGGTTTTCGATGACGACTGGAGCGACCTGACGCGCTTGCGCGACATGCCGCAAATCAATCTCGAGCGCATGTCAGCCTACCGCATGGGGCGGCTCAAGCAGCAGCTGCAACTGCACGACGCGGCGCTGGTAGTGCTGGTCAACCCGATCAGCCTGCGTTACGCGGTCGATTACCGCAGTTACATGCTGTTCCAGTCGCACATCCCCCAGGTTTACCTGTTCGTGCCGCAGGACGGCCCGACCGTGTTTTATGGATGCTATTACGACGTACCGCAGGTGGACGATTTTCGGCCCGGCCGGCCGCACGCGTTTTTCGACGGCGGCACCAATATCGACGAGGCCGCGCGCGGGATGGCCGACGACGTGGCCGCCTATCTCGACGAAATCGGCAGTAGCAACCGGCGCGTCGCGCTCGAGTACGTCAATCCAACGATCGTCCAGGCCCTGGAGACGCGCGGCATCGAGGTGCTCGACGGGGTGCGCATCGCCGAACTGGCGCGCCTGATCAAGTCCGAGGACGAGATTGCCTGCATGCGCTGGGCCATTGCGGTCGGTCAGCACGGCGCCGACATGGTCAAAAAAGCGCTACGCCCCGGGGTCACCGAATTGCAGCTCTGGGGGTTGCTGAACTACACCAATATAGCCAACAACGGCGACTGGCACGAGGGGCGCATGCTGTCCTCGGGTTCTCGCATCAATCCCTGGCTGCAGGAAGCGAGCGAGCGCAAGGTCGAATCCGGCGATCTGGTTGGATTCGATACCGACATGGTCGGCCCCTTCGGTTACTTCGTCGATTTGTCGCGTACCTTTCATTGCGGTCCCGCCAGACCGACGCGCCGGCAGAAGCAGATATACCGCATGGCGGTCGACGAAATCGAACATAACCTGAAACTGGTGCGCCCCGGTATGACCTTGAAGGAGATGCAGCGCCAGGCGTACCCGGTGCCCGAGGAGTGTCGCGAAAACGCCTACCCCTGCGTCATGCACGCGGTCGGCATGTGCGACGAGTATCCGCAGGTCAAGCACCTGTTCCGCCAGGAAAACCCCTATGACTGCACGCTCGAGGCGGGCATGGTAGTTTGCATCGAGAGCTACATGGGCCCCAGGGGCGAGCGTGACGGGGTCAAACTCGAGCAGCAGGTACTGATCACCGAGGACGGTTACGAATTGTTGACGACCTATCCCCTGGAAGAATCGCTACTGGATTAAATCCGATCCGGGTGCGCAAATTGCAGCGAAACGTTGGAACTTAAATTGGAGGTGCGGCAGTGAATAATCCGGATAACAAACCCAGGGCTTCATCTGTTACCTATTCCCTGTTGATTTCAGAATCGGTTTACCGGCTGGTTGTGGTCGTCGAACGGGTTATTCGCTGGTTTATAAAATCGGTGATCCGGCCCTGCATGTTTATCGTCTGGTGTCTGCGCCTGTAAAAAAACTGGTGTTAAAACTCGGTTCTCGCCTTGACGTAAAGCTGGTAGTCATCGATCTCGTCGTTCTCGCTTAACGGGAAGGCAATATCGATATGCAGAACCTTGGAGCTGGATTGACGGGTGGATACCAGGCGTAGACCGGTTCCGACATCGCTAAGCCAGACCGGGTTTTCCCCGCTGTCCCAGGCTGATCCAGCTTCCGCAAATACGGCGAAACCAAATTTCAAAAGCTGCCACAGATACACGTTGAAGTATGCTCGACGTTCCGCGGAGAGCGTGAATGCTCGCTCCCCGGTTTGAAACCGAACCGGATATCCTTTCAAGCCGGAATCGCCACCAACCTCGATTCGCTCGAATAGTTCGGGATTTTGCGCCGCTTCCAGCCGGCTGCTGATAACGTAACTGTGGTTCACGCCGCGAAAATTGTATAACTGTCCCTGCATCAGGGCCCGGCCGCTGTCGTCGATCGTTTTGTTGGACTCATGGCTCAGCCCCAGCTGAAGAATCCCGAGCGTATGCGTGGTAACGAAGCTGCCAAAATTAAAATCGAGTTGCAGAACATGGCCTTCCTCGGTCGATTCGTAGGCCTCGTCCTTCCAGCCGACCCTGGCTCTCAGGCTGCTACCCAGTTCGATATCCTCGGTTATGCCCATTACACGGAAGTTAACTCTCTCGACGTATTTAACTTTCAAATGTTCGTACTCGAAAAAGGGATAACTCTTGTCTACGTCTTCCGGTAGTTCGATATTCGGGTCATCGACCGTGTTATACCTCAGTTTGTTGGCAACCCATCCCAGGCGATACCTCGAAACCGAGCCGTCGACCAGGCCGTCGGACCAACCATAACTCACCAGCAGCAAATCGTTCGACTCGCCCACTTTTGCAACTTCGTCACCGTCTTCGTAGACCGGATTCTCTCTTTCAACCGAAGATGCCCCCGCCGACCAGGCGTATTTTGAATTCAGTTTTATAAATGGGCGCTCCATGTCCACCCGGTAGAGGTGACCATCGCTGTTATCAGCAAGCTCCAGTGTCAAGCCCTTGAGATTTCCCAGCCAGTTTTTGTCCCGGTAGACGAAAGCGTTCGAGTCCCGCTCCTCGTCGGACTCCGTCAGGATCTTGATTTCGGTTCCCAGTCCCAGCAGGTTGGACTCTTCGATTTCGAAAGCCGTGCGCGTCTCCCCGCCGGAGCGACTGACCGAGATACTGGGCGTTAAGGTCCAGTTGTCGGAAGTTACGACCGTCAGTTTCACGCCCTTTCCGCAGACTACCTCCGCGGTGATATCGGCGTCATGGATGTAGCTCCGGCCTCGCAACAGGCGCTCGGTCTCGTCGATTAGTTGCTGGTTATAGCCGTCCTCGGGGGCAAACAGCAGTTGTTCCTTGATCGTGCTTTTTCGGGTATTAATATGAAGTCTGTTGGCCCACCTGTGAATCCATAAATTCTGGTCTTCCTGTCCCAGATCGAAGATGTCACCGTTGTCGATGGTGATCTCGAGGATCGGCAATCCCTCGAGGCTCTCGCCATGAGGACTGCAATCCTGTGCCCCAGAATGTCCCGTTGTCGCCAGCAACAAACAGGCAACTATGCCGGCACGAGACGCGTGCACATATTTTTGGAATTCAGCAAAACCCGAATACAAACTGTTGAACACTCTTATCAGTTTCAGCCTTTCTCTGGTACAGGGGAGGGATTGACGGAGATTAATGGTTTTCCTTCCAGTCTTGACAAGTTTAGCTCAAGTCAATCCCAATATAGCAGTAGCGCGGAAGATCGGGGTAATCCGGTCAACGGATTGCTTTTTGTCATAATAGAAGACCCGCGAATAATGCTGGTAACGGCCATGCTCGCCCAAACCTTTGCGGGGCAATGGGAATCTTATAAACTCGAAACGGCTGATCCCGCCGGAGGAATTATTATGCCTGATTTCGACCTGGATGATTTCGTTCAAGAGTTGCGTGCAGCGGCGCGCCAGGACGAGCCCGTCAAGAAAGTGCGCGAACTGATGACCGAGGCCTTTCGTGATCCTGCTGCGATTCGCGCGGCGATGCCGGAATTCGAAAACGACGACGAAATCCTGTTCGAGGATGACAGCGTCTCGATCTGGTTCGTGCGTTTCATGCCCGGGTTGCACGTGCCGCCGCACGATCACCAGACGACCGCCACGATCGGGGTCTACGAGGGGGCCGAGGATAATCACTTTTACCTGCGCGAACCGGGAAGACTGGTGCATAAGGGTACCCGGCGGGTCGAGCCGGGTGACGTGATTGCCCTCAAGCCGGACGGCATCCACTCGGTCGAGGCCGCCGGGGGCCAGGTGACCTGCGGTATTCATGTATATCTGGCCGCGCTGACCAAAATCGAACGTTCGCTATTCGACTGGGAATCAGGCGTTGCCAGGAGGTATACCGATGAAAACTACGATGCCATGAAACGGGTTTGCACCTAGTTTCAGATTCGAAGTGGGCAATTGCCCACAAAATTATTTTGAAAATTTATTGGGCTGAAAACTTGCCTTGATGCTGCCCGGGGCGTAGGGTAATGCTCCAGGCTGAATTCTTGATTCCCGGTATGAGCGGCGCCACCGAATCATTATTAAAACAGGTAGAAACTTACTGTCGACGCGCCGGGATAGCCGAGTCGACCTTTGGTCGCCAGGCGGTCAACGACGGCAAGCTTTGTGCGCGGCTGCGCGCCGGAAGAAATGTAACCCTCGAAACCGCGCAGCGAATCCGGGATTACATCGATCGGCAATCGGACGCGGCCGTTAACCAGGCCGGTGAATCTGAAGCAGGCCAAAATAAGCAAATAACCGGGGGGAGCAGCATGACACACGTGACCGACGATCGGCCGTTTCGATTCTATGATAATCGCCAAAAGTACCTGGCATTCGTTAACACTTGCAATGAGAAATGGAAAGTCGCGGAACGCGCTACGCAGGAGTTGACGCATGTCCGCCCATCACCGCCGGCGTTGAGGCTGTTCGACGCCGGGGTCGGGGACGGTACCGTGCTCGGTCACATGATGCGCGCCATGCATCGTCGCTTTCCGACGATTCCGTTCTTCATCGTCGGCAAGGAGGTCAGCCTCGAGGACGTCCGTTTAACCCTCGAAAAGCTGCCCGATCGCTTTATCGAGCATCCATCCAGCGTCATTATCATGACCAATCTGTACTACGCCGAGGCGCCCTGGCTGATGCCGAACGATGTCGCCAAGGCGGCCGCGCTCAACTGGATCGAAATGCCGTTACAGGGAGACTCTGCGCATGAGTTCGGCGAACAGCTGCGCGGTATCGACAAGGATCTGGTCGACGGCTGGCAGGTCAAGGCCAATGAAAAAACCGGCAACCCGATGTACGTGCGGCCATCGGTGCTGGTCATGTTCCGCGAGGACCATCGCTTCCTGCTCGACGACGTGATTCCAAGACGCGGACAGGCGGCCGGCGGGGACTACGACCTGATATTGGCGTCGCAGCCCTGGCGGGCGCGGATGGATGCCGATTTCAAGGTCAAGCACGTGCTGGCGCCGCTGGCGAAAAGCCTGCGCCCCGGAGGGCGATTACTGACGGCCCAGTCCAGCGGCGACGATCCAGGACTCGAACTGGTGCGCAAGATCTGGCCCGACGAAGATCCGTTCCAGGTCGACCGGCACGAACTGATCAAGGTGCTGAAGGAGTACCTCGGGCGCAGCGCGCAGAATTACAACTTCAACGCCGGCTCGGACGCCAAGGCAATTTTTCGTTACCGCATGCACACGCTTCCGACCGAGATCGGCGAATCCATCGGGACTTCGACGCTGTTCGCGGCCTGGAACGCTGCCATCTATGTCGGGCAGATCGAGGACGAACGCCTGGAGTCGGTGATTTCATCGGGCGAGTACCTCGAGGCTACCGCCGAAGTTTTACACAAGCACAACGGTATCTGGTTCAACGACGAGACCTTTGTCATCTCGCGGAAACGTGATACCTGACAAATCGTTTACCGCGATCTTCAGGTTTGCATTCCCGGCGTTATTGCTGACAATAGCCGTCAACATGGTTAGCAACTCAATCGACACCGGCTCGGCGAAACGTGTTCCCGCCGAATGGGAGCCGCAGGAAGCAATCTGGTTGCAGTGGCCGAGCGATTTCGAACGTGTTTTCCAGCCCGCCTTCGCTCGGATGACTGCGATTATCAGCCGCTACGAAACACTCAACATCGTGTTTGATTCGGAGTCGGATCGAGAGCAAGCGCGGGACGCGATCGCGGACACCGGGACGGATCCGGACCGCGCCAGTATTCAGTGGTTGCAGATACCTAACGATAGCGCCTGGATGCGTGACAATGGCCCGGTCTATGTTGTCGAGGGCGGTGAATTGCGCATCCAGAACTGGGAATTCAACGCCTGGGGCGGCGCTTTCGGCAGCCACATCTCGTTCGATCAGGACAACCGGGTGCCGTCGCATATCGGCGAGCAGCTCGGTATCCCGGTCGAGATCGTCGACATCGTGCACGAGCGCGGTAACCTCGAGTTCAACGGCGTCGATACCGTGCTGCTCAACTGGAGTACTATCGGTGACCCAGCGCGCAACCCGGGCTATACGCGAGACCGGGCAGAAGCCGATCTCAAGGCCCATTTTGGCGTGTCGCGCGTCGTCATGGTCGAGGGTTACGCCAGGGGAGAGCTGACCCGCGGGCATATCGACGGCTTCGCTCGATTTATCGCTCCCGACACGGTCGTGGTGGCGCAGTGCACCGCCGAATCGCGCTGTCGACCGGGAGATGGCGACGCCGGGTCGCTTTACGATAAGGCCGCCGCCACCGTCGCCGCGGCGGGTTTCGAGGTGATCCGCGATCCGATTCTCGGGCAGGTCGAATACCGCGACAAGATTTTCAACGCCAAGTATCTTAACTGGCTGGTCGGCAACGGCTTCGTGCTTGCGGGGGGTTTCGGAAACGAGGCGCTGGATACGGCGGCAAAGAAACGCATCGAGGGCTATTTCCCGGGCAGGGACGTCTACGTCATCGATATTCTCGAATCCTGGTACGACGGTGGCGGCGTGCATTGTCACACCAACGACCAGCCGGCCATATGAGCCGGGCCTGTAAACTGGCATTGTTGCTGGCTGCGTTCTGGGTTGACGCGCTGGCCGACCACGATAGCGCAGCGCCGTCGCCCTGGTCATGGCATATCGTGTCGGGCGGTCTGGACGAGAGCAGGGTGGCGATTTACCGCCAGACGGAACTGGTCGGGATCTATGATTTCAGTTGCGACCTGACCGCTGCCGGCAACGGCGAAATGCCTGAAACCGATGCCGGCCTGGAGCTGGTGCAACCCGCGTCCCATCCTTTGGGTCTGTTGGTGATTACCTGTAACGTCGGTGCGCATTCGCAACACCTTGCTATTGTCGATCCGGCCAAGAGAATCCATCAACCCGTGTTCGCCACGACCGGCAGTTATTTCGCCAGTTGGGAACTCGAGGACGGGGAGCTGTGGATCAGCTATGACCGTCCCTGCGTCACGGGAATCAGTGTCGAATGTCCCGATGGCTTCGAAACCCTTTTCGTTCGGTATCCTGAGTAATGGTAAAGTTCGCGGGCTAAGCCTCTCGTTCGCGGCGCGGGATAGTGCGTCTTTGAATCTGGCTGTCCGGTGGGTAAGTTTAACTCTGGGTCGAGGAGAGCGCGCCTGGTGAGTCGTATCGCAGAAAATTCCGATCATCCCGCACTCGGTATCGCGCTGATGCTGGCCGGTATCGCCGGCTTTGCGGTCATGGATGCGACCATCAAGTGGCTGGTGGCCGATTATCACGTGGTGCAGGTGGCCGCGCTGCGCAGCTGGTTCGGCCTGCCGCTGTTATGCCTGTTCGCGCTGCGGGGTGGAGGTCTGAAACGGCTAAAAACCGGGCGTCCCGGGGTTCATTTCGGGCGCTACCTGCTAGTGCTCGGGCTCACGTTCTGTTTTTTCTGGGCGCTGTCGCAGATGAAGCTGGTCGATGCGATCGCGATTTCGTTCGCCGCGCCCATTTTCATCACTGCCCTGTCGATGCCGCTGCTGCGGGAGTCGGTCGGACTGCATCGTTGGTTGGCGGTCGGCATCGGTTTCGCGGGTGTGCTCGTCATGCTGCGGCCGGGTTTCGGGGTTTTCCAGTGGGCGGCGCTGGTCGTGTTGTTGAGCGTCGTGTTTTATGCCCTGCTAATGATTACCACCAGGGCCTTCAAGAACACCGAGAGTTCGGCCTCGCTGATGCTTTATCCGCAGCTTGGCATGTCACTGACGGGGATTCTGCTGGCGCCTTTCTTCTGGATAGCACCGGATCTGCTCGACCTCGCGCTGTTCGCGCTGGCCGGCGCCTTCGGCAGCATCGGTGTCATGTGCGTAACGCATGCCTTTCGGCTCGGCCCGGCCGCGGTGATTACCCCGTTCGAATATTCCGCGCTGATCTGGGCGACCCTGCTGGGGTATCTGTTGTGGGACGAGTTGCCGGACGGGAT
>JAACFA010000296.1 GCA_009937625.1 Gammaproteobacteria bacterium | reverse complement strand
TACGAACAGCCGTTGCCTATCCGAGGGGGGCTCGGTCAGCGCAACACCCGGAATCTCTTCGCTCATCTCTGTTCCCCGCCTGTTTCGATCCATCCCTATCCTACCGGTAATGCGATTAGTCGCGCTCTACTATCATGATCGTCAGGCGGCTGATGCAAACCAGCCTGTCTTTCGGATCGCGTATTTCGATGTTCCAGACGTGCATGCGGCGGCCTACTCGTATCGGTGACAGTGTGCCGATGACAAACTGGCCGTCAGGCACCGTCCGCAGGTGATTGGCATTGATTTCGACGCCGACCGGAGTGTGTGTCGAGTGGTCGTCAATGCACAGGGCCGAGGCGAGGCTTCCGAGTGATTCGGCCAGCGCAACCGACGCCCCGCCGTGCAGGATGCCGAAGGGTTGGATCGTACGTTGATCAACCGGCATCCTGACGGAAATCCAGTCATCGCCATAAGCTTCGATCGTAAGGCCCAGGTGCTCGAGCAGCGTGCCCTGCATCGACCGCTGCAGCCGCTCGACGTCCGGTTCATGTTTCCAGAGCATCAAAAGGCACCATTGGCCGACGCAAGGAGGCTGAGCAGCGTGGTAATCATCAATGTCGGCATTGAGGGTTCGGTCCGGAGATCGTGCGATTCGGCTACGCGGCCGCAGGATTCTATCGCGTTCATGAGATTGCTTACAGACGCACGGAGTCCGGCCGCGTGATGCGGCCATAGTAACTGCGTTTGAGGTCATCCAGGCACAAACCTGCACGCCACCCGGGATGCATCGGGTTTCATAAAGGTGCGCCGGCCGATGAACTGCAGCCGCTCAGCCGGCGGGCGATCGTGGCGTCAGTGAATCGCGCTTTCGATAATCTGGTGAACTTCCTTGCCGAGCCCTTGAGACGGAATAACCGTCACCTGTCTGCCTGCGACCTCGGTCGAATAGCGTGGTGCTTTGCTGGCTTGCTCGTAGGCATCGCCCAGCGCGCCCACCAGTGTCTGCACTTGTGATTGCGATAACTTATGCTGGTCAACGAGTTCCTTCAGGCCGTCGACCTTGCCATCGTGAAGCCACGCGATACCGAAATGTTTCGGTGGCTTGCCGAGATAGACATAGGCTTCATGTTCACCGGGTACGATTTCAAGGTGATCACGAACCTTATTTGCCAGTTGTTCGAGCTGGGGTTTTACCTCGTCAAGTTTTTCCTGGGCGTCATTGTCGGCGGGTAAGGGAGGATAGTCGTTCTTACCGCCTAACCATCTGTCCAGCATTCCCATAGTTGCCTCCTGGATGTGGACTTAACACGGGTGACAGCGCCCGCGCCGCGCTGGGCAGACAGGCACTCTCATATATAAAAATAGCTCGTTGGCGGCGGATTTCAACCCACGGGGGAGCGATTAGTCCAGGTCAGACGTGTGACTTGCCACAGGGCCGATTGCGGGACGGTCAGAGTGCTGCAGCGGATAGGCATCGGCGACGTATGCAGGCCCTTTCATGATGTATACGACCACGCACCCAATAGCGACGGTGAACACGGCTGTAAAAAATGTAATCGCGGTCGCGATAGCGAAGATATCCACCGTCTTTATGTGCTTGGCAATGTCGACACCCGGTTCCGGCGGCAGGATGCGTACCAGGACGGCCAGCGCGACGGGTATCAGCGATCCGGCGAGCGAGATGTGCGGCAATCTTCTCAGGATTTGCCATTCCAGTCCCGGCGGTACGCGGCGTCCATGCAGTTTGGTGAACAGATTCATCGTCTTTGTCCTGTTGGCCGAGTATCAGTCTACAACAGGGCGGGATTCACTTTGTAAATGTTGGTTTCCGGCGCAATTCGATGGCCTCGCTGGATCGGCCGATGAGTATTTCGAAATCACCTGGCGTGACCGCCTAATCGCCGCCCTCGACGTCGAAACAGAAAGACGAACGGCGGTACAAAGCCGTCAGTGTTGACTGATTTCCTATAGTATTTGTCGCAAGCTGCCGGATCGAGAACAAGAATAGATGTCAGATTTTGAGTTTCTCTCTGTGCTCGTGTCGATCGTAATCGGCTTCGGGCTTACCCATCTGCTCGGTGGGCTCGGCCGTGCATATCATTTCCGGCGTTCGAGCAAGATGGACGCGGTTCATGTTGCATGGACGATCATGGTGTTCTTTGTCCTCGTCCTGAACTGGTGGGTGTTCCTGCTATGGCGGGATTTCGACGCATGGACGTTCTTCGTATTCTTCACGATTATCATGTGGACAACCTCCATGTACGTCCTGGCGCTGGCGCTGTTTCCACCCCGGCTATCCAAGGACGTTGACTACCGGGCGATGTTCGAGACAAACCGAACCTGGTTTCTTTCAACGTTTGTCGTTTTCTGCGTTCTGGATATCCTGGTAACGGCCTTGCGCGAGCAGTCCACTCCGCAACCGTTTTTCACCGCTTTTGTAGGTCACTTCGCCATTATTGCGGCGTTGGGAATTTTTGTCAGGAACCGGCGCTATGACCTGGTTGCCGCCTGGTATATCGTCATCACCATGGCGCTCTGGAGCTTTGGTGTTCGAAGCACGCTCTTTTGACTTGCCAGGGTTAAAGAGCCCAACAGCCGAAGAGTTCAGCAACCGAGGGCGATGGATCAATATTGCAGGCGTGACCTGGTCAGTCGTCGTCGTTGACGTCGACGCGAATCCGTGCGATCGGCTCGAGGCGGCCCGATTCGATGCTGCGCTGCCCAAGGAAAACATAAAACGTCTCGCGGGGTTCCGGCAAGCTGTCGTTAACGAGCGGGATATGTAGCGTCTCCGCTTCTTCAGCCGAGGCAAACGCGACGACGGGCTGCTCCAGGGCGATGTAGTCGGTGTCGGCAACGGCGGTGTGATCACCGGTCCACCAGTAGAGCGGACCGGTTGTGCCGACCGGCTGCCGAAACGCGATGCGTGCTGCTCCGTCGCGCTCGTACACGGTCACGAGGGACTGTATCAACGTACTGCCCGGCGTCTCGCTCGCTGCCTCGGGTTCAACAGCCGCTTCGGTTTCCAT
>JAACFA010000295.1 GCA_009937625.1 Gammaproteobacteria bacterium | reverse complement strand
GCCGACCCTGCGAAAAACAGTGTTTCGGGATGTTGGTATAAATGGGACGCCCGTCGTCGGTTACATGTCTAATGAAGGTAAACGGAGCTTCATGCGGCGGTCCCTCATAAGGATGCGCGGCTGCGCTAAACGCTATAAACAGCCCGATGACAAGCAATACGATAACCAGGATGATGTGCCGTTTCATAAATGACTCGTTGATAGCGACGCCAGAACCATTCTACTCTTATAGCCGAAAATTAAAATTCTCGCCGGGTTAGAGGCCACAGAGGCGACGAAGAAATACAGCGATCAATCATCCCTCATCGGTCGGCGTCTGTTCTCGGGACGAAAACGCTCCCGCCTGGTTCGGCATTTCGGCGGCCGATCTCTCAGTGTTTCTTATGCTTTCGAGTTTTTTTGGGCTTGTATACCCGCAACTTGTCCGTACTCCTGGGATGAGCGCTTAACCTCTCCTCGTTAATCTCACGTATTTGTTTCAGGATCTGGGGATTTCTCCAGAGGATCGTCGACATTGGCTCGGGCGAGATCCTGATTAAGGTACAGGGCGTCTCGGCCCTTACCGTTGCGCTTCTCTGGTGACTGCGGTGTTTTTGTCTCTCGAGCAAAGTAGATTCGCCCATAAAATCACCCCTCGAGAATTCCTCCATGAAATGTTCCCGGCTCATTGCATCTTTCATCCACCGGGTCGCTGTCCCGTCGACCAGTATGTAGAAGTCCTTACCTTTTTCGAAGCGGTCGATAATCGTGTCGCCAGCCAAGAAGGTGACGATTGCAGCATTATTCTCCAGGAACTCGTAATCCCTTTCCTTCATGTCACTGAACAGATCAATGTCTTCCACAAGCTCAGTTATGGTTCCGACCGAATCTGCAAATGTGAGCGGTGATTCATCGATCCCCTTCAGCACCGCTCTTACCCTGTGCTGGATCAGGTTGAAACCCTTGGCCCCGAGATCGCCGTGCAGAAACTCGGACTTGACCCGGTTCCAGCCACTATTGATCATCGATCGGGTGGTGAGTCGCTCCACGTACTGCGGGTAGAACTCCGGGTAGTAAACTTTCATTTGTTTTAGCTGCCTGCGGTAGTATTTTTTCCGTTCGTTATAGACAGATATCACCTTGTCCCTGGTTTCTTCGAGCAGGTCGTCCTGCTCCTTCAGCATGGCTATCACGTTATCGCTTGACAGGATGTGCGCGAGATTGCGCTGCACGCGCTGAACCATCCTTAGCTCCTGGTATCTCGAAAGCAATCCGGCAAGCCAGTGTTTTTCCCGGATTTTTGCCAGAAACGAGTCCTCGAGCCGTTGAAACAGGCTTTGTTCCCCGGTCCCGGTCCCGGTTTCAGTTCCAATCCTGCCCTCACCGAGACGCAGCGATTCCTGCACCGCATGCAGGCTGTTGTTCATGTCCAGGTAAATATACTGGCTGATAACGCCATTCTTGTAGAGCGACTGCAACGATTGCCGCTCCACGCGATAAGCCCGGAATTCAGCGAAATACTCGTCGTCCTCGTGTACGTCCTTTTCACCATCGTGGAGCTCACTGGCAAAGGTTTGCCGAATCTTGTCCGATAATGGCTCGACTGCCCTCCTGGGCAGCACTTTACTCGCGGCCAGGCCAGCAAGATATTTCGTGGAAGTTTCCTCGGCACCGTGCAGCGAATTTCGATATTCCAGGCTTTCTCCCCGGGATATCTCGCTCAAACCGAGAAAATGCATCAGCGGACGTATGCTGGGCGCGCTTACCAACAGGGTAAACAGCACCACGCCGAGGGTAATCTCGAATAGAAACTGGCGTTCCGGCAGATCGCTCGGAATCGAGAGCACCACGGCAATAGCCAATCCGCCCTTGAGACCGCCCCACCACATGATATGACGTTCGCCCAGGCTGATGTGTGGCAGCCGAAACCACCTTACCGCCAGCGGCACCAGGCTATAAACCGACAGCGCGCGGGCGCTCAAAACCAGCGCGATTGCGATGACTATGGGCCCGAGCTGGTTAAACAGGGCACCCGTGCTAACCGATAACCCTACCAGCAAAAACAGCAACGAATTACAGGACAGGGCGATTACTTCCCACACCTCGTGGATCGAATGGGTTGTATCCTCGCGAAACCGCGTGACTCCGAAGCGTCGCAATGCAATCGCGGAGCCAACCACCGCCATGACGCCCGAGACGTGGAAACTGTGCTCCGCGATAACGAAACTGGCGTAGGCGATGATGACGGAAGACGTCAAGATTACCGCGATGCCGCTCTGCATGCGGTACAACAATTCACAGGCGACGAAACCCAGGAAAGCCCCGAACAGGGCACCGCCGATGAATACCCTCAAAAATTCCAGAAATATATTGTCGGCATCGGACCAGCCTATACCACCACCTTCCACGGCGATACCCAGCAGTATCGAGAAAGCCACGATTGCGGTTGCGTCGTTTAGCAGGGATTCGCCTTCAACCAGCACGTTCAACCGGTTCGGAGCACCCAGCTCCTTGAACAGGGCAACCACTGCGACCGGGTCGGTAGCCGATATGAGCGCACCGAAAACCAGTGCGACGATGAGCTTGATATCCAGGGCCCACCAGATACCCAGCCCGACGACGAAGGTAGACATGAGCATCGCGGGAATCGCGAGGATCAAAATTGGCGGCAGATCCTTGAGCATCTGCCGCGCATCCAGCGCAAACCCGGATTCAAATATGAGCGCGGGCAGAAATATGAATAACATGATTTCAGGGCTCAGGCTAAAACCCTGCAGAGATTCCATGAAATGGAAGCTGTGCGACAGGTTGCCCAGCAGCATGCCGATCAGGACCAGGATTACTGTAAACGGCACCGGCAGGTTTCGGCAGATACCCGTGACGAGCATGGCAATGCCGAGTAGCACTACCAATACATAGATAATCTCTGAAGCTGGCATAATTATTTGCTCAGATCAGGAGGCTCCTCGGATGTATTGTTATTCTTTGAACACTCTCCGGAGAACTAAAACCCAATTTATAAGAATAAATTGTGCA
>JAACFA010000078.1 GCA_009937625.1 Gammaproteobacteria bacterium | reverse complement strand
TTTTGTATCGGCGGCTTAAATAGCAAGTATGAGAATTGCATCGCTGGGCAGTGGTAGCCGAGGAAACGCGACCCTGGTACAGCATCGCGATACGACGCTACTGGTAGACAACGGTTTTTCGTTGAAGCGTTTTACCGAGCGGCTGCAGCGATTCGAGATCGACCCGCAAAACATCGATGCGGTGCTGCTGACTCATGAACATGGTGACCACAGCGGCGGCGTGCATCGCCTTTGCGCTAGTCACGATATTCCACTCTGGACTGCGGTCGGCACCGCGCGCGCCGCATTGCCGCCGGATTTCGAATACCGCCGGCTGGTCGCCGGTCACAGCGTGACGATCGGGGAGATAGAGGTCTTGCCGGTAACCGTGCCGCACGATGCCAGCGAACCCCTGCAATTCATTTTTCAGCAGCTCGACACCGGCAGGCGCCTGGGTGTGTTAACCGACACCGGCCATATTACCCGGCATATCGTCGATGCCTTCGATTGTCTCGATGGCTTGCTGCTGGAGTTCAACTACGATCCCGAGATGCTTGAAAGCGGGCCTTATCCCGAGATGCTGAAGCAGCGGGTGGGGGGCAATCACGGGCACCTGTCGAATCACCAGTCGCTGGATTTGCTGCGTCGAATCGATACCGGCAACCTGGTCTGTCTGATAGCCGCACATATATCTGAAAAAAACAATGCGCCCGCAATCGTGGATGAATTGATTCGCCAGCTGGACGACGTGCCCGAACCAGTGCTTGCCAGTCAGGACTCGGGTTTCGACTGGATTACCGTGTAACTTTACCCGTTGTCCTTGTCATACTCGATCAGGGCATAGGCCGAGTGATTGTGTATGGATTCGAAGTTCTCGGATTCGAGCACGTACTGGCGAATTCTGTCATCCTTGTTTAACTCCCCGGCGATATCGCGCACCATGTCCTCGACGAACTTTGGGTTATCGTAAGCGCGTTCGGTCACGTATTTCTCGTCGGGACGTTTCAACAGTCCGTAAAGTTCACATGAAGCCTGTTTTTCGACGATATCGATCAATTCCTCGATCCAGATGAAGCCGCTGGTTTTCGCATCCAGCGTGACGTGTGAACGCTGGTTGTGGGCACCATAGTCGGAAATCGACTTCGAACAGGGGCACAAGCTGGTTACCGGGATCTGTACCTTGATACGGGTGCTGGTGACACCGGAGTTAATTTCTCCGATCAATGACACTTCGTAGTCGAGCAGCGATTCAACGCCCGAGACCGGCGCCTTCTTGTTAACGAAGTAGGGGAAATTCATTTCGATATAACCCGATTCCGCTTCGAGCAGTTCGGCCATTTCTCGCAGCATTTCGTTAAACGAGGTATAGGAAATTTCCTTCTCGTGATCGTTTAGAATCTTGACGAAACGCGACATGTGCGTGCCTTTGAACTGGTGCGGCAGGAATACGAACATGCTGAAGGTCGCAATCGTGTGCTGTTTACCGTCGGAACGGTCTTTTACGATGACGGGGTGCCTTATGTCTTTGATACCGACCTTGTTGATGGCAAGTTCTCGCGTGTCGGCGCTACCCTGGACATCGGGAATGGTTGAAACGTTGTCAGTGGCGGGTTGACCATTCATGGCTCGATCCTTTTACAAACCCGCGCACATTATCACAGCGCACTGCATGAGCGAGAGAGTTGATTGATAAAATTGACATGCTAATAACCAAGTAAAACAGTCGGGTATTATACTGCGACATCGGGTTAAGGCAAATAGTCATGGCCGCAATTATCACACTAACGAGAGCGGATAGCGATAGCAGCCGGGATACGGCACTAGGTCGAGGTAACGAAACCTGCGATTTCGCCGGTGGAGCTGAACCAGCCGTCGCCAGGCCGGGATCAGGTGATTGGAAATGTCTTTATTATTATTTTGTATTAAGCGGGAGAAACGTCTTCAGCCTGCGGGCCCTTGGCGCCGTCGGTAACCTTCATGGTTACGGTCTGGCCCTGCTGAAGTGTCTTGTGACCTTCAGCCTGAATCGCGCTGTAATGAACGAAAACGTCCTTGCCACCCTCTTGAGAAATAAATCCATAACCTTTGGCATCGTTAAACCATTTAACCGTGCCAGTTACTGTTTCAGACATAATATTACTCTGTAGCTTGATTATATTGGTATCGGGTTTTGCAGCCCAACATCGCCAATTGTATGGGAATAAAACCACGGAAGCCATTATTTAAACCAGCCAGAACGGCCTAAAACAGTCGAAAAACGGTTTGTATTCGTTAATCCGAAGCCGGATTCAGGCCGCGGTAAACTCGCTGATCGAGCTACGCAACGCAGCCGGATCGAGACCGTAATCCTGCAAAATCTGTTCGCGGCTGCCCTGTGACGGGAAGAAATCCTCGAGGCCGAGGCGTAATAGCGGAATTTGAATCTGTTTCTGGTTGAGAACTTCGAGCACCGCGGAACCGGCGCCGCCGGCAACGCTCGAGTCTTCTAGAGTGACCAGGTAATCGTGAGTTGATGCCATGTCCACAATCATGGATTCGTCGAGAGGCTTTATAAAACGCATGTTGACGAGGCTCAGGTCGAGATCTTCGGCAATGGCTTTTGCGCTTGCCAATAAACTGCCGAACACCAGCAGCGCGGTTTTTTTGCCGCTACGGACCTGTAATGCCGTGCCTATTTCGACGCAATCATCGACATTGACGTTCTCGGTCCTGGCGGTGCTATCCCGCGGATAACGCACCAGCGCCGGCCCCGGATAGTGATAAGCCGTATTGAGCAGTTTGAACATATCTTCGGCATCCGCCGGTGCCATCATGATGATGCCCGGGATGCAGCGGCAATAGGCCACGTCGAAATTCCCGGTGTGGGTTGCGCCGTCGGCTCCGACTACCCCGGCCCGGTCGACCGCGAAGGTTACGTCCAGATCCTGCACCGCTACATCGTGTACGAATTGATCGTAGGCGCGCTGCAGGAAGGTCGAATACATCGCAACCACGGGTTTGAGGCCTTCGCGCGCCATGCCCGCGGCCAGCGTTACCGCATGCTGCTCGGCGATGCCGACATCATGATAGCGTTCCGGCATTTCTTCGGAGAAACTGACCAGGCCCGAGCCTTCACGCATTGCGGGCGTTATCGCATGCAGTTTCGAATCCTGTTGTCCCTTGGCGACCAGCCAGTCGGAAAAGATGCTGGTATAGGCCCGCATGCCCGGTTTGCTCGAGGATTTCAAATCGCCGGTTGAGGGATCGAAAGGACCGACGCCATGAAACTTGCAGGCATCTTCTTCCGCCGGGGGATAGCCCTGTCCTTTGCGCGTGACGATGTGCAACATGCGCGGTCCGGACAGCTGTTGCAGATTGCGTATCAAGGAGAGTAAATCGCCCAGGTTGTGCCCGTCGATCGGGCCAAAATAAGAAAACCCGAGCTCTTCGAAAAGGGTCCCCGGCGTCACCATACCCTTGACATGCTCTTCCGCGCGTTTGGCCAGTTCCCAGGCGCTGGGGATACGCTTCAGCACCTTTTTGCTGCCCGAGCGCAGGCTGGAGTAGATTTTGCCGGACCAGATGCTGGAGAGGTACTTCGACATCGCACCCACGTTGGGCGAGATAGACATTTCGTTGTCGTTTAAAATAACCAGCAGGTCGTTGTCGATGGCGCCGCCGTGATTAAGCGCCTCGTAGGCCATGCCCGCGGTCATGCCACCGTCGCCGATGATGGCCACGGTCTTGCGTTCGATACCCTGGGCGGTGGCGGCAATCGCCATGCCGAGCGCGGCGCTGATCGAGGTGCTCGAATGACCCGCGCCAAAATGGTCGTACTCGGATTCGCTTATCTTCGGAAAGCCTGAAAGTCCGCCTTTCTGGCGCATGCTCGGCATTCGGTCGCGGCGACCGGTGAGTATCTTGTGTGGGTAGCACTGATGACCGACATCCCAAACCAGCCGATCGTGCGGCGTATCGAACAGATAGTGCAGGGCGATCGTGATCTCAACCGATCCGAGTCCTGAAGCGAGATGGCCGCCGGTCTGCGCCAGGGTCTGCAGCAGGAAGGCGCGAATTTCCGCCGCCAGTTCGGGTAGCTGGGATTCGTCGAGCGCGCGCAAGTCAGCCGGGCTGTCGACCTGCGCCAGTATCGGATATGTTTCGCTTAGATTATTCAATGGCCTGTTGTCCAGCACGACGCCACGCTCAGTTTCTACGCTCGACGAACCAAGCCGAAATATACCGTAAAATATCGGCTTCCTCACCAAATATCGAAAGTGTCTGCAGCGCGTTGTGATGCAGCTCCAGTGCTTTTTCCTGGGACGCTTCGAGACCGATAACCGATGGGAAGGTCGGTTTATCGCGCGCGCTGTCTGCACCCTGAGTTTTGCCGAGGGTGCTGGTGTCGCCGGTAACATCGAGGATATCGTCCTGCACCTGGAACGACAGGCCGATGCACTTGGCGTAGGAATCCAGCGCCTGGAATTGCGTTTTACCGAGATTGTCGGTGCTGAGTGCGGCCAGCTGCACGCAGGTGCGGATCAGGGCGCCGGTTTTGTGAATATGCATGGTTTCGAGTTCGGCGATGTTCAGCGATTTGCCGACCGCCGCCAGGTCGATGGCCTGACCGCCAGCCATGCCGCGGGAGCCGGAGAACAGCGACAGGTTTTCAATCATTTGCAGACGCGCGCTTGCGTCTGTGGTCATTTCCGGGTCGTGGCTGATGATGTAAAACGCTAGCGCCTGCAGCGCGTCGCCCGCGAGAATGGCGGTGGCCTCGTCAAATTCGCGATGACAGGTCGGGCGGCCGCGCCTGAGGTCGTCATCGTCCATTGCCGGCAGATCATCGTGGATCAGCGAATAGGCATGAATGATTTCGACCGCGCAGGCCGCACCGTCGACGCGGTCGAGATCGATCCCGAGCGCTGTCGCCGTCGCGTAAACCAGCACCGGACGCACCCGCTTGCCGGGGGCCAGCACGGCGTAGCGCATCGCCTGGTGCAGGCGCATCGGGTTGACGTCGGCCGGCGGCAGCCAGCGATCCAGCGCTGCGTCTACTCGCTGCTGGTACTGCCCGACAAGAGACTCGAATAGCGGCGCATCAATCTTCATCCAGATCCTCGAAGGGGATGGTTTGTTGCAGTCCGTTCTTTTCGATCAATTGTTCGACGCGTAACTCGGCATTGGCCAGCTTGTCCTGGCAGTTCTTGGCCAGCTTTATGCCTTTCTCGAACTGCTCCAGCGACTCTTCCAGCCCGAGTTCGCCGGATTCCATCTGGCTGACGATTTTTTCGAGGTGTTGCAGGGACTTTTCGAAATCCCTGAGGTTGTCTTTGTTTTCGGCCATGCTGCTGCTCGCTATCGATATCAGTAAATTATAATGTATCCAGGGTGTCAGCTAAATGACTGACCGGTGTTAGTTTCAGATCCTTGAAGGTGCCGGCTTTGGGCAGGTTGGCCCGGGGTATTATCGCGTTGACGAATCCGTGTTTGCTGGCCTCTCGCAGGCGTTCCTCGCCATTGGCTACCGGCCGGATTTCTCCCGATAATCCGACTTCGCCGAAAACCAGCGTGCGCGAGTTGACCGGGCGGTCCCGGTAGCTCGACAGGATGGCCAGGATGATTGCCAGGTCCGCCCCGGTCTCGGTGATGCGTACACCGCCGACGGCGTTGATGAAAACATCCTGGTCGTAGAGCGGGATGCTGCCGTGACGCTGCAGAATCGCGATCAGCATCGCCAGTCGATTCGATTCCAGGCCGACGCTGAGGCGCCGCGGATTACCGCTGTGGCATTCGCTCACCAGGGCCTGGATTTCGACCAGGAAAGGGCGAGTGCCCTCGCGCGACACCATGACGACGCTGCCGGAAACAGGTTGATCGTGCTGTGCCAGAAAAATTGCCGACGGATTGCTGACCGGTTTCAGGCCGGCGTCGGTCATCGCAAAAATTCCGAGTTCGTTGACGGCGCCGAAGCGATTCTTGACCGCGCGGATAACGCGGTAACGGGTGGCGGTATCGCCTTCGAAGTAAAGTACCGTGTCGACCATGTGCTCGAGCACGCGAGGTCCCGCCAGCTGACCCTCCTTGGTGACATGCCCGACCAGGAAGATCGTCACATTGGACTGTTTGGCAAATTTTACCAGCATCGCCGTGCTTTCCCGGATCTGGCTAACCGAGCCGGCGGCCGACTGCAGGCTGTTGCTGTAGATCGTCTGGATCGAATCGATGACCATCACCGTGGGCTTGCTGCTGTCGGCCTGCACAATGATTTCCTCGACGCAGGTCGAGCTGAGCAGCTGCAGGTCCGCGCCCGGCAGGTTCAGGCGCCTGGCTCGCAGGCTGACCTGCTGCGGCGATTCCTCGCCGGTCACGTAGAGCGCGCTGTGTTGCTGGCTGATCGCGGTCAGGCACTGTAGCAGGATGGTCGACTTGCCGATGCCGGGGTCGCCGCCCAGCAGTATTACCGAACCTTTGACCAGCCCGCCACCCAGAACCCGGTCGAGCTCATCGATCTGGCTACTGAATCTCGGGCTGTCGCTGGTCGGTACCTGGTCGAGGGTTATGACCTCGGCACGTGTAGCCGGACCGTGCCAGCCTGTTCGCGCGTTCGCAGTGCCGGCTATCGCGGGCAGTTCCTCGATGCTGTTCCAGCTCTTGCAGTCCGGGCACTGGCCCGACCATTTCGGCAACAGTACCGCGCATTCGCGGCACTGAAACTGGGCACTTTGTTTAGCCATTCAGGGGCAGCTCGGACTGGGGGCTGGTAACGTCATGATCCGAGGGTATCGACAGCCGGGCGGTTTTCACCATGTTGTTTTTCATCTGCATGATTTCGATCGGGTAACCGTCAATCTTGACGCTGGTGCCAGCCTCGGGGATGAATTCCATGTGTTCGATGATCAGGCCGTTGAGGGTGCGCGGTCCCTTGGTCGGCAGGTAGACATTCAGGTTGCGGTTTATCTCCCGAATGTGGGTCGAGCCATCGATCAGGAAGCTACCGTCGGCATCCTGGAAAAAGTCCTGGTGCAGCGCGCTCGGATCGCTGGTAAATTCACCGACGATTTCCTCCAGGATGTCTTCGATCGTGACCAGGCCCTGGATATCGCCGTATTCGTCAACCACGAAACCGATGCGGCGTTTGTTCTTGCGGAAATTGAGCAACTGGGTGGTCAACGGGGTGCTTTCGGGAATAAAGTATCCCTCGCGGGTCAGATCGACCAGGCTTTCGGGGGTGAATTCGTCGTTCAGCAGCAGCGGCAGTATCTTGCGCATCAAAGCGACGCCGATCAGGTTGTCGATGTTGCCGGAGTAGATCGGAATGCGGGTATAGGACAGGTTGGTGATAAGCTTGAGTGTTTCGTACCAGTCATCTTCCAGGTCGATTCCCTGGATTTCGCTGCGCGGCACCATGATGTCGTCGACACTGACTTTTTCCAGGTCGATAATGCTGAGCAACATGTCACGGTGCGAATCGGGAATCAGGCCGCCGGTCTCGCTGACCGCAACCCGCAGTTCATCCGAGGTCAACGCATCGTTAGCGAAATCCTTGCCGGTCAATTGAAACAGTCGCAGAATCATCTTTGCCAACCACTCGATGACGGCGACCAGCGGCAGCATTAATTTCGACATTGGCCGGTAGACATAAGCCGCGGGGAGCGCGATTTTTTCCGGGTTGGTCGCCGCCAGCGTTTTTGGCGTGACCTCGGCAAACAGTAACAAAACCAGGGTCAAAACGCCGGCGGCAATTGCAATGCCTGCCTCGCCGTAAAGCCGGTAGCCGATATAGGTGGCCAGCTGGGTAATCAAAACGTTGATGAAATTGTTGCCGAGCAGTATCAGCGTGATCAGTTTTTCGGGGCGTTTTAATAACTCAACGGCGCGGATGGCGCCGCCATGATCGTTGTCGGCCAGGTGCCTGAGCCGGTAGCGGTTCAGGCTCATTAGCCCTGTTTCCGACCCCGAGAAAAAGGCCGAAATCATGATTAACGTGACGAAAGCAATAAACAGCCAGTATAACGGGATATCGTTCAACAGGGTTGCCGCGCCTTATTGCAGGATGAATTCCAGCACCAGCTTGCTACCGAAGAAGGCAAGCATCAGAGAAACGAAGGCCGCCAGGGTCCAGCGGATTGCTGTCATGCCGCGCCAGCCGAACCTGAACCGGCCAAACAGCAGGACTCCGAGAATAATCCAGGCCACGATCGATAATACGGTCTTGTGTACCAGGTGCTGCGCAAATATGTCCTCCAGGTAAAAGAACCCGGTCAGCAGCGAGGCGCTGAGGCAAAGAAACCCGAAGGCGAGAAACTGAAACAGCAGGGTTTCCATGTCGTGCACAGGCGGCAGAAAGCGAATAAAGCCCCCCGGATGATGATGCCTGATGGATAGATCCTGGTAGGCCAGCAAGCCCGCCTGAAAAGCGCCCAGTGTTATCAGGCTGTAGGCGATCACCGAGACCATGATATGACCCTGGATCGCGTTGCTGGGGGTGCTGATCAGGTGATCCGCAAAATGCAGGCTGGCCGCCATGCCGGCCAGGCCGCTGATTGGGAACACGATGATGCCAAGGCTTTCGATGCGTCGGTAAATGCAGCTCAGCAGAATCTGAATCGAAATCAGCCAGCCAATCAATGCGAATGCGGCAAAGAACCCCAGGTTGAGCCCCTGCGGTCGAATGATTAGAACGTTCAGGGCAGCCGCCTGCAGCAACATACCGGCGACCGCAGGAGCGAGCGCAACCCATCGCTGGTGTTGTTCGGAACCGAGCTGCTTGTAAATCAGCAACGCGGACAGGCAGTAGCAAAGGGTAGCGAGCGAGCTAGCGACGGTGGGGAACATGGTTTTTGATCATTGGCTCAGGGGAAGAAGTGTAACTGAAAATTAGGCTTGCCGCACTAGCCCGAGTAACGTCTCGATGCGGAATTCAGGTCCGCTGGCAGCGCCTGGGGCGTAAAATCCGGCCGCAAAAGATTTGTGAACCAGCTCGGATTTATAATTCAGGGGCTGTATTATAATTGGTCAGCTTGGGATGCCTGATATTTATTAGTTAGGTAACAGGATAAATAATTGCACCAATCCTGTTAGGGTTTGCTATAAAATTATCGAGGCATTGGATGCATTTCGGATAGTTGTACAGGAAAGCAATTAAACCTTATGCAAATTAAAATACTCGGGTGGGCCGGCGGTATAGGTGCCAATCTACGCACGACCTCCTTCCTGATCGATGATGACTTGTTGATAGACGCAGGTACCGGTCTGGGCGATTTGCCGCTCAATCATATGACCGGTATCCGTCATATATTTCTGACCCATTCCCACATGGATCACATCGTTGGCCTGCCGCTGCTGGCCGACAGCATGTTCGGTGTGCATGATGAACCCATTATCGTGCATGCCCAGGAAAAAACGATCCAGGCCCTGAAGGCGCATGTATTCAACTGGGTTATCTGGCCTGATTTTTCGGAACTGCCAACCAGGGACAATCCCTCGATTCGATTCGAAGTCATGAATCCAGGCAATGTGGTGTCGATAAGGTCGCGCGATATCGAGATGATAGAGGTCAACCATACCGTGCCCGGGGTTGGTTATTGCCTGTCCTCGCGTCGCGCCAGTGTCGCCTTCAGCGGCGATACGACGACCAATGACAACCTGTGGCAAGTGCTGAATCGTTATGAAAACATCGACCTTTTGTTCGTCGAATCGGCGTTCTCGAACCACGATCTCGAGATCAGCAAGATTTCGAAACACTATTGCCCTAGCCTGCTGGGCGCAGATGTCCTCAAGATGAAACACCGTCCGGACGTCTGGTTGACGCATTTCAAGCCCGGTGACGAAGAGTTGATTTACCAGGAATGCGTCGAAGCCATGCCGGACTTCAATGTGCATCAGATCAAAGGCGGCGAAATATTCATATTTTAGCCAGGGCGCTATTGCGGGGACAGTATACTTAATTCCCGCGGGGATTAAGTATACTGTCCCCCACTTACCTGGCAGCTACGTTATACTGCCGCCCATCTAGAAATGACGAGATCTTTTGATGTTTGAAAACCTGACCGATCGACTATCCAAAACGCTGAAAAACCTGCGCGGTCAGGGTCGGCTCAGCGAAGACAATATTCGCGACAGTCTGCGTGAAGTGCGGATGGCGCTGCTCGAGGCCGATGTCGCCCTGCCGGTAGTCAAGGATTTCATCGACAATGTGCGGGAAAAAGCGCTTGGCCAGGAAGTCGTCGGTAGCCTCTCGCCCGGCCAGGCCCTGGTTAAAGTCGTTAACGATGAACTGGTTGCGATCATGGGCGAATCGCAGGCCACGATCGATCTGAATCATAAGCCGCCGGTGATTGTACTGATGGCGGGTTTGCAGGGTGCCGGTAAAACCACGACGGTGGCAAAGCTGGCGCGCCGGCTGCGCGAAAGCGATAAAAAGTCGGTCATGGTGGCCAGCGCCGACGTCTATCGCCCGGCCGCAATCGATCAGCTGCAGACGCTGTCGACCGAGGTCGGCGCCGAATTCTACCCCAGCAACAAAGACCAGAAGCCCGTGTCTATAGCGCGTGACGCGGTCGAGGCGGCGCGCAAGGCAGGCGTGGATGTGCTGATCATCGATACCGCGGGACGGCTCGCGATCGATCAGCAGATGATGGATGAAATTCGCGCCATCCACGATGCCGTGGATCCGGTCGAAACCCTGTTCGTGGTCGACAGCATGACCGGTCAGGACGCTGCCAGGACCGCCAAGGCCTTCGACGACGCCTTGCCCCTGAGCGGGGTGGTTCTGACCAAGATCGACGGCGATGCGCGCGGCGGCGCGGCGCTGTCGGTACGCCATATTACCGGTAAGCCGATCAAGTTCATCGGTTCCGGTGAAAAGACCGATGCGCTGGAAGCCTTTCATCCCGACCGAATCGCGTCTCGAATCCTCGGCATGGGCGATATTTTGTCGCTGGTGGAGCAGGCGCAGGATAAAGTCGATCACGAAAAAGCGGAAAGGCTGGCGCGCAAGGTCAAAAAGGGCAGAGGTTTCGATTTGGAAGATTTACGCGACCAGTTTACACAAATGGATAAAATGGGTGGTCTGGCAAACCTGGTGGACAAGCTACCCGGCATGGGTGCCGGCGTATCGCAGGCGATGCAAAATCCCGCCCACACCAGGCAAATGAAACGCATGGTCGCGATTATCGACTCCATGACGCCGCTGGAACGGCGCAAACCCGAAGTCATCAACGGTTCGCGCAAGCGTCGCGTCGCGCAGGGTTCCGGTACCCAGATACAGGACGTCAACCGATTGCTGAAACAACACAAGCAAATGCAGCGCATGATGAAGAAAATGGGCAGTAAGGGTGGTATGGCCAATATGATGCGCGGCATGAAGGGGCGTCTTCCACCCGGTTTTCCGATGTAGCCGGGCTACCCGTTGGGCTCAAAAAAACCCGAAAAAACAGGGCGTTCGGGCTTCACAGACAGGTTTATTTAGGTACAATACGCGGTCTTCTGACCCCAGGGTCAGCGGCATGGTGTTGCCTGCCGGGAAAAAGAGGCGATGTTTTGCCGTTATTTATTTGGAGTTTATTTATGGTTTCAATTCGATTGGCACGCGGTGGCTCGAAAAAACGTCCGTTTTATCACGTCGTGGTGAGCGATAGCCGCAGCCCGCGCGACGGCCGCTATATCGAGCGGGTCGGATTCTTCAATCCCAAGGCCCGTGGCCAGGAAGAAGAGTTGCGCCTCGACGAGGCACGTATCGAGTACTGGATGTCGAAAGGCGCGCAACCCAGTGAACGCGTCGCCCACCTGATCAAGGGAGCTGCCAAGGCCGCAGCTTAATGGGTGATGGACCAACACCAGGATGATTTGATCTGTGTTGGGCATGTTCTGGGCGTACAGGGCCTCAAAGGCTGGATCAGGATATATTCCAATACCAGCCCGCGCGAGAACATAGTGAGTTACAGTCCCTGGTTGATAGAGCAGGGGGGTGAGCTCAAA
>JAACFA010000294.1 GCA_009937625.1 Gammaproteobacteria bacterium | reverse complement strand
GCCTTCGCCAACAGGTTTGCCGCTGCGTTGATCTCATACAGCGCGGGCGAGGGCAGTTTGCCCGTCGCCTGCGCGTTCCAGTCTTCGGTTACCGGCGTTTCGAGAACATCGAGGGGAATCGCGATGTGCACCGGGCGCGGCCGTTGTGAACGAAAGATGCCGAAGGCCCGCGCGATCAGCCCGGGCAGTTCGACCGGGTCGAGCACCATTTCGCTGAAGGCGGTAATCGGCCGCGTGATCGCGCACAGGTCGGTGGTTTCGTGCAGGCGTCCCCAGCCGCGGCCGAGCGACGGGCGGTCGTTGGCGCTCGAAATTACCAGCATCGGGATCGAGTCGGCATAGGCCTGACCGATGCCGGTGCTGGCGTTGGTCACGCCGGGGCCGGTAATCAGCGTGCACACGCCGGGTTCGCCGGTGACGCGGGCGTAGCCGTCCGCCATCAAGCTCGCGCCCTGTTCGTTGCGCGGCGTGACCGCGCGCAGCTTGGCGTTGCCGATGCCGCGGTAAAGCTCGAGCGTGTGTTCACCCGGGATCCCGAACACGGTAGTGACGCCATAGGCTTCGAGCAACTGCATCAGGGCTTCGCCGCAAGTCCTGGCCATCGGTACTTTCTCACCATCGTCGGATTCGAATGCCGATGCTACGTTTAGTCATAGAGACTCGTCAATCGGCATTATCGCGTCTAGAATGCCTTTCATGTCCGCGCAAACCGAAGACTTGCTGCAGCAGCTCGAAGCCATCGTTGGCGAAGCCGGTGTCCTGAGCGGTGACGCGCTCGCCGGGCGCAGTGCCGGCATCTGGTCCGGCTCGGCACTGCAGGCGCTGGCGCTGGTGCGGCCGCGCTCTACCGACGAGGTGTCGCGAGTGATGCGTGCCTGCCACGCGGCGGGCCAGGTAGTGGTGCCGGCGGGCGGCATGACCGGGCTTGCCGGCGGGCACTGGTCGAGCGCCACGGATATCGTGTTGTCCACCGAACGCATGAACCGGATCGAATCGATGGATGCGCGTGCGCGCATCATGGTCGTGGAGGCCGGTGTGATCCTGCAAGCCGTGCACGAGCGTGCGGCCGAGGACGGGCTAATGTTCGCGCTCGACCTGGGCGCTCGTGCTTCCTGCACTATCGGCGGCAACATCGCGACTAACGCCGGTGGCGTCCGCGTGCTGCGCTACGGCATGATGCGCGACCAGGTGCTGGGCCTCGAGGTCGTGCTCGCCGACGGCAGCGTGGTCTCCTCGATGTTCGACATGCTGAAGAACAATACCGGTTACGACCTGCGGCAACTCTTTCTCGGCTCGGAAGGCACGCTCGGGATCGTCACGCGCGCCGTGTTGCGCCTGCACGAGGCACCGCTCGCAACCGAAACCGCGCTGCTGGCGGTGCCGACCTGGGACCAGGTGATGGAACTGCTGCGTTATTTCGACGCCGCCTTGCCCGGCGCGCTCGCCGCCTTCGAAGTGCTGTGGCGCGACTTTTACCAGCTCAACACCGGGCCCTGCTCGAGCGTCGAGCCGCCGCTCGACGGCGATACGCCGTTTTACATTCTGATGGACGTATTCATTGCCGATATCGACCAGGGTCGCGCAAAACTCGAAGCATTGCTGACCACCTGCCTGGAGCAGGGCGAGATTGCCGACGGTGCGCTTGCCGCGTCCGAGACCGAGCGGGCCCGCTTCTGGCAGATTCGCGAAAACTTCGAACCGGAGCAGAAAAAGTTCGACCTGATTTACGGTTACGACGTCAGCCTGCCGCTGGAGGCGATGGCGGACTACGTCGAATCGGTGCGCTCCGAACTGACCGCGCGCTTTAACGATGCCGAGCTGTTTGCCTACGGACACATCGGCGACGGCAACCTGCATTTCTCGATTTACCCCGGCCGCGAGCGCGACCGCAACGCGGTCGACGAAATGGTTTATTTTCCATTGCAGGCGCTGCACGGGTCGGTGTCGGCAGAACATGGTATCGGTCTCGAGAAAAAGGCCTACCTGAAGTACACCCGCAGCGAGGCGGAGATCGAGCTCATGCGTAAGACCAAGCGCATGATGGATCCCGACAATATCCTTAACCCTGGAAAGCTGTTCGATCTATAACTAGTCTTTCCGAAGTTTTTACTCCGACCCCAAATTTATTCGAATAGCGCCAGCCTCCCGCAGGAATTTAGAGCAGGGAAACGATTGCCAGGGCGACGACGATTACCAGCGCCAGCGCCATTGCGCCATTAATCAGGAAATGGGTGCGTGGGCTCAGGTCGAGCCGGTTGACGAGATTCCCCGCGGCCAGCCACAGCAGGTGGATGGGAATCCAGATCAGGTTGATTACGAAAAACTTGATTAGCGTTTCCGCGACCAGCGACTCGGGAACCAGCACGAAGCCGGTGAACCAGGTCATGTTGACCGCGTAGGCTTTGGGATTGATGATCTGCAATATCAGCGCGTCGCGTATCCCCGGGATTTCCTCGGCGTGGATGAAGGCGATCTTTTTGCCGGCGAAGGCGATGCGAGCCGCAATGTAGAGCAGGTACAGCGCCGACAGCACCAGCAGGGTGTTACGCGCCCAGTTGGTCGCCAGGATGATTGCCGCAAGGCCGGAGACGACGATCAGCGCCACCAGGTTGGTGCCGATGCACAGCCCGAACACGTAGCGTAAACCCGCTTTAAAGCCGAACGCGGCGCCGACCCCGGCGGTCGATAGCACGCCCGGTCCGGGGGTAATCAGCAGCAGAAATACGGCGAGAATGAACGCAAGCATGGATAGCGAGTGTAACGTAACCGTGCGTGGAGGTAATGCCGAATTGTGTATGTGCCGTTTGCCGACGAGATCTTGCCGGGCCGACGGTGCCCGCCCGCACCAATGCAGGATATAATCCCGGCCTGTGGAATTATCCAGAAACGGTTTGCTGCCTTGCATGATTGCCGGGGCGGGCGAGTGGCAACCACGCCGGCTGCTGGCTTTTACCGGTGACTCCTGCCAGGCATGGGAAGCGACCGCGGCCCCGGCGGCGGGTTATGCCGAGGCGCCGGCCAGCAAGTCCGACATCACCTTTCGCGGCACGCAGATCGGTACTCGTTTCCACCTGCAGGTGGACGAGGCCTACCGGGTCGAGCTCGACGTTATCGATCGCAGTGGTCGTCCGACGCGCTTCGTCGGTTCGCTTTACAACAGGTTTGGCGATCCGCTGGTACTGGTAGCGCTGGACTCGGACTGCGAGCTGCAGGTCGCGCGCCAGATCCGTTACAGCGAGAACGGTCAGGCGATCAGCATCGAGTCGCTCGATGCGGCGCTGGCACCGCAGGGTGAACCCGACTGGCTGAATCCACCGCTGCTATTCGTCGAACGCGCCGCCGACAAGGCCCTGAAGCATCCCGGGGATGCGACTCCGCTGCGCGTCGGCATGGTCGACTCCGGCGTCAATTACCGCTTACCGGAAATCAATCGCCGCCTGGCCCGGGACGAAAACAATCGACTCATCGGATTCGATTTCTGGGAAATGGACGATTTACCGTTCGATGCCCACCCGGTCAACTCCGGTTTCTTCGTACAGCGCCACGGCACCCGCACCGCGTCGCTGCTGTTGCGCGAAGCGCCCGGTATCGAGCTGGTGCCCTATCGCTATCCCCGGCCCGACATGTCGCGCATGCAGGCGCTGGTCGAACACGCGGCCAGCAACCAGGTCGATATCGTCGGCATGCCGCTCGGCAGCAACCGGCAGGAAGACTGGGCCGACTTTGCGCGCGCCGCGCGCGCCCATCCCCACATGCTGTTCATCGTTTCGGCGGGCAATGACGGACGTGACATCGATGAACGCCCCGTTTACCCGGCCGCGCTCGATCTCGATAACATCGTGGTAGTGACTTCCGCCGACGACTTCGTGCGCCCGGCCGAGCGCACCAACTGGGGCCGGATATCGGTGGATTACCTGGTGCCGGCGGAACGCCTCGACACCATGGATTATTCCGGCAAGTCGACCCGGGTTTCGGGGTCGAGTTACGCGGTGGCGCGCGTCACGGCCCTCGCCGCCAGGCTCAAGATGTCGCGCCGCGACCTGCGCGCGGCCGATATCGTTGCCGAATTGCGCCAGCGCTACGGTGATCCGGGCAGTGGCGCGCTCGACTGGGTCAGCAGTGGTTACATCGCGGATCCGCTCGCCGCGGCGCCGATACGGCTGGAGCCGTTACCCGATCTCGTCATAAGCCGGCCTGAAACCAGAGTCGGCGTTTTCCTGCCGCTGGACGTGCTGGTGCTCGATCCGCGCTGGACGCGGCGGACGGTCGAGCAGGCCCTGCAAACCGCCTACGACATTCTCTGGCAATGCAACCTGCTCCCCGGGGATGTTTCGATTCGCGCCTTCGACGGCGACGATTACCTGCGCGACCTGTCCACCGGCAGCGCGCGCACGCTGCTCGAGACGGCCGATTCGAGACACGCGACGGTGGTATTTGCGCGCGACACGCGCATGCAGGCGCAGTTTACCGGCGAGGCCTTCGGCATCGGCAATACCCGCAGGCGGCCGTGGCTCACCAACAGCGTCTGGCTGATGCTGGACGTGGACGATCCCGGTATAGCGCTCGCGCACGAGCTCTACCACGTGCTGGCCAACAGCGGCGACCATGTCGATGGCGTCGCCAACCTGATGCAGGGCCGTACCCGCCCGGACAGTACCCAATTGACGCCCGAACAGTGTGAGCTCGCCGTGGTTAACGGTCTCGCCAACCGCCTGCTGCAGGACTAGCAGCAACAGGATCCGCAGGCTCGATCAGGGCTTAAATCGTTGCAGCATTTCGGCACGCACCCGCCAGGCCTGGGTGTCCGCGCTCAGCTCGACGTCATCGTTCGTTACCACCTGGTCTTTTGCAACCGCCTGCTTCAGCCTGATATCGCTGGCCAGCCCGATCGGCAGGGCGCCCGCGGCGACGCTGGCTTTGGCCGGCATCAACTTGCCCCAGACGGTGTAGCCACCCTCGCCGTCAAGCGACTCTCCGGGCTCGAGATCGCGCTTGGCCACGGCGACCGCGTCGGCGTTGAAACAGACCGGGCTGCCGGTTGGCCGCCCCTGCAGCGCCGCGCTAAGAATCGAGATGTTGAGCTCGAGCCCGATCAGGTGAAACGGCTTGTACATCGCCGAGTAGCGGCCACTGTCGTCGGTATTCATGCCGTACTGCCTGAAGCAGGCGGTGCTGTAATCGTTGGGCGCCTCGAACACGCAGTACACGCCCCAGCGCAGGTCGCGTTCCACGTCGCCACCGTCGCGCTCGAGGCTGGAGACGACC
>JAACFA010000077.1 GCA_009937625.1 Gammaproteobacteria bacterium | reverse complement strand
CTCTTAAAATGAGCTCTGTTGAAGAACGTGTGAAAAAAATTGTTGCAGAACAATTAGGCGTCAAGGAAGAGGAAGTGACCAACCAGGCATCCTTTGTCGATGACTTAGGTGCTGACTCCCTCGATACTGTAGAGCTGGTTATGGCACTGGAAGAAGAATTCGAAACCGAGATTCCGGACGAAGAGGCGGAAAAGATCACCAGTGTTCAACTCGCTATCGACTACGTCAACGCTAACCTATAAAAAAGTTACTCGAATCGAAGGATGCCGCTTACCATCTCGCATGTTAAGCGGCATTTTCATTTATTGATCGAGTAGCACCCTAGCTGAAGAGGATTGAATTTTGTCAAAACGTCGTGTCGTAGTAACGGGGCTCGGTTTATTGACTCCGGTTGGCAACACAGTAGCAGAGTCCTGGGAAAGCATCGTTGCCGGAAAGAGTGGGATTGCACTAATCACTGCCTTTGATGCGAGCCAATTCTCGACTCGCATTTCCGGTTCCGTCAAAAATTTTGACGCTACTGAATACCTGTCGGTCAAGGACATCAAGAAAATGGATACCTTTATCCATTTTGGTATTGCTGCCGGCGTCCAGGCGCTGGACGATTCCGGTATCGAAGTCACCGATGAAAATGCGCATCGAATCGGTGTCGCCATCGGTTCCGGTATCGGTGGTTTACCGACAATCGAAAAAAATCGCGATGCCTATGTTGCCGGCGGGCCGCGGAAAATTTCGCCGTTCTTCGTTCCCAGTTCCATCATCAACATGGTCTCCGGAAACCTGTCGATCATGCGCGGCCTCAAGGGTCCCAATATTTCGATCGTCAGCGCCTGTACTACCGGCGCGCACAATATCGGTGACGCCGCGCGCATGATTTCCTACGGCGATGCCGACGTCATGGTCGCCGGTGGCGCGGAAATGGCGACTTGCGCACTCGGCGTCGGCGGTTTCGCGGCGGCGCGCGCGCTGTCGACCCGTAACGACGACCCGGAAGCGGCCAGCCGTCCCTGGGACGTCGACCGTGATGGCTTCGTGCTCGGCGACGGTGCCGGCGTGGTCGTGCTCGAAGAGTACGAGATGGCAAAAAAACGCGGCGCCGATATCTACTGTGAACTCGTTGGCTATGGCATGAGCGGCGACGCCTACCATATGACGGCCCCGTCCGAGGGCGGAGAGGGTGCGGCTCGCTGCATGCTCAATGCACTGAACGACGCCGGTCTCAACCCGGAAGATGTCGACTATATCAATGCCCATGGCACTTCCACCCCGGCCGGCGATATCGCTGAAGCGCAGGCGGTTAAACTGGCCCTCGGCGACCATGCCTACAAAACGGCGATCAGCTCGACCAAGTCGATGACCGGGCACCTGCTCGGCGCGGCCGGCGGAATCGAAGCCATATTTTCTGTCCTGGCGCTGCGCGACCAGGTCGCACCGCCGACCATCAACCTGGATAATCTGGATCCCGCCTGCGATCTCGACTTCGTGCCCAATACTGCGCGCGATTTGAAACTTGAAGTCTCGATGTGTAACAACTTCGGATTCGGTGGCACCAACGGCACCTGCGTATTCAAGTTAATCTGATGCACCGTGAATGCCTGCCGGGAATTCAAGATCGATTTACGCCGATTAGCGGTATCGCTGCCTGAATCGCAATCGCGGGAACCGTTTTACGGCGCCGGCATGGTTTTCTCGAGGTTCCTGGGTCGGGGTCGCAGGAGGCGCTGATATAGGTGCCAGATAGCGGCCGCTACAGCTGATGATAAAATTAATCAAACGTTTGATTTCCTGGAGCCTGCTCGGGTTCGTGCTGGTCGTCGGGATATTGACTTATCAATTGCTCGATTTCCAGCACGGCGAGGTCAACCTGCAGGAACCGCGGGTTTTCCTGATCAAGTCTGGCAGCAATATCAAGATCATTGCGCAAGACCTGACCATGCAGAAGATTATCGAGGATCCCTGGCTCTTTATTCTGCTGGCCAAGCTCAAGGGCGTGGAAACCCGGGTAAGGGCGGGGGAATATCAGCTCGAATCCGGGCAAACGCCCGATGACCTGATCGAGGTCTTTGTTAGCGGCAGTTCCATCCAGTACAGCTTCACCGTGATCGAGGGCTGGTCCTTCCGCCAGATGCTCGATGCTATGGCCAGGGATCCCATCATCGAACACCAGCTGGAAGACAAAACCAACGAGGAAATCATGCGCCTGATCGGCTATCCCGATCAACACCCCGAAGGCATGTTTTTCCCGGATACTTATCGCTTTCCGAAGGGCACCAGCGACATTGAATTCCTGCGTCGCGCCTACCAGGTCATGCAGCAGCATCTGGAGCGGGAGTGGAATCAACGGGAAAACGATCTACCGCTGAAATCGAGCTATGAAGCTTTGATATTGGCCTCGATTATCGAAAAGGAAACCGGCGCCGGATTCGAACGCCCGTTGATTGCCGGCGTGTTCACCGAGCGCCTGAAACGCAACATGCGCCTGCAGACCGATCCCACTGTCATTTATGGCCTGGGAGAGAGTTTCGACGGCGACATCCGATTTCGGGATTTAAAGAAAGACACGCCGTATAATACCTATCTGCGCGCGGGATTGACGCCCACACCGATTGCGCTCCCGGGACTCGATTCCATCCGCGCGGCGTTGCATCCGGCTAAAACAAAAGCGCTGTATTTTGTGTCCAAGGGCGATGGCACGCATCACTTTTCGGAGACACTCGAAGAGCATAACGCCGCGGTAAAGCGTTACCAGTTGGGCGGTAATTGATAACCGGATCCAGGCAATCTCGTGACCACAGAAGAAAAACCGAACAGAATGATTGTGATCGACGGCGTCGACGGTTCGGGCAAGGGCGTTCAATCTCGCCGCTTGCTGCAGTCGCTGCAGGCTCAAGGACACGCGGCGATATTGACGCGCGAACCGGGTGGTTCACCCGCAGCCGAGGATATACGCAAACTGCTGGTAACCGGTGAGCCGGAGAAATGGGACGATATGACCGAACTTCTACTCATGTATGCGGCCCGTCGCGCTCACCTGCGTGATACCGTATGGCCGGCGCTGGCGGCGAATCAATGGGTCATCAGCGATCGCTACGCCGATTCCAGCCGAGCTTTCCAGGGTATTGCCGGCAATCTGGGGCTCGACACCGTGGAACGGGTGCATGACATCGCCGTCAGTGAATTTCAACCCGCGCTGGTGCTGATTCTCGACCTGTCCGAATCGATCGCGCTGCAACGCGCCGAGGATCGCGGCGGTAGCGAGAATCGTTTCGAGAAAAAAGGCGCCGCCTACCATGCCCGCGTGCGCGACGCATTCTTGCAGATCGCTGCGACCGATCCGGCTCGATACCGTGTGATAGATGCTGCTCAAAGCAGGGATCAGGTCAGCAGGGCGATTATCGATGCCGTGAACCAGCGCTTCGAGCTAACGCTAGAACCCACGACGACGGGCGACTAGTGGACGGAATCGACCCGCAGTACCTGCCCTGGCAAACACCGCTCCTGCAACGGGCATTGCAGCTTAATTCCGAACAGCACCTGCCGCACGCGGTGATGATCGATAGCACGAGCGACCAGGATCTCAGCGCTTTCATCTGGCACCTGTCGATGCTACTGCTGTGTGACCAGGCGCGAGAACTCGATCCCTGTGGCGCCTGTGAAGCCTGCCGCATGATGCTTGCCGGGACTTATTCCGATTTCAGCCTGGTCACGCTGGAGCCTGATGAAAAAAGTAAAAAATTAAGCAAAAACATCAAGATAGAGCAGATACGTAATCTAATACATGAGGTGTCACTGACGCATCAATACGACCGCCTCAAGATCGCCGTTATCTACCCGGCGGAAGCGATGAACAAGGCTAGCGCCAACGCCCTGCTCAAAACCCTGGAAGAACCTGCCGCGGGAATATTGATATTATTACTAACACATAATCGCGGGCGCATACCGATTACGCTGCGCAGCCGTTGTCAATCCTGGAGCATCAACCCACCCACGGCGCAACAGTCGATCGCCTGGTTGAGCGAGCAGGGTATGTCGCAACAGGACTCCGAGCGCTACCTCGAGTATGCAAACGGTGACCCGGTACTGGCGCTGAAGCTGCAGCAACATGACTATGCCTCGCTAGTAGAGCAGTTTAAAGCCCGATTCAGCCAGTTCCTGCGCGGCGACCTCGGCGTGTCCAATTTTTGCGGCGAGTTACTAGCATCGGAATTACCGGTGGTGCGTCGGCTGGTGAACCTGACTTTGACCGCTTATTGCTACCAGAGTAGTGGGGTCGACGCCGCCGGCAACCCGGCGACGGGTGCCGATCGGGCAAGAGCACAGCTGCTGCTAGATCTGCGACAACGTGCACAAAAACAGATGCAAATCGAAGAAAATAACCTCGATTTCCAACTTCAGCTGGAAGACGTGCTAATATCATTAAAACAAATACTTACCCGGAGATATATCTGATGGGCGCACCCGGTAGTCAAGGTATACTTTCGCTCAACATCAAGGACAAAAGCGCGCTTTACGCCGCCTACATGTCTTACGTCAAGAATGGCGGATTGTTTATACCGACCAACAAACAGTACTCCCTCGGTGACGAGGTATTCATGCTGTTAAGCCTGATGGATGACAAGGAGCGCCTGCCGGTTGCCGGCAAGATTATCTGGGTTACGCCACAGGGTGCACAGAGCAACAAGGCAGCCGGAATAGGGGTGCAGTTCAGCTCCCAGGACAATGGCACCACTCGTAACAAGATCGAAGGCTTTCTCGCCGGTGCGCTGCAGGCCGATCGGCCGACCCACACCATGTAATTTTGGCCGGGCAGGGCGTGCTGCTGTATTCCCGGCTCAATCGAATCTATAATTCCCGACTATCGATGACGCGGCCCGGCCGCGTTATCTTTTTTTGATACCCTAGTTACAGCGAGCATGTTTTTCGATTCACATTGCCACCTCGACCGCATCGACCTGAGCGACTACGACGATGACTTCGATCTTCTGCTGAGTACGATCGAAGCCGAGGGCGTCATGCGCATGGTTTGTATCGGCGTTACCCTCGAGTCCTTCGACGACATGTACCGGCTAATCGAAAATTATGAGCAGGTTTATTGCACCGCCGGCGTGCATCCGGATTACGAAGATACCACCGAACCCGATGTCGAGCGACTTTGCGAACTGGCGCAACGCGAGCGCGTGGTCGCCATCGGTGAAACCGGGCTCGATTATTTTCATCAGCCTGAATCGCCCGACTGGCAGCGCCGCCGTTTCGTCACGCATATCGAGGCCGCACGCGAATGCGGCCTGCCGCTGGTGGTGCACACCCGCGCCGCGCGTGAGGATACGCTCGATTTGTTGCGCCGGCACGATGCAAAGGAAGTCGGAGGGGTCTTGCACTGTTTCACCGAGGACTGGGAAATGGCGCGCGCGGCAATCGAACTCGGGTTTTACATTTCCATTTCCGGCATCGTGACCTTCCAGCAGGCGCAAAACGTGCGCGATATGGCACGCCAGGTTCCGCTAGAGCGTCTGTTGATCGAAACTGATTCCCCCTGGCTGTCACCGGCGCCGTTTCGCGGCAAGCCGAATCATCCCGGCCGGGTGCGACTGGTAGCGGAAAAACTGGCTGAAATCCGCGGCGAATCGATCGACACCATCGCCAGCGCCACTGTCGCCAACGCCAATCGCCTGTTTGGCCTGGACTGACTCTGCCATTCGATGGGGCTGGAATTTCCGCACAAGGGTGTTTATGCTGGACGCGAGGCTGCTGACCAATAAAAACCCGTTACCTAACAGTCGCCTCGCCTTTTCACCCAACAAGCCCAGGCCATGTCGGAACAGGAGTCGAATACAACCGGGAAGGCATTGTGCGAATTACGCGAATTCATGGATTCGCGGATTCTCGGGCAGTCGCGTCTGACCTCGAGGATGCTGGTTGCGCTGCTGGCCGACGGGCACATCCTGGTCGAAGGCCCGCCTGGCCTGGCCAAGACTCGTGCGGTCAAAACGCTGGCCAGCGGGGTGGAGGGTGACTTTCAACGCATCCAGTTTACCCCGGACCTGTTACCGGCCGACCTGACCGGCACCGACGTCTACCGCCCGCAGGATAGCAGCTTCGTGTTTCAGCAGGGGCCCCTGTTTCATCATGTCATCGTAGCCGACGAAATCAACCGAGCTCCCGCCAAGGTGCAATCGGCACTGCTGGAAGCGATGGAAGAGCGCCAGATATCGGTTGGCAAAACGACCTATGCCTTGCCCGAACTCTACTTCGTCATGGCGACCCAGAATCCGATCGAGCAGGAGGGTACCTATCCCTTACCCGAATCGCAACTGGATCGATTTCTGTTGAAAGTCGTCATCGACTACCCGGCGGTAGAATCCGAAATTCGCATCATGCAAAAGGTGCGACTGGAAGCCTTGCAGGATGAACAGGAATTGTCCGTTCCAGCGGCGCTTCCGGTGGCGCAACAAGTCCTGTTCGACGCCCGCAGAGAAGTACTCGATATATTTGTCGCCGATCCGGTCGAGCAATACATCGCGCAGCTAGTCGGCGCCAGTCGCAGCCCCAAATCCTATTCCAGCGATCTCGCCGGTTTGATCCAGTATGGCGCCAGCCCGAGAGCGTCGCTCGCCTTCGACCGTTGCAGCCGTGCGCTTGCCTGGCTGGAAGGACGCGATTATGTCTCGCCCGAGGACGTGCAGCAACTGGCGCATGAAATCCTGCGCCATCGCATCCTGCTGACCTACCAGGCCGAAGCCGATGGCCTGTCGGCGGACGATGTCATCGACGAATTGCTGGCCAGGGTGCCGGTAAGTTGAAATATGGCGGCACCCGCAGAAAAGCTGCCCGGAATCAGCATCGACGTCGACGACCTGATCAGCATTCGCAGTCACCTGTCGGGCTTATCGCTGGCGAACATACGACGGCGCGCGAGTTATCGTTCGGGCGCTCGTGACAAGCGCACCCGTGGTCGCGGCATGGAGTACGAGGAAACGCGTGCCTACGTTGCCGGCGATGACGTCAGGACCATGGACTGGCGTGTCATGGCGCGTACCGGTGAAGCTCATACCAAGATTTACGCAGAGGAAAAGGAACGCCGTTTCTTACTTGCGATCGATCTTTCCGCGTCGATGTTTTTCGGCACACGTCGTGCGTTCAAGTCCTGGGCCGCGGCCCAGGCGGCAGCACATATCGGCTGGCTCGCGAGCTTCGCCGGTGATCGTATCGGCGGCCTGATAGTAACACCCGAAATACATCACGAGGTGCGCCCGGGCAAGAGCCGCTCGGGCCTGCTGTCGGTGTTTCATCATCTCACCGAAGCCAGCCGCATTCAGCTACCGCCGACCAGCAAAGACTGCCGCCTCAATTTTCTGTTGCGCGAGCTGCAGCGCGTGGTAAAACCCGGATCGATCGTCGCGCTGGTCACCGATTTTATCGGCATCGATGACGAGACGCTGGAAATAATCTCCGCACTGACCAGGCATAACGACATCAATATTTTCTGGATTCACGACGAAAGCGAAATCCGCGCCTGGGCCAGCGGTTTTTACCCGGTCTTGAGCGGTGGGCACAGACACGGGATCGAATTCGACGGCTCGAATAAAGACGACTGGTTGCGGCAGTGCCAACAAGGACACCAGAACCGCATCGAAACCCTGTGCAGCCGCTTCAAGCTGCCGTTGATACCGGTTTGCTGCAACCAGGATATCAGCCAGCAAATAACGCAGGCGCTGAAAGTCTGACATGACCCGCGACGAATTATTGCTCGAACTGAAGGACATCAGGTCTCCCGGGGAACCGGAATGGTGGTTGCTCGCGCCGGCACAGCTGTTGCTCATTATTTTAGCCGTCAGCGGCTGCGGGCTCCTGTTGTTCTGGTTGCGACGACGGCGACGACGTCGGCTTTTGCGGCTCGTCGCAAGCGAGCTTCGAGGCATTAGTACGAGCTTTGCCGAACACGGCGATACGCAACATCTGTCGCTGCAGCTTGCACGGTGGTTGAAACAGGTGGCGATACTGGCCTTTCCGGAGCGCCAACCGCAAGGCTTAACCGGTTTCGCATGGCTGGTTTTTCTCGATGAAACCCTGGGCGACGATCGCTTCAGCGCCGGGCATGGCAAGATCTTCGGCAATACTGTTTACCGTCGCCAGGCAGAGTTCGAGGCAAATCGAATGATCGAGCTGTGTGAAACCTGGTTGCAAGCGGTCAAACCGCGCCTGCTGCGGCAGGAGATAAACTGATGCTCGGCTTCGAATGGTGGTGGGCGTTGCTCTTGCTGCCTTTGCCCGCGTTGTTACGTCGCTGGCTGCGCCCGGCAGAATCCCCCGAAACGGCCATCTCGGTGCCGCTGCTTGATCGCTACGGCGTCGGTAGCGCCGTCCGGATTCATGCGGGTTTCCCCACTGCGGGCCTGGCCCTGTGGTTGTTCTGGCTGGCGCTGATCATCGCCGCAAGCCGACCCTTCTGGCTCGGCGAGCCGGTGACGCGCAGTCAGAGCGGGCGCGACTTGATGCTGGCGGTGGATATTTCCGGCAGTATGAGTGAAACCGATATGAGTATCGACGGGCGCGCTGCGAGTCGGATCGACGTGCTCAAAATAGTGGTCGAGAAATTCATCGAACGCCGACACGGAGACCGGCTCGGCCTGATACTGTTCGGAACCAAGGCCTACAATTTCGTGCCGCTGACCTTTGACCTGGCAACGCTCAAGGAATTGCTGCTCGATGTCAGCACCGGTCTTGCCGGTCGGCATACGGCAATCGGTGACGCCATCGGCATCGCCATCAAGTCGATGCGGGAGCAGGGCGCCGAAAACCGGGTATTGATACTGGTAACCGATGGCAGCAATACCGCTGGCCTCGACAATCCGCTTCTGGTCGCGGCAGCCGCGGCGCACCAGGGGCTAACCATCTATACCATTGGCGTCGGCAGCACCAACGAAGCGCTCGCCCGCACCTACGGCGCGCAAAACGTACCCGCCGGCATCGCTCTGAATGAACCTATGCTGCGCAGGATTGCCGCACTGACCGGTGGCCGCTACTTCCGCGCCACGAGTTCGCGCCGACTGGAGGAAATCTACCTGGCGCTCGACCACCTCGAACCGGTGGAACACACTTACCAGACTCAACGACCGCACAGTGAATTGTTCGTCTGGCCCCTGGCTGCATCGATGCTGGCGTTACTGCTACTGCTAATCGCGACCATACTGCAGTCCCGCAGGTCTCTACAGCCATGATCGAGCTGGCTTCACTGCAGCTGCAAACACCGGCGTGGCTGGCGCTATTGCCGCCGCTATGGATCCTGCTCTGGTTGTTTGCAAGGCACAATGGGCGGCATTCGATGTGGGACAGGGTGTGCGATCCACATTTGCTGAACAATATGCGCGTCGTCGATTCGGTCGATGCCCCTTCAACAAAACTTATCTGGCCACTGGCGCTAGTGCTGACCTTATCCGTGCTGGCCGCGTCCGGCCCAGGCTGGCGCGCGCAATCGAGCCCGCTGATGGAATCGGCGAATGCGCGCATTATCGCGCTCGACCTGTCGCAGGCAATGCGGGTAAGGGATGTCAAACCAGACCGTTTCAGCCAGGCCATTGCCGCCGTGCGCGAAATCATCGGCAGCGACTTCGACGGCGAGACCGGTCTCGTGGTCTATGCCGGTGCCGCCTTCGTGTTATCGCCGTTGTCGCGCGACGCAAACACCCTGCTGGCGTTTATCGATGCGCTCGAACCCGGGATGTTACCGCTGGAAGGAGCTCGTCTGAATCTGGCCATCGAACGGGCGCAGGATTTGCTGTTGGCGTCGGTCTCGGGCAAGGGCCAGATCATCGTCATTAGCAGCGGCAGTTCGGAAAAGTCCAGCGCGGTCAGGGCGGCGCTTGAGGCGCGTGACCGCGGACACCAGGTTTCCATTCTGGCGATAGGCACCGCCGCCGGAGGGCCATTGATCGACGGCGATGGCATGCTCCTGCGTGACGGTGGCGGTAAATTCATACTCGCGAAAACCGATTTCGATGCGCTCGAATCGATAGCCGCCGCCGGCGGCGGTATCATGCTCGGTATAAGCGACGCGGGCGCCTACGATGCGCTGCTGGGCTCACGCATCAGCGCCGATATCCTGGTCGAGGTAAGCACGGCCTCGACAGGTGGCATTAACGACATCGCCAATGAAGGCTACTGGCTGATCTTGCTGACACTGCCTTTTTCCCTGTTGCTGTTTCGCAGAAACCTGTTGTGGATCGTTCTCGTCGCCGTGGTGTTGCCGCTGGAGAGGGAAGCCGAAGCCGCCGAATCGGCTTCTATCTGGCGCCACCGCGAACATCAGGCCTATGCTTTTTACCGGCAGGGTGAGTTCGAAACCAGCGCGGCACTGGCGCAAGATCCGTTACTAAAGGGTGCCGCTTATTATCGCGTTGGAAACTACCACAAGGCGCTCGAGATTTTCAGCCAGGCAAATTCCGCTTTTGCCCATTACAACCGGGGCAATACCCTGGCGAAGCTAGACCGGTCGGAGGAGGCAATTACTGCGTACCAACAGGCTTTGGCACTGGATCCAGGCCTGGTCGATGCGCGTTACAACAAACGCTTACTCGAGTTTTACCGGCAACAGCAGCAGGTGGACGACCAACAGAACTCGGGCAGTAGTTCCGATTCCGGCCAACGCCATTCGGCGGAGCAACCCAAGGGTGAAGCCCGCCCCGGCGTTATCGGCAATGAAACGTCAAATCCCGCGGACGAGCAGCGACTGGAATCCGGTTACGGTGCCTCGGTACAGCTGGGCCAACTCGATCCCTTCGAGCAATTCGACGGGCGCGAACAGCAGCGAGATCGTTTTTCACTGAGCAACGGCATCAACCCGATACAGGCTCAAATACTCGTCGAAAGCTGGGTCAGCAAACTACCGGCCGCGTCATCGGAGCTGTTTCGACGTAAATTTATTCGCGATTACCAACGACAGCAGCAACAGACGCGATGACTTTCATGAGATTCGGAACGATTTTCTGCACCTCATCTTTACTGCTGCTACTGGCAATGCCGGCCCGCGCCGACCGGACCTACCTGCAGCCCGAATCCATCCAGCTCGGAGATATCGCTTTACTCGTCATCGAGTACGACAATAGCCTGCCGTCGCTATTCGCGCTGGACACCAGTCTTCTCGAGCAAGACTTCGAATTGCTGCAAAAAGACTCGCGCATAGACCGCCTGGATCAAAAAGGCAGCTCGGGGCATCGCATGCAATGGAGACTGCAAATAACGCCGCGCCGCAGCGGCAGGCTGAAAATTCCAGCGATTCGTTATGGCGAACGCTGGACTTCGCCGCGTTACGTCGAAGTTAAACCTCGCCCGATCGGCGAACAGCGGGTTTTCGTCGAGCTGGACAGCGCAACGCCGAATCCCTATGTCGGTCAACAGGCCCAGCTCAGCGCGCGGCTATATTACAACCTGCCGGTGGACGATCGCATCGCCGAAAAGCCCTATGCCAAAGGCCTCCAGGTGCGACGCAGCGCGCCTGAAAAGAACTACAGCGTCGAACGCGCAGGACGCGAGTTCGAGGTGCTGGAACAGGCGTTCGCGCTGTTTGCATCACAGGCGGGACCGTTGGAATTGTCGCCTGCGATTTATCGTGTCACCATCGTGGATAATGAAAATAAGCGTCGAATCATTCGGCGTAGCGATTCGCTAACCCTGCAGGTTAAACCGCCACCCGCGAGCTATAGCGGGAACTTCTGGTTGCCGGCGATAGACCTGCAATTGAGCCAGCACTGGAGCCATGACGAGAACCAGCTGCAGGTCGGGGATTCGCTCGACTGGAGCCTCAACATTATCGCGCAGGGCCTGCCGGCGGAATCGCTGCCGACCGATCTTCTGTTACATCGATAATCGCTTCGAAAATGGTCAAATTATCGGTCACCTGAAACAACGTTACGCGGTCATTGTCACCGAACCCGGAACCATCGAACTGCCGCCGCTGAAACTCAAGTGGTGGGACCTAGTCAATGACCACGAGACCGAAGCCCGTCTCGAGGGCCGAGTTTTCAATATTAGCGGTAGTGACGCGCAGGAGGGTATGGCCGGGCAAAAGGATAACCCGGCCCGAGCCCTGGTCTCGCTACCACGCATCGGCTATGGAGCCTGGATAATGCTGCTGACGAGCCTGTTATTGGTGACGGTGGTGACGCTCGCATTCGGCCGCTTGAAAACCCGGCTGTTGATTCGCATCGATACCATGTCGCAACAGCGGCGCATCCGGCAAAGGCTGAAACGGGCCTGCCTGTCGAACGATGCCGCGGCGGCGCGTCTGGCGCTAATCGACTGGGCGCGCCAGCGCTGGCCCGAAGCTACTATCGTTGGTTTGCGCCAGATCAGTGGTGAAGGGGTTTCTGTCGAGCTGCGCCAGCAGCTCGGGAAACTGGATACCGCGTTGTTCGCGCGTAAATCTGTCGCCTGGCGGGGTCAGGCATTGTGGGATTCGTTACACGGAATTTTTTACGGGCGGCGTTCGCGCTCGCATAACCGAATATCGCGACTGCCGGGCCTTTATCCCGGTCAGCCATAGTTCAGGCTTTCCCGCGTTAATCCGTTCCGCTCTGCTCTACCACCCGCGACCAGCCTTCGACCGGCTCGAAACGCGCGCCGTATCTGGCGGCATAGTCGGTCATCGCCTCCCGGATTGTTTCGATACCCTGGTGCAGGCTGTAATTCATCGGGCCGCCGCGAAACGGCGCGAAACCCGTGCCGAAAATGATGCCGGCATCGAGTAAGTCCTGGTCGGCGACAATTTTCTCCTGCAGGCAGGCGGCAGCCTCGTTGAGGAAGCGATAGACCAGGCGGTTCTGGATCATTTTCTGATCGCCTGGATCCGCGTCCCTGTCCTTGACCGGCTTGCCCTTGCGATACTCGTAGAATCCATGGCCCGATTTCTTGCCGAGTTTGCCGCTGCCGACGATTTTCTGCAGGCCCGTGGGCACGTCGATGGCGAAAGCCTGCGACAGGTTTTGCGCCACCGACTGGCAAATGTCGAGGCCAACCGTATCCGCCAGTTCGACCGGTCCCATCGGCATGCCGAAATCGGTCGCAGCCTTGTCGATGGCTTCGGGCGCGACACCCTCGTCGTAGAGGGTAAAAGCTTCCACCAGGTATGGCATCAGGATGCGATTGACCAGAAAGCCGGGCGAACTCTTTACCGGTAGCGGCAGCTTGCCGATATGCTGGGTAAACGCGACTGCTTGCTGCACGGTTTCCTCGGAAGAGGATTCGGTGCGGACGACTTCGACCAGCGGCATCATCGCCACCGGATTGAAAAAATGCACGCCGACCAGCCGCTCGGGTTCCTCGAGCGCCGTAGCCAGGGTTTCCAGCGGAATACTCGAAGTATTGGTCGCCAGCACCGCGCCGGCTTTCATGCGCGGCTCGACATCGCGAAAAATGGCGTGTTTGGCCTCGATATCCTCAAAGATCGCCTCGATGATGACGTCGGCCCTGGGTACGCCGTCGCCGGCTACATCCGGCACCAGCCGATCCAGCGCGGCATTACGCTCGGCCGGGGTTTTCAGGCGTTTGCCAAACAGTTTATGCGCGCGCTTGAAGGCATTCCCCAGGTACTTTGCTTCGCGGTCCTGCAGCGTTACGTTAAACCCACGCAGCGCACACCAGGCGGCGATGTCGCCACCCATGGTGCCGGCGCCGATCACATGCACGTGCCGCGGCGTGAAGGCCTTTTTGTCGCCCAGCCCCTTGAGTCGAGTCTGCAGCAGAAACACCCGTACCAGGCTGCGCACCTTGCTTCCCTGGATCAGGCGCGCCACCGAGTTGGCTTCCTCTTCCATCATGCGCTTGCGGTTGCCGTAATAATTGGCCCAGACATCGAGAATGGCGTATGGAGCAGGGTAGTGCTGTCGCGGTGCTTTTTTCGCGACCTGCTTTTTCATGAATTGCGCCAGCCCGTTACGAATGCCCGGCAGCGAAAGGACTCGGCCGAGCAACGGCATACTCTGTTTTGCCGGCGGCGACAATGCGACCTGGCGCGCGGCGCGTTCGATCTGGCGCTGCGGCTGGGCGCTGTCGACCAGGCCCATCTTGCTGGCTGCCCGCGGGGTCAGGTTACGCCCGCTAAGCATCATTTCCAGCGACTGCAGCGGGTTTATGATCGCGGTCGAGCGCACTACGCCTCCATAGGCCGGGTGGATGCCGAGCTTGACCTCGGGCAGACCGATGCGCGTCGACGCATCGTCCAGCGCGATGCGGTAATCGCAGGCCAGCGCCAGCTCGGTGCCGCCGCCCATGCAAAATCCCTCGATCAGCGCGATAGTCGGGCAGGGCAGCGACTCGATGCGGCTGAACAGGGTTTGCCCGCGCTTGATCATGATTAAAGCTTCCTGGGTCGTGGTGACGTCGAGAAACTCCTTGACGTCGGCGCCGGCGATAAAGCCGCGCTTCTTGCCCGAGCGAAAAATCACGGCCTTCGGCGGGCTAGCGTCGACTTCGTCGAGCAGGGCGTCGAGCTGTTGCAGCACCGATACCGATAAGACGTTCGTATCCGTGCCCTTTTTATCCAGCACCAGCCACAGGATGCCGTCGTCGTCGCGGTGACTGTGCCAGTCGACAATCGTGCTGGTCATGAGGCGCTCCTCTCGATCAGCATCGCGCCGCCCTGGCCGCCGCCGATGCATAAGGATGCAATCCCGGTTTTCGCGTTTTTCTGTTCGAGCAGTTTGGCCAGGTGCAGCACGATGCGCGCGCCGCTGGTGCCGACCGGGTGGCCGAGGGCAATCGCGCCGCCGTGAATGTTGAGTTTCTCGAGCGGAATTTCACCGACTGCGCTGCGCAGGCCGAGCTGGTTCTTGCAGTAATCCTTGTCCTTGAGCGCGGCGATCACGGCCAGCACCTGCGCGGCGAAAGCCTCGTTGATTTCCCAGTAGTCGATATCGTCGATCTTCAGGCGTTGCGATTTCAGCAGCGGCGCGATCGAATGCGCCGGTCCGAGTCCCATTTCTGCCGGCGTCAGCGCGGCCCATTCGGTACTGACCAGGCGGGCCATTACCGGCAGGTCATGTTGTTTCACTGCTTTTTCGCTGGCCAGCACCAGCGCCGCGGCGCCGTCGGTAATCTGCGAGCTATTTCCTGGCGTGACCTGGCCATAGGGCTTGTCGAAAGCCGGGCGCAGTTTGGCCAGCTTTTCGATTGACGAATCGGGTCGCACACCGTCATCGATTTCAAAAACGTTTCCGTTGCCGTCGTAGACCGGCACGATTTCGTCGAGCTCGCCGTTTTCCTGCGCCTGGTGCAGCTTGAGGTGGCTTTCTACCGCAAACTGATCCATTTGTTCACGCGTGATGCCGAAACGCCAGGCAATCTGCTCGGCGGTCTGGCCCATGTTTAGTCCGACGACGGGATCGGTCAGACCCTTGAGCAGTGCGATAACCGGCGCCAGCATGCGCGGGCTGAAGCGGGTTAACAGCTTGAGGCGCTGGGATACGGATTTCGCTCCCCACCAGTCGGCCAGCCAGTTGACCATTTTGGGGTGAAACAGCAGGGGCGCGTGACTCATAGCCTCGATACCGCCTGCCAGCACCAGGTCGGAACGGCCACTGGCGATCGACATCGCCGCATTATCCAGCGCCTGCATACCCGAGGCGCAGTTGCGCTGAACCGTGTAAGCCGGTACGTGATCGCCGCAACCGAGCCTGAGCGCGACCACGCGCGCCAGGTTTGCCTCATCGGGCCCGGGCATGGTCGAACCGAATATGACCTCGTCGAACTCGGTCGGCTCGAACGGCATGCGCAGTAATAGCGAACGCGCGGCGTAAATTCCGAGATCTGCGTGTTTGAA
>JAACFA010000293.1 GCA_009937625.1 Gammaproteobacteria bacterium | reverse complement strand
ATGTCGATCGGGGCCAGTTTTATGCTGTCGATGATCATCGGACCCATCATCGCCGCCGGTTTCGGTTTGCGCATGCTGTTCTGGATTACCGCGGGGCTCGCGCTACTGGGAATTCTGGTTGTCGCGTTCGTGACGCCGAACCCGCCGCGGCAGAGCTTCCATCGCGATGCCCAGGTTTCGCTGCGGGATGTCGGGCGCGTCGCGGGCGATATAGAGCTGCTCAAGCTGGGCTTCGGGGTATTCGTGCTGCACCTGGTGCTGGCGGCGACCTTCGTGGTCTTCCCGCTGCTGTTGCAGCAAAACCTGCAGGTTGACGAGGCCTTGCACTGGCGCACCTATTTGCCGGTGTTCGTGATGTCGATATTCTTGCTGGTGCCGATGATCATCGTGGCTGAAAAGTACCGCAAATCGCGGCTGGTGTTCGGGCTCGCGGTCGTGATGCTGGCGCTGGCCGAGTTCGGACTGGCCTGGAGCGAGACTTACCTGGCCGTATTCCTGATGCTGGTCCTGTTTTTCGGGGCATTCAACTTTCTCGAGGCGATGATGCCGGCCAGTGTTTCCCGCATCGCACCGGCCGACATGAAGGGCACCGCGATGGGCCTGTTTTCCAGCGCGCAGTTCATCGGCGCCTTCGCCGGCGGGCTGCTGGGCGGGTTCCTGCTTGGTGCCGCAGATTACGCCACCACATTCCTGTCGCTCAGCGGTATCCTGGCTATCTGGTTGCTGGTTGCGCTGACGATGAAAGCGCCGAGATACCTGGCTTCGAAAATCGTATCGCTCAAGAATCTCAATTCGCAGGAGCTCGAGCGATTCGTCGAGCGGGCAAGAAACATCGAAGGCGTACACGAAATCTCGGTCTACGAAACCGACCGCGTGGCCTACCTCAAGGTCGAAAAGGGCTTCGACGACAGCGAGCTACGAGCCCTGGTCAGCCACTAGGCCTCACTGACAGCCCCTAGACTGCAAAGCCTGATGTCATCCCCGCGGAAGCGGGGATCTCGAGAATCCGCAATGCCCTCATAATAAGATCCCCGCTTTCGCGGGGATGACTCAATGCCCTCATAATAAGATCCCCGCTTTCGCGGCGGTCCGACGCATCGGGATGACTCAATTTTTTCGAAGTCGCCTTCAAGGGCAGATATTTATGGATATTTAAAGATTTTTAAAATTAAAGGTTGCTTTTCGAAACTAAATACGTATTCTGTGTCCTACAGACTGACAGTCTGTAGGAGCCTAAGGGAATTTAGGCAAAGGGAAATATTCAACTGGAACTGAATAGTTACAAGGAGTAACCATGAAAACCATCACAACTCTCGCAGCGCTCGCTGCATTTGCAATCTCGTCCATCACTTCGGCCGCCCCGGTCAATATCAATACGGCTAGCGCTTCGGAAATTGCCGAAGCCCTGAACGGTATCGGTTTGAGCAAGGCGCAGGCTATCGTCGAGTATCGCGAAGCCTACGGCGAATTCAGCCGTGCCGATGAAATCGTGTTCGTACGAGGTATCGGGGAATCGACTTTCGAAAAGAACAAGAGTGACATTCTCGTCAAGTAAATAGTCGTCAGGGATGAATCTTCGGCAGGGACGCCGAACCAGGAAATTCCACGATCAAATGCAGGGAGCATGAACATGAGCAAAGGAATCAACAAGGCCGTTATCGTCGGCACGCTGGGCCGGGACCCGGAGATCAGGTATTCGTCCAACGGCAAGGCGGTGGTCAACATCAGCGTCGCCACCAACGAAGCCTGGAAAGACCGCGAAACCGGCGAAGCCCAGGAACGCACCGAGTGGCACCGTATCGTCATCTTCGGCAAGCTCGGTGAAATCGCGTCGCAGTACCTGAAAAAAGGCGAGCAGGTCTATTTCGAGGGCCGGATCAAGACCAGTAAATGGCAGGATCAGAGCGGCAACGACCGCTACACTACCGAAATCGTCGCCAATGAAATGCAGATGCTGGGGCGGCGATCGGAGCAGGCCTCTTAAGCGAAAATCAAACTCGCTTATTAGGGTGGGTGCAAGTAAAATAGCCGCTTTGTTATCGGACCTATTACATTACGAGCGGAGCAAGGCATGGCCAGAGGTGTAAACAAAGCAATTATCGTTGGAACGCTGGGGCAGGACCCGGAAGTCAGGTACACGGCTAACGGCAGTGCGGTCGCCAATATCAGCGTCGCGACCAACGAAACCTGGAGAGACAAGGCTACCGGCGAGGCCCAGGAACGCACCGAATGGCACCGCATCGTCATGTTCGGCAAGCTCGCCGAAATCGCGCAGCAGTATCTGAAGAAAGGTTCGCAGGCCTATTTCGAAGGCCGAATCCAGACCCGAAAGTGGCAGGATCAGAGCGGTAACGATCGCTACAGCACCGAAATCGTCGCCAACGAGATGCAGATGCTCGGCGGACGCGCTGGCGGCGGTGGCGCCCCGATGGAATCGGGTGGGCAATCGCAATCCAGGCCTCAGTCGGCGGCACCCGAAACCGCACCGATGGACGACGGTTTCGACGATATCCCGTTTTAACCGGTATTTATGTCTAAAACCCGCCATTCCGGTCCTCGAGCCGGAATCGATTGCAATGCAAACTGAACGCAGATGACCTGTTACGACGTTTTCAATGGTGATGCCGACGGCATTTGCGCGCTGCAGCAATTGCGTCTTCAATTTCCGCGTGAAGCCGAGCGCATCAGCGGCTTGAAGCGCGACATCGACCTGGTGCAGCGAGTCGACGCCAGGCCTGGCGATGAAATTACCGTGCTAGACGTTTCGCTCGACAAAAACCGGGACGCGGTCGAAAAAGCATTGGCCAATGGCGCCAGTGTGTTTTACGCCGACCATCATTTTCCCGGTGAAATACCCGTCAACGAAGCCTTCGATTGCCATATCGACGTGGACGCCGATACCTGCACCAGCCTGATCGTCAACAAACTGCTGGGCAATGCCCAGGCGCGCTGGGCCGTGGTCGGCGCGTTCGGCGATAACTTCGATCGGCCCGCGACCGATCTGGGCCGTTCAATCGGCCTGAGTTCGAGCGATCTCAATGCATTGCAACAACTTGGGATTTGTCTGA
>JAACFA010000076.1 GCA_009937625.1 Gammaproteobacteria bacterium | reverse complement strand
CTAGTCCGATGCCTGCTCAGCCCAAGACTCGCTGCCTGATCATCTTACTGCTCGGGCTGGCATTATCGAGTTGTGGCTTCAGGCTGGCCGGCACTAGCGCGTTGCCCCCCGCCCTGAGCCGGATTCACCTGGTGACTATCGATTTTAACCAGCGGCAGCGCGATGCATTAAGCCGTCGGCTGCAGCAGGCCGGTGCGGAAGTGGTCGCACAACCCGTCGTCGGCGCGACAGAGTTGCGGGTAACTCTGCGAGTACTGCCCGACAGGCGAGTGGTGACGAGTGCCAGCGACGGCAAGGCCGTGCAGCGCCTGGCCCGTGGCCTGGATTACAGCCTGAAAGACGGCGATGGCAATTTTCTGGTACCAGCCAGAACTCTGAAACAGCAGAAAGATGCCCTGTTCGACCAGGATAACCTGTTGTCTGCGGAGCAGGAAAGACGTAACGTGGTAAAAGATCTGGAATCGGCGCTGTTCAATCAGCTCATGCGCCAACTGGAACGCATATAATTTGACGCGAAAATTTACCCGCCGCTACCAAGCGTTTATAATGTCTGCCATCCCTGCAGTCGCGGGCAATCCGAAGGCTGCATCCGGGTGGCAATGCACCGAAGTATATAATGTCAGAATTGAACGAACCCGCAGCATCATCGCGCCGAAACCCATTGATCTGGGTCGCGCTGGCCGTCGCCGGCCTGATCATTTTCGTGTTTATCAACGGGGAGCGCGGTGGCTCCACGCTCGTCAGTAAGCAGATAGAAATCAGCGAGCCCGAAGCAATCAGCGAACCCGCGGACGAAGGTACCGCCAGCGGCAGCATCGAACGCAGCCTGCTGGTGCCGCCGGGGATGCGCGCGCGCCAGTACATCGAGCAAGTACGCGCTAACGGCAAGCCTTACCCCTTGGCGCAAGCCGTTGAAAAAGCTCAGGAATACCTGCGAGAGGGCAGCCTGGCCGATGCCCACCTGCTGTTCTTTTTTGCGGCCCGCGAAGAACACTTGCCGGCGGTCATGCAGATGGCTGAAATGTCCGATCCGACCCTGTTTCGCGCCGAGGATTCACTGCTGGATCACGCCGATGTGATCCAGGCTTACAAGTGGTATCAAAAAGCCGCCACCCTGGGCCAGCAGGAAGCGGTAGCTCGCCTGGAAAACCTGCAGCAATGGGCCAGCGACGAGGCAGAGGCCGGGAATCCGCATGCCCGCCAACTACTTCTTAATTTCCAATAGAGGACCGCAATGATGCAGTGTTTCAGCAATACGCCGGCAAGACTCCTGCTGATGGTTTTACTGGTTTCGTTCGCCGGTCTGCTGCATGCGGCCAGCAAGCCGCTGTTGATGGAAGGCAAGAAGACGCTCTACCAGCGGGTGTTGAGCGTCCCCGAGGCGCGGCTTTACCAGGAGCCGAACGAAACCGGGGCCTCCGCGATAGTTATTCCTTTCAGCGTGCTCTACGTTTACGAAAAGGGCGACGACTGGCTCAAGGTGGGGTACGACAGTTTTGGACAAATTGCCGGCTGGGTGAAACGCGAAAAGGCTATCGTCTGGAACCAGGCGTTGACGGTCTCGTTCAAGGATCCGCAGGATATTCAGCGGGTCATGCTGTTCAACAGCAAGGACGATCTCGAAAAGCTGGTCACCAGTTATGACCGGGAAGGCTACCAGGCCCTGTATGACGCGATTGTCAATGACGAGCCGCCGCCCGATTCGCCGGTGATCGCGATTCAACCGGAGGCTCACCTCGAAATCAGGGATAATTTTTACCTGGTGCCGATCAAGCAGCACGAAGATGTCTACCTCGGCAACGAGCAGGCGCGTATGCTGGAGATCGCCAGCGTGCCGCTCGACGATGCTGGCGACGCTTCCCAACTTAAAGGTATGAATTCCGGTCGCAGTTATCGCAGCGGTATTCATTTCGTGATCGACTCGACGCAGTCGATGGGCCCCTATATCGACCGCACCCGTGAGGCCGTGAAGAAGGTTTACTCGGCGATCGAGCGGCAGGGGCTGACCAACCAGGTGAGCTTCGGCCTCACCGCCTACCGCGACAATACCGCACAGGTGCCCGAGCTCGAATACCTGACGCGCCGTTTCGTCAGCCTCGAACAGGGCACCAATGTCGAACAGTTCCTGCAGCGTGTAAACGATTTGAACCCCTCGCAGGTATCCAGCCGGGATTTTCGCGAGGATGCTTACGCCGGCATCAAGTCGGCGATCGAGGATTCCGACTGGGACAAGTTCGATGCGCGTTACGTGGTGTTGATAACCGATGCCGGGCCGCGCGAGAGCCACGACTCGCTCAGCTCCACCCGGCTCAGCGCCCAGGCGCTGCGCCAGCTGGCCTACGACAAGGGCGTTTCTATCTGGGTGCTGCATCTGCGCACCCCCTCGGTGGCGGCGAATCACGAGCAGGCGGAGGAACTCTACAAGCAGCTTTCCTATTTTCCCGGAATCGGCGATTTCTATTACGGCGTTAGCCTGGGACAGGTGGACGAGTTTGGCAACGTGCTCGAAGTGCTGGCCAACCAGATAACCCAGCAGGTGCTGGCGACCACCAACGGGGTACCGCCGCTGCCGCTGCCGGAGCAACAGGGCGAAGTTCAGACGCAGCTGGCGCAATTGCAGGACCGGGTTGCCAAGCTCGGCAACGCCCTGCGCATGCGTTATATCCAGCGGGAGTCGGGGCAACCGCTGCCTTCGGTGTTCGACGCCTGGATGGTCGATCGTGATTTCATCAATCCCGAACGTTCCGCCGTAGACGTCCGGGTGCTGTTGACCCGGGACCAGCTGAGCGATCTCAAGAATGTCATGCAGCAGGTGCTGGAACTGGCCGAGGAAGGGGTGCTTAGCCCGCAGAGTTTTATCGACGACCTGCAAAGCCTGGCCGCGACTGTCAGCCGCGATCCGTCGTCGGTAGCCGGCAGCACCTCCGGGGCCGGTGCCAACCTCGCCGACATGGGCTATATGCGGGAATACATCGAGGATTTACCCTATACCGGGGAAGTCATGGACCTGACCCTGGAGAGCTGGGAAGAATGGTCCGCCAAGGTGCAAATCGAATTCATGCACCGGCTCGAGAGCAAGATCAATTATTACCAGGCGCTGCATGATCATACCGATCTCTGGGTTACGCCGGGCGGCGGGCCGGTCAACGGTAACTCGGTGTTTCCGGTTGCGCTCGATCTATTGCCCTAGACTTTCGTGACCGTCGTCTATTCTTTAAGGAACGTCGTCAAGGAACGGCTGATCGACGGCGTCGGCTTTCGCCTGGTGGTTCCCAAAATCCAGATCAGCGCGCAGGAAAATATCGCCCTGGTCGGCCACAGCGGTTGCGGCAAGAGCACCCTGCTCGATATGCTGGCGTTAATCCTGCGGCCCGACAGCAGCGACGAGTTCGACCTGCACCCGGTGGGCGGTGACAGCCATGATCTCGGCAAGCTGTGGCGCCGCGACAAGCAGGGCAAATTGTCGCAGATTCGCAAGCAGCATATCGGTTACGTATTGCAATCGGGCGGACTGCTGCCTTACCTGACCGTGCGTGAAAACATCGAGCTGCCGCGCAAGCTGCTCAAGCTGCCGGACGACGATTCGATCGATTCGATTTCCCGTGTGCTCGGCATCGACCGCCAGCTCGACAAGCTGCCGGGATTGCTGTCCGCCGGCGAACGACAGCGCGCCGCGTTCGCGCGAGCGCTATCGCATCGCCCCTCGATACTGATCGCCGACGAGCCCACCTCGGCGCTCGATCCGATCACCGCGCAAAAAATCATGGCGGTGGTGATGGAGGTGATTAGAGGCCTCAAGATTACCCTGATTACCGCGAGCCACGACTGGGCGCATGTATACAAGATGGAATTACGCACCCTCAAGCAGGAAGCCAAGGCGGTCGAGGACGGCAAGGTTTACCAGTCGAGATTTACCGACTAATGGCGCAAATCACCAATATCGTTCGTCTCAGTTTTCGCGACTACGGCCACGAGTGGCGCATGTCGGGCTGTTTTATCATGGCGCTGGCCTCGGTGCTGGCGCCGATGATGATTTTGTTCGGGCTCAAGTTCGGCATCGTCACCACCATGGTCAACGAACTGGTGGAAAATCCGGCCAACCGCGAAATCAGGCCGATCGGCAGCGGTCGTTACAACGATGCCTGGATCGAAGCCTATCGCAACCGCGGGGAAGTCGAGTTCATCATCCCGAAAACTCGCGCCCTGGCGGCGACTATCCAGCTCAAGAGCGATACCTCGAAGCGCATCCTGTCCACCGAGCTGCTTGCCACCGCGGCGGGTGATCCGCTATTGGCAGGCATCCCCAAGGTGCCGCAGGATTACTACCAGGTTATCCTGAGCCAGAGCGCCGCCAACAAGCTCAATGTCAAAACCGGCGATCAAATCGATGCCAGCCTGGCGCGGCAATTCCAGGGCAGCCGCGAGCGGGTGCATCTGTTCCTGACCGTTATCGATATCGCGAATGCGAACGTGACCAGCCGTAACGTCGCCTTCGTCAATCTCGATCTGCTGATCGCGAGCGAACAGTTCAAGGACGGGCGCGCGGTCCCGGAGCTAGGCTGGGAAGGCAACAGCGACGATTCGGCTGAACGGGTCTACCCGTCCTTCAGGCTGTACGCAAGGTCCATTCATGATGTCGAAAACCTGGTTGCGGAGCTCGAGCAAGAGGGCGCCAGGATCAAGGCCAACGTCGCCGAAATCACGACGGTCAAGTCCATCGATCAGAACCTGTCGGTCATCTACTGGATCATCGCCTGCGTCGGTGGGCTCGGTTTTTCCTTTTCACTGGGCGCGAGCCTGTGGGCCAACGTCGACCGCAAACGCAAGGAGCTCAGCGTGCTGCGGCTGGTGGGTTTCAAAAGCGGCCGTATCGTGCTGTTCCCGGTGCTGCAGTCCTGCTACACCGCATTGCTCGGGTGGCTGCTGGCGGTGCTGATTTACCTGGCTTTCGAGTACCTGATCAATTTCTTCCTGGCGCCGCGGCTAAACCTCGAGCGCGCGCTGTGTTTCCTGCTGACCGAGCACTTTTTTTGGGCACTGGGCCTGACCGTCGTGGTTGCGATCTTCGCCGCAATCATGGGTGGGCTGCGCGCCGCGCGCATCGAACCCTCCGACGGCCTGCGCGAAATCTGAGCTTTGTAGGTCGTATCCTACGGCATCTTTCGCGCAGGCCTACAGCTCTTGAGGCAATCCCGTCTAGGGTGCGACCCACCGCGAGCATATAATTTCCTCCGTGCCCACAGGGAATCGGGCAAAGGAGATGTAACCTGGAATCCTTTCCATTGCATCACAGGCAGGAAGCCTGGCAGGATGCCGCTGGATGAAAAAAGCAGGTAAAGCTGGGCCCTCGCTCCTCTGGACGAGGGCCTTTTTAATGTCTACGGGCTATTGCGCGCCGCATATGCGGCGTTGAAAAATCGGCGCAAGACGCTCATTTACTGATTGTAAACTGCGCGCCATTGCGCCGATTTTTCGCCTTGCCTCTGCGTCGCTCATAACGCCCGTAGCCATTAAAACTTTCATCCAAATAAGAACATCCCGTCTTTAGTATCACGTAGATACAGTCAGTCGAGCTCCTTGGACAATCATGATTCAAAGATATTCAGGGTTGCCTATGAAAGTAGGGACCTGCAGATCAGATCTGGAAATCCCTAATTGATCAACAGTGTTCCTAAAGCCGGGCTTTACATTCTCAGGGAAGAATGGGCGAGTTGTGGTAGGATTGCGCGCCATGGAAGGGTCGCAGATAACGCAGAATTTGAAGCCGGTTTACCTGCTGGCGAGCCCCGAGCCGCTGTTGCTGCGCGACTGGCTCGACGACGCCCGGCGCGCACTGCGTGAGGCTGGTTTCGAAGATATTCGCAACCAGCAAAGCGATACGGGTTTCGACTGGCGTGAACTGCTCGACGAGAGCGGTATGATGTCGCTTTTTTCGGCGAAAAAGTGCCGTATCGTCACGCTGCCCGGTGGTAAACCCGGGCAGCAGGGTAGCAAGGTCATTCAAAGACTTTGTGAAAACGTCGATAGCGACAACCTGTTCATATTTGTCGTGCCGGCGCTGGACCGCCAGACCAGGAATGCCGGCTGGTGCAAGGCGATAGCCTCAGTGGGTGAAGTCGTCGAGCTGAAACCGGTTTACGATAACCGGCTGGTCGACTGGCTGCTGCAGCGTGCTCGCGGCAAGGGATTGAATATCGATGCCCAGTCCGCCCAGTTCCTGGCCGAACGCACCGAGGGCAACCTGCTGGCCGCCGACCAGGAGCTGGAAAAGCTGTCGATCCGCTTTGCCGGTCAGGATGCGGTCGATTTTGCCACGATCGAGGATTCCGTGGCGCGCTCGGCGCGCTATAGCCATTTTCTGCTGGTCGATGCCTGTCTCGCGGGCAAGACCGGGCGCGCCCTCAAGATCCTGAATAGCCTCGAGGCGGAGGGATACGCTACCGCGCAGTTGCGCTGGGCCCTGCAGAGTTCGTTACAGCAGCTCGACCAGTTGAAGCAGGCCGAACGCAGCGGTTCGCTGGGCGAACGCAGCTGGCAGCAGTTACGAATCTGGCGCAACAAGCAGCGCCTTTACCAGCGCGCGATGGCGCGCCTGGGCGGCGCACAGATTGAGCGTTTGCTGCAAAGCTGTGCTACATTAGACCGTCTTGGCAAGGGGCAGCAGGATAGCGAGTTTCCGGGCCAGGACTGGTTAGAAATCAAGTCGCTGGTAACGGCTTTCAGCGGCAATAGTGGTAACTGACATGAGCGTAGCATTACACGAGGAACATAGCCCCGACCTGGACAAGTATATGGCCGGTCTCGGGCAGGCTGCGCGCGCGGCCGCCGCCGAGCTCGCGTACGCCGAACCGCGGCAAAAGAATGCTGCGCTGCTGCAGATAGCGGCGGTGCTCGATCAGCGCCGCGATTTTATTCTGCAGGAAAATCAAAAGGACCTGGAACTGGCGCGGGAAAACGAGCTAAATCCGGCGATGCTGGAGCGTCTCGAGCTGAACCCGGCGCGTGTCGACGCAATGATCGAAGGCCTGCAACAGGTAGCGGGCCTGGCCGACCCGGTCGGTGAAATCAGCGAGCTGCGCTATCGCCCCTCGGGTATCCAGGTCGGCAGGATGCGGGTGCCGCTGGGTGTTATCGGCATCATCTACGAATCACGCCCGAACGTGACCATCGACGCCGCCGCGCTGTGCCTCAAGTCCGGCAACGCCAGTATCCTGCGCGGTGGCAAGGAAGCACTGTATTCCAACCAGGCTATTTACCAGTGTATTCAGCAGGGCCTCGAGCAGGCAGGCATGGTCGCCAGCGCGGTGCAGGTGGTAAACACCGCCGATCGCGAGGCGGTAACCCAGATGTTGCAAATGCCGGATTGTATCGACGTGATCATCCCGCGCGGCGGGAAATCACTGATCGAACGCATTACCCATGACTCGATCATTCCGGTTATCAAGCACCTGGACGGTGTTTGCCACGTCTATATCGATGACCACGCCGATCTGCAAAAGGGTCTCGATATTGCCGTCAACGCCAAGACCCGGCGTTATGGCGTCTGTAACGCGATGGAAACGCTACTCGTGGCCCAGAAGATAGCGCCCCGTCTAATGCCGGAGATCATCCGGCTCATGTCGGCCAGCGGGGTCGAACTTCGCGGCTGCGAACGCACGCGGGAATACGATGCCGGGCATATTATCCCGGCCGGTGAAGAAGACTGGTATACCGAGTACCTCGCGCCCATTCTGTCGATTCGCATCGTCGACGGGCTGGCGCAGGCGATCGAGCATATCAACCATTACGGCTCGCAGCATACCGATGCGATCGTCAGCGAGGACTATGGGCGCACCCGGGAATTCATGCGCCGGGTCGATTCGAGTTCGGTCATGGTCAACGCGTCTACCGGTTTTGCCGATGGATTCGAGTACGGTCTCGGTGCCGAGATCGGCATCAGCACCGACAAGCTGCACGCGCGCGGGCCGGTAGGTCTGGAAGGTTTGACATCGCAAAAGTACGTAGTATTCGGAGACGGCAATATCCGCGAGTAACATGATCGGAATTCTAGGAGGTACCTTCGATCCGATTCATAACGGGCACTTGCAGATAGCCACCCAGGCTGTTTCTAGATTGTCGCTGGCCCAGGTTCAGTTCATGCCCTGCGCCTTGCCGGTTCATCGTGATCAACCCCACGCCACGGCGCAGCAGCGCTGCGCGATGATCGATATGGTGCTCGCCGAACACCCAGAGCTGGCGCTGAATACCCTCGAGATCGACCGTGCCGGCCCGTCCTATACCATCGACAGCCTGCTCCAGATCCGAGGCCACAGCGACGAGCCCCTGGCGCTACTGCTCGGGACCGACGCGTTTAACGGGTTTGCCAGCTGGAAACATCCGCAACGGATCCTCGAACTGGCGCACCTGGTGGTCTGTATCCGTCCGGGAGTCGAGGTAGATCCGACTCTGTATCCCGAGCGTCGCGTCGACTCGGCGCAGCAGTTGCAGCAGCAGGCGGCCGGCGCCATACTGCTGTTCGAAGCCGATGCCATCGACTGTTCCTCGAGCGAGGTGCGGGCCGCGCTGGCCGCTGGCGACATTCCGCGGCAGTGGCTGCATTCGGCCGTAGCGGACTACATTCAAACCCACCACCTGTATCGGAGATCCGGTGACTGATTCGAAACTTGCTGATTTACAGGCCGAGGCGACCAGAAAAATGGCGCTGCAGGCGCTGGAAGAACTCAAGGCCGACAACATCGTGCTGCTGGACGTGTCGGGGGTTGCCAGCTTCACCGACTACATGATTTTCGCCAGCGGGAGTTCGACCCGTCACGTCAGCGCCATCGCCGATTCGGTCATAGAGGCAGCCAAGGCCGCTGGCAAACCGCCGCTGGGCGTCGAGGGCGAAGAGGTGGGCGAGTGGATACTGGTCGATCTCGGGGATGCGATCGTCCACGTCATGCTGCCCGACGTTCGGCTCTACTACGAACTCGAAAAACTCTGGGGCGAGGAGCTTGCATCCGACTAGGTCGGCAAGTTCGGCTCAGTAATGCATATCCAGCTGATTAACGTTGCGCAGAAAATGCCGGCCTGGGTCGACACGGCCTGCGACGACTACCTCAAACGGATGCCGCGGGAAATCTCGCTCAAACTGGTAACCGTGCCGCTGGCGGCGCGTAAGGGGAAGCAGCCTGCGGAACGGCAAAAACAGCGCGAGTCCGAACTGATTATCGACAAGCTGACCCCCGGCAGTCTAAACCTCGCCCTCGATGAGCGCGGTGAGCAGTGGTCGAGTCAGGACTGGTCGCGGCAGCTGCAACGCTGGATGTTCGAGTTTCCGCGCGTCAACCTGATTATCGGTGGACCGGACGGCCTGACCCGCCAATGCCTCGAGCGCTGCCAGCATCGGGTTTCGATGGGTCGCATGACGATGCCGCATGCGCTGGTGAAGGTGGTTTTACTGGAGCAGCTTTATCGCGCCTGGAGCATTCTCCAGGGGCATCCCTATCATCGCGAATAGGCGACCAGAGCGGGCTTTCAGGCTATCATGCAGTGATGATCTATCTTGCCTCCCGTTCTCCGCGCCGCGCTGAATTATTGACCCAGATCGGGGTCCAATACAGGGTGTATGCAATCGATATCGACGAAACCAGATCGGCAACGGAAACGCCCGCCGAGTATGTTTGCCGCATGGCAAAGGAGAAAGCGTCGATCGTGGCCCGTGAATTAGCCCTACAGCGGGGCGATTTTCACGTGCTCGCGGCAGATACTACTATCACCCTCGATGGTGATATTATTGGCAAGCCCACCGATCGAGAGCACTGCCGTTGTATTCTCGAGCAGCTATCGGCTCGACAGCATCTGGTTCTATCTGCGGTCGCGTTGGCGACAGCTGACGACGTCACCGTGAGACTGGTGCAGAACCGGGTCAGTTTCAGGGCGTTGTCGCCGGCAGAGATCGCGTCCTATTGTGCCGGCGACGAACCCATGGACAAGGCCGGCGCATACGCTATACAGGGTAAGGCGGCCGTCTTTATCGAATATCTCGAGGGCAGCTACTCGGCGGTTATGGGTCTGCCGCTCTACGAGACCGCCGAATTACTGCAGGGTGCCGGCATAGAACTGAACTGATTATGACGATTAGCGAAGAAATACTGTTAAACATCACGCCCCAGGAGACCCGGGTAGCGATCGTGGAAAACGGCGCCCTGCAGGAAGTTAGCATCGAGCGTCAAAGCAGCCGTGGCATCGTCGGTAATATCTACAAGGGCAAGGTTAACCGGGTGTTGCCGGGTATGGAGGCCGCGTTCGTCGACATTGGACTCGAAAAAGCCGGATTTCTGCACGTGTCGGATATCGATATTCGCGAGCATGCCGACGTCGACGCCGATGCCGATGCCGATCCTGATCCCGATAACGGCAGTCGACCGCTAATCAACGAGCTGTTGCACGAAGGGCAAACCCTGCTGGTTCAGGTTCTGAAGGACCCGATGGGAACCAAGGGCGCGCGTCTGACCACGAGTATTTCGGTACCGTCGCGCTATCTCGTTTACATGCCGAATTCCCCGGTGGTTGGAATTTCGGTCAAAATCGAGGACGAAACCGAGCGCGAGCGGTTGAAAACCCTGCTCGAGCAGTGCCGAACCGAAAACCGCACCGGCGGCTGTATTATTCGGACCGCTGCGGAAGGCGTGGACGAGGTCGAACTGAAGCGCGACATCGCGTTCCTGTCAAAGCTATGGGCGTCATTGCTCGAAACCGCAGAATCGACCGCGCCTGGCAGCATGATTCACGAGGATCTGCCGCTGTCGATTCGCACCCTGCGCGATATGGTTGGCGCCGATACCACCGTGGTCAAGGTCGATTCGCGCGAAACCTTCCAGAAAATGACCAATTTCGCAGCGCGCTATATTCCCGATTTGCCGGCTAGTATCGAGCATTATCCGGGTGAGCGTCCATTATTCGACCTGTACAATATCGATGACGAGTTACAGCGCGCGCTGGCGCGACAGGTTAGCCTGAAATCCGGTGGTTACCTGATTATCGACCAGACCGAGGCGATGACCACCATCGACATCAATACCGGCGCCTTCGTCGGGCATCAAAACCTCGAAGAAACCATTTTCAAAACCAACATGGAAGCCTCGCAGGCGATCGCACGCCAGCTCAGGCTGCGCAATCTCGGCGGCATCATCATTATCGATTTCATCGATATGGAGCACGAGGACCACAAGCGCCAGGTATTGAAATCGCTGGAGAAATACCTCGACAAGGATCACGCCAAGACCCAGGTGTGCGAGGTTTCTCCGCTGGGTCTGGTAGAAATGACGCGTAAGCGGACTCGCGAGAGCCTGGAGCACGTGTTGTGCGAGCCTTGTACGACCTGCCATGGGCGCGGTTCGATCAAGACGACCGAAACCGTCTGTTACGAAATCTTTCGCGAAATACTGCGCGAGGCACGCTTTTACGAGGAGGCCCAGCAGTTGCTGGTGATGGCCAATCAGGATGTCGTCGATCGCCTGCTCGATGAAGAGGCGGCCAGCCTGGCCGAACTGGAAACCTTCATCAATATTCCGGTAAAACTTCAGGTCGAGGTACACTTGTCGCAGGAATCCTACGACGTGGTGCCCGTTTAGCAATCGAATAGCGGTAAGATGGAACTGTTAAAACGCATAAGTCTTAGCGTATTCGTTATTGCGATCGTGCTGCTGGCCGTCATCATGGGCGGGCTGCGGCTTGCGATCATGAATATCGATTTTTTCAAGTCCGAAATCGAGTACCTGCTCGAGCGGGATCTGGCCCCGGGATTCGTGTTCACCGGTCTGAGTGGTGACCTGAATCGCTTCAACCCGATCCTGCGCATCGAGAATGTTTCGATTACCCTGCCAGATCGGTCTCAGCCCCTGTTTATCGACAGCCTGGAGGTGGAGATCGATTTCTGGGCGAGCTGGCGTGAAAATGCGCTCGTGGTGCTGGAGGTAACCGGCCAGCTGGAAAAGCTCGAGCTGGTCAAGGACAAGGCGGGTAACTGGTCGACTAACGACCTGTCGCTGTCGATCGATCCCGATTCGGGTCCCGCGCCCGAGTTCAGGCAGGTTCTCGCGCTAATACCGCGCTACCTGAATTTGAACCTCAGCCGTTTGATCATTCGCGA
>JAACFA010000292.1 GCA_009937625.1 Gammaproteobacteria bacterium | reverse complement strand
AACGGCGATTCGATGCGTTCGCGGGTTAAGCAGATCGCCTCGGGGCGCTTCGGCGTCACCGCCGAATACCTGGTGAACGCGGACGACATCCAGATCAAGATGGCGCAGGGCGCCAAGCCCGGAGAAGGCGGCCAGTTACCCGGGCACAAGGTCAACGAATGGATCGCTCGCGTACGTCATTCGACTCCTGGTGTCGGTCTGATTTCACCGCCACCGCATCACGATATCTACTCGATCGAGGATCTGGCGCAACTGATCCACGACTTGAAGAACGTCAATCCGAAGGCCCGGATCAGCGTCAAACTGGTCTCCGAAATCGGTGTCGGCACCGTCGCCGCGGGCGTTTCCAAGGCGCATGCCGACCACGTACTCATTTCGGGTTCCGAGGGCGGCACCGGCGCCAGCCCACTGACCTCGACGATGAACGCGGGCTCGGAGTGGGAAATCGGCCTGGCCGAAACCCATCAGACGCTGGTGCTCAACGACCTGCGCGGGCGTATCGCGGTGCAGGCCGATGGCGGCATGCGCACCGGTCGCGACATCATCGTGGCGGCACTGCTGGGCGCCGACGAAATCGGCTTCGGTACTATCGCGCTTATCGCCGAGGGCTGCATCATGATGCGCAAATGCCATCTCAATACTTGCCCGGTGGGCGTCGCCACCCAGGACCCGGAATTGCGCAAGCGCTTTACCGCGAAGCCGGAAGACCTGGTGAATTTCTTCATGTTTGTCGCCGAGGAAGTGCGCGAATGGATGGCCAGACTCGGTTACCGCAGCTACCGCGAAATGATCGGCCATGCCGATCGTCTCGACGTCAGCAAGGCGATCGACCACTGGAAGACGAAAGGCCTCGATTTCACCGGCATTTTCACCGTACCGCAAGCAGGCCCCGACGTCGCAATCTACAATTGCGACGAACAGGATCACGGCCTCGACAAGGCGCTCGATCACCAACTCATCGAGAAAGCAGCCGCGGCGCTCGAGAACGGCGAGCCGGTCATGCTCGACGATGTCGCCGTCACCAACGTCAACCGCACCGTGGGTTCGATGTTATCCGGTGAAGTCGCACGTCGATACGGTCACGCTGGCTTGCCGGACGGCAGTATTCACATCAAGGCCCGGGGTAACGGCGGGCAGAGCTTCGGAGCATTTCTCGCCGCCGGCGTCACGCTGGAGCTTGCCGGGGAAGCCAACGACTACACCGGCAAGGGACTTTCCGGCGGCCGTATCATCGTCTACCCGCCGGCTGAATCCCGGCTCGCAGCGGACCAAAACATCATCGTCGGCAATACGGTGCTGTACGGCGCGATCTCGGGCGAGGTGTTCTTCTCCGGCGTCGCCGGTGAGCGCTTCTGCGTGCGCAACTCCGGCGCCACCGCGGTGGTCGAAGGCGTCGGCGATCATGGCTGCGAATACATGACCGGCGGTTGCGTGGTGGTACTCGGTCATACCGGCAGAAATTTCGCCGCCGGCATGAGCGGGGGCGTCGCCTACGTCCTCGACCAAGACGGCATGTTCGAAAAACGCTGCAATCTAGCCATGGTCGAGCTCGAGCCGATCACCGCCGAAGACGAAGCGCTGGAGCATTTTGAGCACCAGGGTGGCGATCTCGAGGGGCACGGGCTGGTCGATGTCATGCATGATCTGACGCGTCACGACGAACAACGGCTGAGAACCCTGATCGAAACGCATCGCCGTCATACCAACAGCGCCAGGGCGGCAGAAATTCTTGGCAACTGGGACGACTATCGCCCCCGTTTTGTCAAGGTCATGCCGGTCGAGTACCGCAAGGCATTGCAGAAAATGCAGGACCAGGCGCGCGAGGAAACGGGCGTCAGCGTCGCCATCGGCGCCTGATAGCAGGAACTTTAACGAGAGGTTTAACCATGGGTAAGGCTACAGGATTCATCGAGATCCGCCGACGCGACCGCGACTACGTCGCGGTTGCCGATCGCCTCAAAAACTACAACGAATTCATCGTCCCGCTGGAAAACGAGGCCACGCGCGACCAGGCGGCACGCTGCATGGATTGCGGCATTCCGTTTTGCCACAACGGCTGCCCGGTCAACAACATCATTCCCGAGTGGAACGACCTGGTCTACAACGATCGCTGGCGCGAGGCGCTCGACGTGTTGCACTCGACCAACAACTTTCCCGAGTTCACCGGACGGCTGTGCCCGGCACCCTGCGAAGAGGCCTGTACGCTGAATCTCGACGACGAGCCGGTGACGATCAAGACCATCGAATGCGCGATCGTCGATCGCGGCTGGCAGGAGGGCTGGATCGAGCCACAGGTCCCGGCCCACAGGAGCGGCAAGCGGGTGGCCGTCATCGGCTCCGGCCCGGCGGGTCTCGCCTGTGCTCAGCAACTGGCGCGCACCGGCCACCGGGTCACCGTTTTCGAAAAAAATCGCCGCATGGGCGGATTGCTACGCTACGGGATTCCAGACTTCAAAATGGAAGCGAACAAGGTCGATCGCCGTATCGCGCAAATGCAGGCGGAAGGTATTCGTTTCCGCCCCAATAGTCATATCGGCGTCAACGTGCCCGTGGACGGCCTGCTGCAGGACTATGACGCGATCGTGCTCGCCTGTGGTTCGGAACAACCGCGCGACCTGGAGGTTCCCGGACGCGAGGCCTCGGGGGTGCATTTCGCGATGGACTTTCTAACCCAGCAGAATCGTCGTGTCGGCGGCGAGGCCTTCATCCGGGACGAAATCCTCGCCACCGGAAAACATGTCATCGTCGTCGGCGGCGGCGATACCGGTGCAGACTGCGTCGGCACTTCCAACCGCCAGGGGGCCGCCAGCGTCACCCAGCTCGAAATCATGCCGCGCCCGCCAGAACGCGAGAACAAGCTGCTAACCTGGCCCGACTGGCCGCTCAAGCTACGCACATCGACTTCGCACCACGAGGGCTGCGAGAGAGACTGGTCGGTGGCCACGCGTTCTATCAAGAGCGAGTGGAAGCAGGACGAAAACGGGCAATCGCGGATGTTCGAGATCGAGGGCAGCGAATTCACCATCGAAGCGGACCTGATCCTGCTGGCGATGGGTTTCGTACACCCGGTCCAGGAGGGCCTGTTGACCGAACTGGGACTCGAGTTCGACCAACGGGGCAACGTCCTGGCCAGCGAGGCCGATTACCAGACATCGATCGACAAGGTTTTCGCCTGCGGCGACGCGCGCCGGGGGCAATCGCTCGTCGTGTGGGCCATTCGTGAAGGCCGCCAGGCGGCCCGCTCGGTGGACAGATTCCTGATGGGTCAAACTGAACTGCCGCGCTAGCTTTCCGGGCGATACCGATCGCCAGGCGGTTCGAAATACGCCTGCGCCGCAATAGTGCTACCCGCGGAATCGTGCGAAAATAACCGCCCTCTTGGCACCGAACACCGCAAACGAATCAATGGCTGGCCGCATTCCACGCAATTTCATCGACGACCTGTTGAACCGCGTCGATATCGTCGAAGTCATCGACAGCCGCGTACCGTTGAAAAAGAAAGGCCGCGAATTCTGGGCCTGCTGCCCTTTCCACGGCGAAAAAACGCCGTCGTTCTCCGTCAGTCCCGGGAAACAGTTTTACCATTGCTTTGGATGCCAGAAATCCGGTAACGCCGTCGGTTTCCTGATGGATTACGACCACATGGAGTTCGTCGAGGCAATCGAATCGCTCGCTCAATCGCTCGGTATGGAAGTGCCCTACGAACAGGGCACCGCACCGGCCAAGCCCGCGCAGCAGACGCTCGAGCCGATGTTCCAGGCGATGGAGCGTTGTTCGGCCTATTTTCAGGAGCAGCTCAAGCAGTCGCAGGAGGCGATCGACTACCTGAAAAATCGAGGTATCAGCGGCCAGACCGCCAAAACCTTCGTTATCGGTTACGCTCCGCCAGGCTGGAACAATCTCGTCGGCGATGAAAAACTGCTGATCGATACCGGCATGCTGGTGAAAAAAGACGACGGCAAGACCTATGACCGCTTCCGCCATCGCCTGATGTTCCCGATTCGCGATCGCCGCGGCCGCAGCATCGCCTTCGGTGGCCGCGTTATCAACCCGGACGACAACCCGAAATACCTGAATTCGCCGGAATCTCCACTATTCCACAAGAGTGACGAAATCTACGGCCTGTACGAAATGAAAAAGGCGGTGACCAATATCGACCGGATTTACATTACCGAGGGTTATATGGACGTCGTCGCGCTGTTCGAGCACGGCGTGAAAACCGCGGTCGCCACCCTCGGCACCGCGATCAACAATCGCCAGATCGAGTCGCTATTCCGCGTTTGTAAGAATCTGGTGTTTTGCTTCGACGGCGACGCCGCGGGCAAGAAGGCGGCCTGGCGCTCGCTCGAGGAATGCCTGGCATCGCTCAAGGAAGGCCGGGTTGCGCGCTTCCTGTTCCTGCCCGAGGGCCAGGATCCGGACAGTTACATCGGCGAATTTGGCCAGGCCGCCTTCGAACAGCAGGCCGAGCAGGCCTCGACGCTGACCCAGTACCTGTTCCAGCACCTGCTCAGCGAATGCAATATCAAGACGCTCGAAGGCCGCGCCCAGTTTCTCGACCGCCTGCGGCCCTATTTCGGGCAGATACCGCTGCAAAGCCTGAAAGACCAGATCCTGGCCGAGATCGAGCACCGTCTGGGACAAAAAATTGACGGTCGGATGCTGCGCCTGCTCGGTGAAGACAAGCCCGCCAGGTCCGCCCCGACCCGGCTACCCGAGCAGCACTGGACCCCGACACGACTGGCAATCAACCTGCTGTTGAAGAAACCCGCGCTGGCTAACGCCACGGGCACCCACCACGAGCTTGCCGACAGCGATATTCCAGGCGTCGACCTGCTGCTCAAGCTGCTCGACTACATCCAAGACGAGCCCGAAATCAGCACCCAGAACCTGCTGCATCGATTTCGCGGTGACGAGCACGAGTCCCACCTCTATAAACTGGCGATGATGGACCCGCCGATCGAGGACGACGACAGCCTTGAACGAATGTTTGCCGACTGTTTACAAAGGCTGCAAAAACAGTATATTGACCACCGCCAGAAGCGGCTGATAACCAAGCTGCAATCGGGAGAGGCCCTGTCAGAGGCGGAAAAGCTGGAACACAAAAAATTGTTCACAAACCAACCGTAAGCAGCACATATCTTGGAAAAAGCAAAAATAGTCTTATATACTGTACTGTTACCCCGCAACATTCACTAATTTCGAGGCACCATGGATCAAGACCAGCAATCCCGGCTTAAAGAACTCATTGCCAAGGGCAAGGAACAGGGTTTCCTGACCTATACCGAGGTCAATGACCATTTGCCCGAAGGTATCGTCGAGCCGGAACAGATCGAAGACATTATCCGCATGATCAATGA
>JAACFA010000075.1 GCA_009937625.1 Gammaproteobacteria bacterium | reverse complement strand
TCATCGGTAATCACGTAGGCCGGCATCAGGTAAACCAGGCGACCGAACGGTCGCACCCAGACTCCCGCCTCGACAAACTGGCGGGTGATGCTCTTCATATCGACCGGTCGCTTCATTTCAACCACGCCGATCGCACCGAGGCAACGCACTTCGACGACTTGTGGCATTTGCGCGCAAGGTGCGAGGAAATCCTCGAGCTGATGCTGAATCCGCGTGACTTGCGTTTGCCAGTCGGATTCGAGCAGCAACTCGATGCTCGCCAGCGCAACCGCACAGCCTAGAGGATTCGCCATGAACGTCGGCCCGTGCATGAAAACGCCGGGATTGCCGCGGTCGATGCTCGTGCTAACCTCGTTGGTCGTAAGCGTAGCGGCAAGACTGAGGTAGCCGCCGGTGAGCGCCTTGCCGATGCACATGATATCCGGCGTAATCGCCGCGTGCTCACAGGCGAAGAGTTTGCCGCTGCGGCCGAACCCGGTGGCAATTTCGTCGGCGATCAGCAGCACCCGGTAGCGATCGCAAAGTGCACGCGCCCGCCGCAGGTAGTCGGCCGAGTAAAAATACATTCCTCCGGCGCCCTGCACGATCGGTTCCAGGATCAGCGCCGCTATCTGCCGATGGTTTTGCCGCAGTTGTTGCTCGAGAGAATCGAGTTCGCCCGGGTCGCAGGAGTCTCCGAATCGGCTGCTCGGCCGGTCAACGAAATACTGCTGGCTCAGTACCGAATTGAACAGGCTGTGCATGCCGGTGACCGGATCGCAGACCGACATGGCGCCCAGGGTATCCCCGTGGTAACCGTTACGCAGCGTCACGAATCGCTGCTTGTCGGATTCGCCTTTCGCGTTCCAGTACTGGATTGCCATTTTCATCGCAACCTCGACCGCGACCGAACCGGAGTCGGAGAAAAACACCGACTGCAGTGGATCGGGCGTAAGCTCGACCAGTTTTTCGGCCAGTTTGATTGCTGGTGCGTGAGTTAATCCACCAAACATGACGTGCGCCATTCGCTCGAGTTGCGCCTCGGCGGCCTGGTTGATTTTCGGATGATTGTAGCCGTGGATCGCGCACCACCAGGAAGACATGCCGTCGATTAGTTTGCGGCCATCAGACAGATGCAGCATGACCCCCGCGGCCGAATCGACGTGATAAACCGGGGAATCGCTATGCATGGCGCTGTAGGGATGCCAGATATGCTCGTAATCGATTTCGATTTGAGATCGGATATTAACCGAGTCCTTCATCGGCGGGAAATCGAGGTAAATCTTGAATTCTGGTCCATACTCATTTGATCAGCGGCAGTGTCGTATATTCAAGTAAATTATATTTAATATTTCTATCTTATTGAAAATATTAAAAAAATAAAATAGTTTCAGTGCGTGTCATGCTGTCGGCGACTCGGTCCGACAAAGATTAAAAGTATATGAAATGTAACGGGAAGAAAACCATGCAATTAATCAAACCCATCCGGACAGTGATGATCTCGCTGTTGATGGTGTTGAACAGTCAGCAGCTGTATGCGCGTGAAATCTCCATGCTAACCGTGGAATGGGCCCCCCATTACGGCTCTGAGCTTCCTGAGAAGGGATTGACCACGGCCATTGTCAAGGCGGCCTTCAAGGCGGCCGGCCACAGTTCCGATGTCGATTTCATCCCCTGGGCACGGGCCCTGAAGGAAGTCGAGGAAGGCAAGTCCGATATCGTAATGGGTGCCTACCACAGCCAGGATCGCGAGGAAAAATACATTTTCAGCGATCCGATTTATTTTCTGGAGCTGGGTTTGATCGCTCGACCGGGTCTGGGTATATCGAGGTACGACTCGTTGCGGGACCTTACGCCATACAGCATCGGCATTTCGAGAGGTTTTGCCAACAGTGAAGAGTTTGATGCGGCCGATTATCTCGACAAGCAAGTAGCAACCTTTCCTAATTTGAACATCCGCAAACTGTTTCGTGGGCGTATCGATATGGCGGTGATGAACTTTGATCTGTTTCGTTACGAAGCAAAGAAAGAAGGGTTTTGCATCAGTAATGTCGAATTCATGGAGCCCCCGCTGGAGACGCATGGCCTCTACCTGATGGCTTCACGCAAGATTTCGGACGGAGAAAAAATAATACAGGACTTTAACCAGGGTTTGGACAGGATACGTAAAACTGGCGAGTTCGATCGTATTGTCGGTCGCTTTCGCAAGTAATTTCTCGAGCTAACCGGAACCAGGTAGCACCCATGATTAAAGTCAATATCCGCTGGTATCGAACTATTCGCATGAAAGTTGTTGGCGTGGTGGTCGTATCCTGCATCCTGGTGCTCGGCAGTTTGAGCGCGTACAACACGATCAACGAGCAGAAGCAGCTGACTGCCGATCTTGAAAAACTCGCACGCGTGACGTCACAGCGCCTGTCGAGGCATTTGATCGGCCCGCTGTGGGATCTGGACAAAGAGCTGGTGGATTCGACACTCGAGGCAGAAATGCTGGAGGAAAATATCCACGCTATCGTGGTCTGGGATGAAGCCGAGACGGGAGTCTTTGCCGCCCGTGAACGCGATCCCGGTGGACGACTGGTTGCGTCGAACGGCGCAATAGCCGGGGATTACATAAAGTCGGCGAATACCGTTAACAACGGTACCAAGGAGATTGGAGAAGTGGCCGTGTTCGTCTCCAAGCAGCAGCTTAACCGCCAATTAACCGCGTCGACCGTCTCCAGCGTTGTTACCCTGGTCGCGCTGATTATCGTGATGGCGATCGTTATGACTATCGTCATGAACCAGATTATCGTCGGCCCGATTACGCGGCTTGCAAAGCACGCGGACGATATCAGCCATGGTGATCTGAAGCAGAACATCATTCCCGAATCGAACGATGAAATTGGTCAGCTGGCGGAGGCTTTCCACCGCATGCAAACCAGCCTTCGCGTTGCATTTAAAAGGATTTACAAGAAGGCCAGATCGGCCTGATCACCGGTGCCGGCGACACCAGGCACTCGTTTCAGGTCGGATTCGATCACGGCGAGGTTTCCGACCTTTAGTCGGCTTGCGTGACCGGGCTCCACTCCGGATAGCTTTCGATCGCCTCGATAAACAGGTCGACTCCTTGCCGCGCGCAGCACCTTTCCAGCATTGATCGCTGCGCCTGAGCCGTGGAATTCGGCAACTGCGCCTGGGCAACGATATCGCCTCGATCGAAGCGCTGGCTCAGCAAATGCAGGCTCACCCCGAAATCGGAGTCTTCCAGTGTCAGCTGTTGCGTCAGCGGGTCTGCGCCACGGTATCGCGGCAGCAGTGAAGGATGCAGGTTGAGCGCGGCCTTGCTGGCACTCTCGACCAGGCGCGGTTCGATCAGATATGGCCAGCAGGCGATTAGTAAAAACTCGATACCGCGTCGCTCGACCTGACTGGCAAAATCGGCCTGTGCGACGGCCGGGACATAGGCGATTTCGATGCCCCGCCCCAGTTTCAACAAGGGCCGCTCGGGGCTGTCTTCGATCAGGTTGCTGGCGGTTAGAGCGCCTCCCGCCGCGGGCGGATACTCGGGTAACGCCAGAATTCGTGGCGGATAGTCTCTATCGATCAGCGCCAGCAGAACCTCACAGGAAAAATTGGCGCCACTGGCAAGCAGGGCAAATCCCCCGGCCGGCGGAGGTGCGCCAGGGTTAATCGTCACAGGGTTGCAGTTCCATCACGCCCTGCTCGGTCAGCGTGTCGATGAAACCGAAGCTGCGCATATCTTCGATACGCTGGGGATAAAGTATGCCATCCAGATGATCGCATTCATGCTGCACCACGCGCGCATGAAAACCCGATACTTCGCGTTCGATAAGCTCGCCATGCTGGTCGTAACCGCGGTAGCGAATCTGGCTGTAGCGCGGCACCATGCCGCGCATGCCGGGCACGCTGAGACAGCCTTCCCAGCCGTCTTCGCGTGCGGCGCCCAGTGGCTCAATCTGCGGATTGATCAGCACCGTCTCGGGTACCGCGGGCGCATCCGGATAGCGTGAATTGGTCTGGTAGCCGAAAATCACGACGCGTCGCATGACGCCGATCTGGGGTGCGGCAAGCCCTGCCCCGTTCGCTGCTGCCATGGTGTCCCACATATCGTTCAGCAGCGGTGCCAGTGCGTTACCGTCGATCGGATCCACCGGCAGGGATATTTCCAGCAGCCTGGGGTCACCCATTTTCAATATGGTTCTGACAGTCACGACGATTCCTGTTTTATGCGTTGTTTGATTGTGCCAGATATCGGTGATATAACAAATCGGTCCATTTAAGAGGATAATTCAGTGACGGACACACCCCCGATTCCACCCGTCAGCGGTACGGTCGTGCCGCGCTACGCGGGACCATCGACATTTTGTCGGCTCCCGGAGTTACGCGACGTGCCCTACTGCGACGTTGCGATACTCGGCATCCCGTTCGATTCCGGCACCAGCTACCGTCCCGGCGCGCGCTTCGGGCCGCAGGCAATCCGCCAGGCGTCACGCCACCTGCGCACCAACTTCCACCCGGCCTACGATACCGAGCCTTTCAAGACGCTGCAGGTTGCCGATGCCGGCGATGTCGCCTGCAATCCCTACAACATCGAGGAAGCCATCGCGCAGATAGAAGCGGCCGCGGACGAGCTTTACCAGAAGGCACCGGTGATTGTCAGCCTGGGTGGAGATCACACCATCGCGGTACCGCTGCTACGCTCGGTAAACAAGGTCGCCGGCCAGGTAGCGCTGGTGCATTTCGACGCTCACCTCGATACCTGGGACACCTATTTCGGTGCGCCCTATACGCACGGCACCCCTTTTCGCCGCGCTGCCGAGGAAAGTCTGTTTAACGAAGCAGCCTCGATGCATGTCGGTATCCGGGGCCCCCTGTACAGCCCCGACGACCTGGCGCGAGACGAAGAGCTAGGGTTCAAGACCGTGCACTGCGACGAGCTGCAAACCCATGGAGTCGAGCACGTGGTCAAACGTATTCGCGACCGCATTGGCGATAATCCGCTTTACCTGTCGATCGATATCGACGTGCTCGATCCGGCGCATGCGCCCGGTACCGGAACACCGGAGATTGCAGGCCTGAGCAGCCGCGAACTGGTCAATATCATCCGCGGGTTGCAGGGCGCTAACCTGGTGGCTGCCGATATCGTCGAAGTGGCGCCGGCCTACGATCATGCCGAAATCACGTCGCTGGCGGCGGCGACCCTGGCGTTCGAAATGGTCAACCTGGTGGCCTGCGAACGCTAGCTATCCTGCGGCGCGATTTTCGATTCCTCGCTGATCGTGTGATGGGCAAACCAGGCTACCGACAATAGCAGCATGCTGCCGCCGATAATGGTGTTCAGCGATGGCGCTTCGCGAATCACCAGCCAGACCCAGAGCGGACCAAGAATACTCTCCAGCAGGTAAACCAGCTGCACCTCCGCGGAATTGGCGAAGCGCGGAGCTATCGTCAGCATGATGAAAGCGAAGGGTATCAGGATAAACCCGATTATTCCGAGGTAGAAGAGCTGTGCAGACGACAGGCTCAACTCGGGTGCCTGAATCAACCCGAAGCAAGCGGTAAACAAGCTGCCGATGATGACCGATGGCACCAGGTCGATGTCCTTCTTGTAACGTATCAGTACCGCGCTGCAGGCGGTAAAAATCGCGCAGCATACGGCAAAAAAATCACCCAGTAGTCCGTTGCTTCCGTAGCTGCCCCAGCCGATGATAAAGATGCTGAGCAAAGACAGCGCGATAATGAGCCAGGTGCTCGGACGCTGATTTTCACGCAGCACGATCAACGACAGTATGGCGGCAAATATCGGCGCCGACGAGAGAAACAACAGCGTGTTGGCCACCGAGGTTCGCTGAATCGCGCTGATAAAGCTGATATTGACGAAGGCGAACAACACGCCGTTTAGTACTCCAATCCAGCCGATACGAAGCAGCGCGCCCATAAAGCGCGTGCGGTAGTAAATCCACAAGACCAGGCTGATGGCAACTATCGGAAACAGCCCGCGATAAAAGATCAGCGTGTAATCGTTGAGGTCAGCAAGCCGAATCAGGAGGCTATCGGGACTGAGCACGAAAACCCCTCCGAGCGACATCAGGATACCCTTGCCGCGATCACTCAGGCCTTTGAATTGGTTAGTTTTGTTCATTCAGGACTGTTCCGGGAAGATGCTGCATGATAATGTCACGGCCCGGTTTAAGAAAGCTCTGCTTAAGTCACCCCGGCCTGGCAGAGCACGATAGTTGGAGAATCACCGTGCCGTTAACACAACCCGTCTCGCGAGAGCTGGCGCATACCCGCGTCGTTACCTGCCATGGTTACCGGCGCGAGGATGACTTATGGGATATCGAGGGCAGAATCGTAGACACCAAGCCTTACCGCTTCCAGAATCGTGATCGTGGCGGCTGGATCGAGGCCGACGAGGCATTACACGATATGTCCATCCGGTTGACGATTAACCTCGACCTCGAAGTCATCGACGTCGATGCAGTCATCGATCATTCGCCCTACAACTACTGCAAGTCGATTTCGAGCATCGCGCGCAACCTGATCGGGTTGAAGATTGCGCCCGGCTGGACCCAGAAATCGAAACAGGCCATGGGAGCGAATCGCGGTTGCACCCACCTGACCGAGCTGCTGGGCCCGGTAGCGACCACCGCCATTCAAACGATCGCCAGCGCGAAGTCGAGGCTGAGTGGCAACAGGTCCCGGCCCAGGTCGAACGCTTTTCTCGATAGCTGCCACACCTATGCCTCTGACAGCCCGGTAGTTAAGCTGCACTGGCCGGAACACTATAGCGGCGACAAGTAAACCGGATGGCGATCAATGTAGGGGAATTTCTTGATTAATGACCGGGCATGATTTACTCGGGGGTTTGGAGTAAAATTCTTCGGCGACCGAAGAATTTTCATGGCTTGCGCTCACGCAAGCTCTACCTTGCTGCATTACTGGCATATACCGGAGGCCATATTAATGAACAAGTTATTCCGCATCGGCGCCGCACTATTAGCCCTGGCCTCGTTCGGGCTTTACGGTCACGGCTCGTTGAGCATCGATTTGTCTCACCCGATTCCGACCTTTGCCCCCAGTAGCGAAGACCCGATGAAACCGGATCTGTCCGCTCCTTATCACGATTCGAAACCAATCCCAACCTTCGGCGCACAGGCGGTTTTGTCATTCGGGAAATTCCCTACCAGCGATGGCTACTTTAACCTCGGAACCATGGTGCTGGCAGAGCATCACGGAACGCACCTGGATTCGCCGGGGCACTATGCCAACAATGCAGCATCTCTCGAAGGCGAAAATCCACCGGCCGAAAAGCGCAAACACACGCACGATCTGAATGCAGACGACCTGATCGGGCACGTGGTGTTAATCGATATCTCGGGCCGCGTCGAAATGGAACTGGCCAAGAACGGGGGTGTCCCGAGCCCCGATACCGCGGTGACGGATTTTTCCAACGCCTCGCCCAATGTGGTCACCGCGGATGACATTGTCGCCGTGGAAAAACAAATCAAGAATGGCGTCTGGCTAGTTATCAATACCGGTTGGTCGAAGTTCTTTTTTTCGGGTAACGATTTCGCCAAGGATCCTTACATCAACGGCTTCAACCATCCCGGCATGAGCAAGGCGGCAGTGGATAAACTGATCGAGATCATGGATCGCAAAGGCGTTCTTATCGGCGGCATTATTGCAGACAACATCGGTATTGATTCAGGGCAAAGCGCGGTCGGTGACGATGACAAATGGACCAATTCCTGGCATGCCCACGTGCGTCTGCTGCAGCGCGGCGTCAAGTTTGTCGAAAATGCAACCAATCTCGGGCAACTCGCCATGGTAGAAAATCCGGGGAAATGCACCATCGTGGTCGGCGCCCCCAAGCATGTAGGAGGCACCGGCGGTCCGTCGAGAGTACTGGCACTTTGCAAGTAAGGGCGGCTCCAGGCCTGGTCGCGGTAGCGCGTTATTATTTGATCAGAGACGCCGCGTAAAGGGCCGCCTCCTGCACTCGTGAATCAGGATCTTTAGACGCCAGTTCCGACAACTTCATTTTCGCTGCAGCGGCATTGAGATAACCCAGCGCGAGCGCCGACTCGAGACGGACCTGGGCGTTGGTATCAGCCAGGGATCGGATCAAGGTTTCGCTGGCAGATTCTACCCCGCTTCTGCCCAGTACGCGCGCCGCCATCCAGCGAACTTCTGCACTCCGGTCGTTCAGCATCGCGACGATCGAATCATGGTATTTCGCATTTCCCAGAACACCGAGCGAGCGCAGCGCCACGGCACGAATACGTGGGTCCGGATCTTTCAGGGCCGTGGCGACGATCTCCGCGGCCTGCTCGGCGCCGGTATAACCAAGCCCGTAAATTGCCTGCCAGCGAATCTGGTAGAGCTGTTGCGCGATTTTCAAGGCGGCGCTGCTCGAACGCGGGACCGACTTTACCGCTGCCGCCTGCAGATAAAGGCTTTCCCCCGCCTGCGGGTCGAGCTTTATGACCGTGCGTAAGTATTCATTCAACAGCTCGAGACTCGCAATCGTCGATTGCGCTTCGAGTAACAATGCGTCTGCGTCCTGTCTAAAAATTCGGCTGCCATCAAGCAACGCATGCTCGGTGATAGCGTCTGCCTGATCGCGACTGCCGAAGTTTCGCAATACCGCCAGACCCAGGATTCGGCTCGCGTGATCTTCGCTGGAAAGCGCCTCCAGGAAATAGGATTCCGATCCCCTGGCGCGAGTGCTGGCCATGGCGACCAGGGCGTAGCGCCTTACTTCCTCATCGTCCGTTTTTCGATACAGCGCCTGTATGTCCGCGATCGCATCAGGATTTGCCAAAAACGCAAGGGCTCGCAGAATCACGAGGGTTTGTTTGCGATTCTCCGACCGGCTCAGCGATTCCTGCAGGATTGCGAGTCCCGTCGCGCTGCGGGTGCGCCCTAGCGATAGCAGCGCTACCTGGCTGATCGAATCATTCTTATCCCTGGCGAGGTCTGCCAAAGCCTGCAGCGCAGCCGGTCCCGAAAAACTACCCAGGCTTTTTATCGCGTGCAGCCGTACCTGGATATTAGGGTCATGGATAGCTTGCAGCGCGAGCCGCTCGGCATTTCGTGAGTCAAAATTACCGAGGGCATTGGCGCACTCGACCCTTATCGCGGCGGCGGTTTCAACGAGCAGGCAATTCTCGATTTCAGCCAGTGCAGACGGCTCCCCAATTCTTCCGAGTGACGTGTATATCTCCTGCCTTACGCGATCGACAGATTCGTTTTTCTCCAGCCGCGCCAGCAGCGCACCGGTGGCGCCGGACTGCGGCCGGAATCCGAGCGACTCGGCGGCACGCAGCCGAACGTTCGGATTGGCATCGTGCAAAGCCTCGACCAGGACGCCGAAATCGATGGAAGTATGTTCCCAGCCGTTCGAACGAGCATTGGGAACGTAGCAGGCGAGCGCGAGCAATAGCCACGGGATTGCCAGGCGCCAAATTGTTCTGATGAATTTTTCGATATCGACCATGCAGCTATCTTATAGCGCCGAACCCGCCAGTACTAGAATTTGGAGCGGACGGTTTCCGCCATGGCTATAAGGGTGCCTGACCGATTGCTAGAATTAGCAGGCCGTTTTATCCGGGTATTTCGATAAATTGACCTGCGTCTAATCGACCGTCGGATTAACCTATAAAATAAGAATTAGTAATACTAACAGAGGAGATTGAATGAACGTCAAAGTGGAAGATTTGATGACCAGGTCGGTGATTACAGCCACACCGCATCAAAGTATCGAGCACGTGCGCAACATGCTCGGAAGAAATTCCATCAGTGCTGTACCGGTAGTCGACAGTGCTGGCCACCCGGTCGGCATCGTATCGGCAACCGATCTGGTGCATGACCTGAAGCCGGGCGCACCGATCAGCCAGATCATGACCGAAAAGGTCTATACGGTGCCGCTATACGACGATACCAGCATCGCCGCTCGGATTATGCGTAACCACAATATCCACCGCGTAGTGGTCACCCATGAGCAGAAAGTCGTTGGCGTGTTGAGCGCGTTCGACCTGCTCAAACTCGTCGAAAGCCACCGCTACGTCGCCAAGAACGCGCCGACACCATCGAAGCGCAAGGGCAGCAAGCGCCGCTGAACCGAACAAGACGCGGAAACTTAGCTATAAATACTCTTAAGTTTATTTTATAACTTATTGATTTATTTGTGCCCGGAGCCAGAGTCGTAATCCTTTATTAATCAAGACAGTTACGGTTGACCGGCGTAGATTTGGCGTAACTGGCGGCCGATATCCAGGTTAAGTTGCTTGCATGTGCTTCAAGCAAGCTGATCGAGATCGACCTCGAGCACTTCGGCTATCCTGGCCAGGACATCTATCGTACCCGTGCGCTCACCGGCTTCCAGTTTGGCTATGTATGGTTTTGACTTGCCGATCCGATCCGCGAGTTCCTGCTGCGTCAGCTGGCGATAATTGCGATAAACCTTGATCGGGTGATCGCCGTTCACCAGCGCATCGACGAGCGATTCCGGAAAGCATTCTTCCCTCGCCTCGCGATACGCCAGTACATCGGCGGCATCCATTTTATCTTCCGCGATAGCCAGCAGTCGCTCGTATTCTGCATAGGGCAATACCGCGAATTCCGGCACGCCGTCTTTTTCGATAATCTGTGCGCTCATTTATAAACGTCTCCCCGAGCCCCGATCTTGATTACAATCAAGATGAGCTCGTCACCCTTGATCTCGTAGATTACCCGATAGTCACCGATCCTTACTCGAAACGCGTCCACGTCGTGCATGGCAACGATGTTCAGACCCTGAGTATTGCCATCCGCAATCCTTCTGATCGTTTTCCGAATCCGGTCCTGCAATTTTGGCTCTAGCTGCAACAGGTATTTCAAAGCCTTCTTGCTGTACCGAATTTCCATAAAGTTAATTGTACATTTAGTATACTATTTATCAACCCTTTTAGTATATATACATGTAACTGTAGCAATCACGCTTTTTGCGCGCCTTACCTGTTGAATCGTTGTGGAAAAGCAGCAGTTCGTATAGACAGGAAATTTGTGAAAATTAATTCATCCCTTCCACAGCGTCATGCAGGTTATCTAAGTTTCGGTGAGAAAACTCGAGTTTGAGAGTAATTTAGCGGGTAAATCGACGGACGAGGTCTTGAAGGAGTTGAATTGAGACACTTTACAGCCTTCGGTCTACCGAGTGGATTTATAGGCCGGAGCTTCGTGAAGACGGAGGCATTACCCGAATACCTACAGATATTAACATTCGAGAGATACTGTCCGATCGAGCCGCATCAGGCACAATCGCGCGAATGCCACGACACCGAAAGATCCAATGCAAACCCTGTGACAGGCAGCTGCCTGGCGCCAGGCTTGCCTGACCCGAAGGCCGCCCGCGTCACTACACAGCAAAGCGCGGTAGTGACGCGGGCGGCAAACCCGTTAACGGCGCGGGTTTGGGATTGAATTTCCACGTTACGGCCAAATTACGTGTTCTTATACTTACTGCCGACATCGTTAGATTTTAACCGTGGCCACTACGGGTATAGTGGCAAGAGCGCACCCGGACCTTTGATGCGCAATGGCGAAACGCCGCCGGTCCATCTTCCACCCAACACGGACCACGAGGCCCGATCTTTTACTTCGGCGCAAGCCGGTTTTTACTCGACGAACCGAGCCGACTGCTGCAACGGTAATATCGACGCTCATACTCCAAAACCCGCGGACCAGGTCCGCATCATTCAAAAGAGGTGATGTTATGAAACCACACTGATACATTCGCCCGAATCCGGGCAAGTTGGCCAGCACCGGGCTATTACCCAAAAGGGAAAAACGGTGTTGCCTGAGATCAGGCATGTTCAGATCTTATGGGAGTGGTGTCCCACGGTCGTACCGCGCAAACGGGCCTCGGTAGCATCAACTACCAGGTGACCATCAACACTTACCGACAGAGAGAACACCCTGAAAGATCTGAACTACCAACTTTAACGTTCTACAACGCTAGCCCGGCGTCGGTACGATCAAGAACCGTATAGCGCTGTCGCGCGCAGAAGGTGGACCAAGTTTTCGCAGCGAAAGCGGACGCCTAAAAAATATTGTCGGGCGGCCGGGTTCTACCCAAAACGGACTCAATAGACGTGATCTTTTACCTGTTGTCATTCCTTTTGCAGCATCCCTTTGCGGGGGCGCACACTGCGTCGACCTTTATCTAGTCGCTC
>JAACFA010000074.1 GCA_009937625.1 Gammaproteobacteria bacterium | reverse complement strand
GCAATCGCCTCGCGCACTCGTGGCATGACGCGCGCGACCTGGCGCGGGTCGGGTCGGGCCTCGCGCCGCGTGAGGTTGCTGCCCGTGGTGACGCGCAGCCCCATTTCCATCGGCGACATAACGTAACCGGCATCCACATCGAAGATCGGTCGCGACAGATCGCTACCCGGCGCCGGGCTTACGATGGTGTGATAACCGCGCTCGATTGCGAGCGGATTGGCATAGCCGAGCTGACCGATTATCTCGGGTGTCCAGGCGCCCATGCAAACCACCAGTCTTGCGACGTTCTCCGATCTCCGGTCGGTCGTCAGTTCCCAGCCGTCTGCCGCCGGACGCAGGGCCCTGATCCCGGCGCGCTGAACTTGACCACCCGCGTCGACGAACATTTGTGCGTAAGCCTTACAGAGTTTCTCGGGATTTCGAATCGAAACCGACTCGTCGATCAGGACGCCCTGGACGAAGATGCGCCTGAGGTCCGGTTCGAGCTGCCCAACCTCGTCCGGGTCGAGCAAGGTATGGCTGACGCCGCATTGCTGCAACAGCTCACGTTCCAGTCGATCGCGCGCAAAGGTCGCGCGGTCGCGATAGAGCTTCAAGCCGCCACCTGAATTAAGCAGGGGTTGCAGCCCCGCGGCTTCGATCCATCGCCGGTGCAAATCGATCGACGCCCGCGTCAGCAGGCTCATCGCGTCGCCGTCGACGAGATAGGTTCGCCGCCGGCAACGCTGCAGGAAACGCGCCAGCCACGGCAGCAGTGACAACAGGTGCGGGTAGTGCATCAGGAAATCGGTATCCAGATTGAGCAGCAGGCGATGCAGCCGCGGCAACAGCGCCGGATCGGCCAGCGGCGTGATGTTGCTGTAGCTCAGGATACCCGCATTGCCGGAGGAGGTTTCCTCGCCGGGACCGCGGCGATCGATCAACGTTACCTGGAAGCCGCGTCGCTGCAGTTCGAGCGCGCAGCTAATGCCGACGATGCCGGCGCCGAGTACGGAAACGGATCTATCCATGGCTAGCCCTTGCGTTCGGTGGCAATCTGCGAACGATGGCTGCGGGGCGAACTACCAAAGTGCTTGCGATAACAGGCGGTAAAATAGGACTGGGTTTCGAAACCGGTGGCGATCGAGATATCGATAACGCTGCGATTGGTGTTCAGTAACAACTGCTTGGCGTGCGCCAGCCGCAGCGACAGATAGTACTGGCTCGGCGTGACGTTGCGATACTTGTGAAACAGTCGTTCTATCTGGCGCAGCGACAGGTTGCACTGCTGCGCGATCGCCGGTAACGCGAGCGGCACCTCGATGTTGTTTTCCATCAGGTCGATGACGTCGATCAACTTGGGTGCGCTCATCGCCAGGTCGATACGATCGGCCATCTGTTGTGAATCGATCTCGGTGCGTATGCGATCGTGCTGGAACTGCTGCGAAATTTGCTGGGCCAGCTGCCGCCCGTGCTGGTTCTCGATCAGCTTGAGCATCATGTCGAGCGCCGCGGTGCCGCCGGAACAGGTAAACCGGCGCTCGGCAATTTCATAGAGGCTAAAGGCCACTTCGAGTTGCGGGTAAAGCTCCTTGAACACGGGGATATTTTCCCAGTGAATGGTGCAGCGGCAGTCGTCGAGCAAACCCGCACGCGCCAGGATAAAACTACCGGAACTGGCGGAACCCAGGTTTACCTGTTGCTTATCGAGCGCGTTAAGCTGCCGCAGGGTAACCGCGTTGTCGAAATCCTGCGCGGTATTGGGCGCGACGACGACCAGGGTCGACAGATTCCTGGCATCACCCAGGGGCCTGGTAGGCACGGTAATCCCGCAGGATGCAGCAACCGGCTCGCGCGCGGGGGCATAATACTCCCATTGGTAAAGGTCTTTGCCCGAAAGGCGGTTGGCGGCGCGCATCGAGTCGACGACACAGCTGAACGGGATGATCGGATAACCCTCGATCAATAAGATGCCGATCACTTCGGTATTGTCGCTGATAGCGCGGGTCTCCGTAACGAATCTGCTGAACTGCGCCCATATTCTAGCGACTTTAGCGGTATCCACCAATTTGAGCAATACGTGGCCGATGATCGATAATGACGCTGGCAAATAGTTCCGGGTCGCGCGTGCGCCAGCCCGAAATTGCGGCAAAAACCATACTTGATCACTTGATCAGGCAATTCCGAAACGAGAGCAGCAGGAGTTTACCATGACTGAAGCAAAACGACCGGCCAGGGGCCGACGCGGTCGCGGCGGACGCGATGCTCGCCGCGCCGAGAAACCGGTTGTCGCCAGCGCACCTTACATCACGCGCAAGATTCCCTATTTCGAGGTGCTCGACGAGGAAGGCCTGCAGCTGATCGAGAATAACGCCGATACCATCCTCGAGGAAGTCGGGATCGAATTCCGCGATATGCCCGAAGCGCTCGATATTTTGAAGCAGGGCGGCGCCGAAATCGACGGCGTAACGGTGCGCTTTCCGCGAGGCATGTGCCGCTCGATCATCCAGGCGTCGGCCCAGGCCGAGTATACTCAGCATGCCCGCAACCCGGCGCGCAACGTGCAGATCGGCGGCAAGAATACCGTGTTTGTGCCGGCTTACGGCAGCCCCTTCGTGTTCGATCTCGACCGGGGACGGCGCTACGCGACTATCGAAGACTTCCAGAACTTCGTCAAACTGGCTTATGTGTCGCCTTCGCTGCACCATTCCGGGGGAACGATTTGCGAACCGGTCGATATCCCGGTCAACAAGCGTCACCTCGACATGGTTTACTCGCACATCAAGTATTCCGACAAGCCCTTCATGGGCTCGGTGACCGCTCCCGAACGCGCGCAGGATACGGTCGACATGATCAAGATCATCGCCGGCGACGACTACCTCGACCCTGAAACCGGTCGCCCCCGCACCTACGCGACCAGCCTTATCAACGCCAACTCACCGATGACTTTCGACGACACCATGCTGGGCGCGGCCAAGGTCTACGCCGAGAACAACCAGGCCACGATCATCACGCCATTTATCCTGGCCGGGGCCATGTCACCGGTTACCGTGGCCGGCACCGCGGCCCAGTCGCTGGCCGAGGCGCTCGCCGGCATGACCTTCGTACAACTGGTCAACCCGGGTGCACCGATGATATTCGGCAGCTTCGCAAGCTCGATGTCGATGCAGTCGGGGGCTCCCACCTTCGGCACCCCTGAACCCGCGCTGGTACTTTACACGATGGCTGCGCTGGCGCGCCGACTGGGTGTTCCATTTCGTTCCGGCGGCGGGCTGTGCGGCTCCAAACTGCCGGATGCACAGGCGGCTTACGAGGCCGCGGCCACGCTAATGCCGGCGGTCATGGCCGGAGTCAATTTCGTACTGCATACCGCGGGCTGGATGGAAGGCGGGCTGTCGATGGGTTATGAAAAATTTATCATGGACGCCGACCAGGCGGCGATGATGGCGATCCTGCTGCGCGGCGTCGACCTGTCGGAAAATGGCCAGGCGATGGACGCGATTCGCGAAGTCGGGCCGGGCGTACATTTCCTCGGCTGCGACCACACCCAGCGCAATTTCAAGGATGCGTTTTACCTGTCACCGATTACCGACAATAACAGTTTCGAACAGTGGGAATCGGAGGGCAGCCTCGATCATGCGCAGCGCTGTAATAAGCGTTTCAAGAAGTTGCTGGCCGAGTACGAAGCGCCGCCACTCGATCCCGCCATCGACGAGGCCTTGCTCGACTTCGTCAAACGCCGCAAGGACTCGATGCCCGATTCACAAGTCTAAACAACCCGGGCGCCGCAGGCGCCCCACCTTAAATCGTCATCCCCGCGAAAGCGGGGATCCCCCAAGATCCACGCGGTATCAAACAGCGGAAAAATAGTCATCCCCGCCAAAAACTGCGCCGCAGGCGCCCCACTTTAAATCGTCATCCCCGCGAGAGCGGGGATCTGAAGAAGTCCGCGCAATATCAACCCGTAGAAAAATTGTCATCCCCGCACAAGCCGGCCCGCTGCGTTGGGGTGGCATTTGTATCGCGTGTGGTAAAAGCGCCGTCTAATAAATGTTCGCCGCTACGGGCTTTCCGAAGGTATCAGCCCTGTCATGCTCAACCACCTGGTTGCGACTGTTTTCCTTGGCCTGGTAAAGCGCATCATCTGCCAGCCGGTAAATCAGATCCGTTTCCGCCGGCTGATCGCCACTGCAGTGATGAGTTTTTACGCCGATGGATATCGTTACCACGGACGCGACCTCGCTATGCTCATGCGCAAGCCCCAGCGCTTCTACCGAGCTGCGCAAGTTTTCAGCTATGACAACTGCGTCGGTGTTGTTTTCAACGGTAACGATGACGGCGAATTCTTCGCCGCCGATGCGGAAGGCAAAGTCACCCGCGCGCCGTAACGTATCCTGGAGTACCCGAGCGATTTGCTGCAGTACATTGTCGCCCTGTTGATGCCCGTAGTTGTCGTTATAGGATTTGAAATAGTCGACATCGATAATCATCAACGCAAAGGTTTTCTGCTAACGCTCGGCTCGCGCTATTTCCTGCGAAAACAGGTTGTTAAAATGACGTCGATTGTATAGCGAAGTCAACTCGTTGGTAACCGAAAGCGCCTCGGCCAGCTTCTTGTTGGTCTGCTCGAGTCGTCGCCGCGCATCCTAAACCAGTTTCTCGACTTCTTTACGCCTGGCGATTTCCTTTACCAGGCGCCGGTTCCAGAAAAGAATTACCGCAATAACCAGAGATACGAGCGCGAGCCGAATCGACGGGTGCGCCTGCAGCCACTGCTGCCCGGCTCCACTGAGCTCGATAGCCGGCGCCGACGCCAACAAAGCGCTCGGCATCGCTATCAGGCTCGCCGCCAAAACGGTAATGCTGAACTTTATGATATCGATTCTTGCAATCAAGGGGCTACCTGTATTCTTCGTATAAACCGGTTAGAGCGGTATTCTCCAATCTATCCTGAGCAGACACACGCATCGCTCCTGTTGCGGCGACAGCAGCTGTATCGGCCGTTTCGGGATTTTCCTGAAGCGTTCTCATAGTTTTTTTTGATAACGGCCGCCAGGCCCGACCGGGCGATCTCTGATGAGTTGAAGAACGGGTGCGAACGGGCCGCTGCAGGCTAAAAATCTCGTGCAATGGCGGATTTTAGGGACTAGTATCTTGCGGGCTTGATCAAGTGGTGATCAAATTCCGGCAGCAGTCCGCTACAATCAGCCCTATGAGTGACGACAAACCCGCTTCAAAACCCGAGCACTACGGTTTCTTGCAGGTCCCCAACTATTCGATGATCGCGTTTTCTTCGGCCATCGAACCCTTGCGCATGGCCAATCGCGACGCCGGCAGGGAGCTCTATCGCTGGAGCGTTTACACCATCGACGGGCTGCCGGAAAAAGCCAGCAACGGGCTCGAAATCACACCCGACGGCAGCATCGAAAGCGCCGACGATATCTCGATCCTGTTCGTCTGTGGTGGCTCCGACATCGTCGAGGCCTGGTCGAAGCAGCTGCAGTTCGCGCTGCGCCGCATCGCCAAGCGCAGCGGCATGAAACTGGGCGCCCTGTGTACCGGTAGCTACTTACTGGCACGGGCGGGACTGCTGGACGGCTACCGCTGCACCATCCACTGGGAAAACATCGCCAGCCTGCGCGAGGATTTTCCCGAAGTCGTGGTAACCGATGACCTGTTCCTGATCGACCGCGACCGAATCACCTGCGCCGGCGGTCAGGCGGCGATGGACATGATGCTGAAACTGATCGAAAGCCGTCACGGCAACAAGCTGGTGACGCACATATCGGAGCAATTCATGTGCGAGCGCATTCGCAGCTCGGACGATCGTCAGCGCATCCCGCTGCACCTGGCGCTGGGCTCGAATCAACCCAAGCTGACCGAGGCGGTGACCTTGATGGAGGCCAACATCGAAGAACCGATCAGCCTCGACGAACTCTCCAGCTATGTCGGCATCTCCCGTCGTCAACTCGAACGTCTTTTTCAGAAACACCTGAATTGCGTACCGACACGCTACTACCTGAATCTGCGGCTCAATCGCGCGCGCCTGCTACTGCTGCAAACCAGCAAATCGATCGTCGATATCGCACTTGCCTGTGGATTTATTTCGGCGCCGCATTTCAGCAAATGCTACCGCGACCTGTTTGGCATTCCGCCGCGTGACGAACGTCGCAAGCTGCAGGCCAGGGCGGCCGGCGAACAGCCAGATCTCCCGTCCCAGGACGAGCGCCTGGCCGGCAACTAGCGCGGCTCGAACGATAACTCAGGCCGGACGACGTCGACGCGAGCGACGCTTGCGGCCTTCGTCACCGGATTGTTCCGCCTTGGGTTTGGGTGCCGGGAAGTTCACCACCTTGGCCAGCTCTTCATAGGCATCGGTTTTATGCGGAATCGCCATTGCCTCGATGAAATACTCCTGGAATTTCGGTTCGATCGCGGTCTCGACTTTTTCGACCTTGGGCAGTATCTCGCCGATTTCGAGACGTGACGGAAAATTCAGCAGCGCGATACGCGCACCGGTACCGGCGGCGTTACCGACCGAGCCGACTTTGTCGAGATTGCAATCCGGGATCAGTCCGAGCACCATCGCGTACTTGACGTCGATGTGGCTGCCGAAGGCGCCGGCAAAGCCGATGCGATCGACTTTCTCGATACCCATGCGATCGATCAGCAGGCGCGTGCCGGCATGCAGCGCGGCCTTGGCAAGCTGGATTGCGCGCACGTCGTTTTGGGTAATGCGAATCGGGCGCTCGCCCGCCTGCAGCACGTAAGACCAGGTCCGTCCATCCTGCACGATACGATCACTGTCCTTGCCGGCGACCGGGCCGATCACCCCGTCCCGGTCGATCACGCCGGAGAGGTACATCTCCGCGACCACCTCGATGATGCCCGAACCGCAGATCCCGCTGACGCCGACCCTGGCGCTTTTTTCGGCAAACTCGGGATCGTCGGACCAGGCCTCGCAGCCGATAACGCGGAAGCGCGGTTCCAGCGTCTCGGGATCGATGCGAACCCGCTCGATCGCGCCGGGAGCGGCGCGCTGGCCCGAAGTAATCTGCGCGCCCTCGAAGGCGGGCCCGGTCGGGCTCGACGCGGCCAGCAGCCGGTTGCGATTGCCGAGCACGATCTCGGCGTTGGTTCCGACATCGACCAGCAGCACGTACTCATCGGCCAGGTCCGGCCGTTCCGACAGGATAACGCCCGCGGTATCGGCACCGATATGCCCGGCGATGCAGGGCAGGGTGCAAACTCGCGCTTCGGGGTGCAAATGGATATCGAGTTCGGCGGCGCGCATCACCTGGGTCTGGTCCGTGGCCAGGGTAAACGGAGCACCGCCGAGCGGGGTCGGGTCGATGCCGAGAAACAGGTGATGCATGATCGGGTTAGCGACCACCGTCATATCGAGAATATCCTCGAGCGCGATGCCGGCAGATTTGGCAGCACGTTTGGCCAGCTGGTTGAAAGCCTCGCGCACCACCTGCGTCATCGCCGCGTCACCGCCTTCGTTCATCATCACGTAGGACACCCGGCTCATGAGGTCTTCGCCGAAACGTATCTGCGGATTCATGGTGTCGGCGGTCGCCACGACTTCACCGGTAAACAGATTGCAGAGCTGCGCCGCGATGGTGGTCGATCCGAGATCGACCGCAAGCCCGTAAACCTCTCTTTTTACGCCCGGCCACACCGCGATGATTTGCTGAAACTGGTAAACCGCAACCGTGACCTGGCGACCGGCTTTGGCCAGTGCCGGTTGCAGCAGGCGTAGCTGCGACATTTCGCAATCCATCAGCGGCAATTCGTGTTCACTGACCAGCGCCTGCTGCAGCCGCCGCTTGTCCGAGATCGGCGCATGCATATCGGGCTCGGGCAGGGTCACCGTGTAAAGGTGCAGCGCCGGCTGTACCTGGATATCGTAGGCGGTCACCGCCTTGGCAATGTGTTGCTTGTGCTGCTGGCTTTCTTCGGGTACGTCGACCACGAGGTCGCCTAGTATGCGCGCGTTACAACCCAGGCGACGAGCACCCTTGAGACGGTTACGCGACTGGTGATGCAGCTCGGTCGCGGTCAGCTCGGACAGATGATCGGCGCGCGAGACGATGCCGTGCTTGGAAAATTCGCCTTCCTGCGGCAACACCTGGCACTTGCGGCACTTGCCCTGGCCGCCGCAAATCGATTCCAGGTCGACACCGAGGCGCTGAGCCGCCTGTAATACCGTAGTGCCTACCGGCACCTGCCCGCGCAAGCCCGAGGGCATGAATAATACGCTGACTTCGTCTTCCACCAGGCAGTAACCGTAATCGATAGCGATCGTCTAGGCGGCCGGTCGGCGCCGACGCCCGGCGCGACGGCCGGCACCGCGAGTCGTGCCTTCCGGCGCCGGCTCTCGGAACTGTTTGATCCAGCGCGAGCAATCCGGATCTTTACCCAGCATCACGTCGGCGCCCATGCTGGCGGCGACTACCTCGGCATGCAGCGGATTGGTAATCGCCGAAGTCATGCCGGCCTGGATTGCCATGCTGATGAAAGCGCCGTTGAAGCCGTTCCGGTTGGGCAGTCCGAAACTGATGTTGGAAGCGCCGCAGGTGGTGTTGACTTTGAGCTCGGTGCGCAGGCGGTGAATCAGCTTGAGCACTTCGCGCCCCGCAGTATTGATCGCACCGATGGGCATGACCAGCGGATCGACCACCACGTCGCAGGCCGGGATGCCGTGGTCGGCGGCGCGCTCGACGATTTTCTTGGCCACGTTATAGCGGACGTCGATGTCTTCAGAAATACCGGTTTCGTCGTTCGATATCGCGACCACCGCGGCGCCGTGCTTCTTGACCAGTGGCAGCACCCGCTCGAGGCTTTCGTCCTCACCGGTAACCGAGTTCACCAGCGCCTTGCCCTGGTATACCGAAAGCCCGGCTTCGAGCGCGTCGATAATCGACGAGTCGATAGATAGCGGAACGTCGGTCAGGCTCTGCACCAGCTGCACCGCTTCAGCGAGGATACGCGGCTCGTCCGCCAGCGGGATACCTGCGTTGACGTCGAGCATATGCGCCCCGGCCTCGACCTGCGCCAGCGCGTCGCTTTGCACCCGGCTATAGTCGCCGTTTTTCATCTCCTCGGCCATGATCTTGCGGCCAGTGGGATTGATACGCTCGCCGATGATTACGAACGGGCGATCGAAGCCGATAACTAGTTCTCTGGTGGCGGAACTGACGACCGTTTCAGTCATTGTTATATCCTCTACAACTATTACTTAGCTAAAACCAATATACGCCCGTCAGGCCGAATTGGACTGTAACTCGCAACCCGGGTACCACGGCACCCGCCCGTCGAGCACCCCGGATTGCTGAACGATTTCACCCACGGCCTCTTCCTGGCGATAGGCCATTATGTGCACGCCGCTGACGCCCTCGATCTCGCTGATCTGCTGGATCAGCTCGACACAGATTCTGCGCCCTTCCTGCTTCGGTTCGCTGGCGCCTTCCAGGCGCTTGATAATCGCGTCCGGGATATGGATACCGGGCACGTTGTTGCGTATCCACAGCGCGGTGCGCGCCGACGCCAGCGGACCGACACCGGGAAGGATGAAGACCTTCTCCAGTAATCCCAGGTCGCGCGAGCGCGCCATGAACTGGCGCAGATGCTCGATATCGAAGACATATTGCGTCTGGATGAACTGGGCGCCGGCGGCAATCTTCTTGGCCAGCCGATGGGGGCGCATGTCGAACGGCGGCGCACTCGGATTTTCGGCGGCGCCGAGAAACATTTCCGGCGGCGTGGTAATCGGCCGACCACTCAGGAAACGCGCTTCGTCACGCATGATGCGAATGGTTTCGAGCAGCGACATGCTGTCGAGATCGAACACCGGCTTGGCTTCCGGATGGTCACCCACCTGCACGCCGTCACCGCTCAGGCAGAGCACATTGGAAACGCCCAGCGCCGCGGCGCCGAGCACGTCACCCTGGATCGCGATGCGGTTCTTGTCGCGGCAGGAAATTTGCAGCACCGGGGAATAGCCGACGTTGGTCAACAGCGCGCACATCGCGACGCTGGACATGTGGCAATGGGCACCCGAGCCGTCGGTTGCGTTCATGCCGTCGACATAGCCGTCGAACATACGCGCGCGTTCATAAACGTCATCGGCCATGGCCGAATCCGGCGGCGCCAGTTCAGCGGTTACCGCGAACTTGCCGGAGCGCAACACGCGCTCGAGGCGCCCGCGCGAGACGTGCCCTTCTTTCGGCAGCAACGGGCCTCCCGGATTCTGCTCGAACTGGGCGCCAGTCATTGGATGCGCTCGCCTTCATGCGCGGCATATTCGTGGCGCACCACGCGCAGCCAGGAAGAGCTGCCCTTGAGCAGATTGTTGACAGGAATCTGTACCTGCTGAATCGCCTGATTGTCCCGCATCTGCTGGCTGCCGCGCCAGGCCTCGACCCAGACACAGCGCATTTGCGGTATGACCTCGCAGTGACCGTCCATGCGCACGCCGCCACAGGGACCGTTGCGGATCGACTTGGGGCAATTCATCGGGCAGGACATGCCGGTGGAACTGAGCGCGCACTTGCCGCACATCTGGCAATCGAACATCAGACCCTTGACGGCTTTTTCGACGATTCGCACCGGTTTTTCGAGACGCCCGTAGCCCAGCAGTTTGAACAGCGGGTGTAGCCTGATCAGCAACGGCTCGAATTTGCGATAAACGGCTTCGAGCCTGCGCGAGTTCGTTACCGACCATTGTCGAAATTTATACATGTCGATCCAGTTCAGAGTTGAGGCTGCGGTTTTCGTCGACACCGCTGGCTCGAATCAAAGTTTCCAGCACTTCGTCCGTGTACTGGGTTTCCAGTCGCCGCAACAGTTGCCGCGCCTGCTGCTCGACGTCACCTTCGAACGGCTGGCTAACGTCGTGCCAGGGCTCGAACATCGCGTCCTGCTGAGTTTTCTTGAGCCGATACGAAGCGCGCTCGATCGCCTTCGTGAAACGCGCCGGCAGGCGCAGACGAGTGCTGCGACGGCCTTTCCGAATCACGACCTGTCCCGGGATGTCGCGCCAGAACACTATCTTCAACTGCGCCACAATGCCTCCTGCATCGCCGCGTCCAGCGCCGGCACCATTTCGCCCATGCCGGTGTATAGCCGCTCGAAGCGCAGCCCGAGCTGATCGGCCGCCGCGCGCGCCTGCGCGGTAAGCTCATCGGAGTCGGTTTGCGCCAGGTAAACCAGGCGCGTGTAATTGCCGAAATAAGTTTCCAGCAATTCCGGATACCGGTCGATCCCGAGAATCTCGATTACCAGGCGCTGAAAATGCTGCGCCAGGAAATCGGTCAGGTAAAAGCTGCCAGGCTCCTGCTCCTGTAATTGCTGGTACCTGTCGCCACCGGCGAGAAAATCGTAGCAGTGCGCTCCCGGCAAACGCTTTACCCCGCGCTCCTCGAGCACCCGGTCGAGCTCACCGCTGGTACCGCAATCGCCGTAGGCGACGAAAATATGCTGGTACTGGCCGCGCGCGGCATCTATCTTGTCGGCTACCGCGGCCGGGATCTTTTCGGGGCGCGCGTGCAGATCCGCGGTAATGGCCTGCAAATCCATTTGCGACCACTGCCCGAGCTTTTTTATCTCATTGACTTCGCGCGCAATCGCGGCGCAGGTTATTACCAGAACTGGGGTTGATTTTCCCATCCCGCGTTGACACCCTGGTCGCGCGCCCGGAGTTCGGGCCTAGCCCGCTCGCCTTTCGGCGACCAGCTGCTTGGCGGTGTCGGCGGCAACCGCGGCGTCACGACAATAGGCATCGGCGCCGATAGCTTCACCGAATTCCTGGTTCAGCGGCGCACCGCCAACCAGGATGATGTAATCATCGCGAATGCCCTGCTCTTTCATGGTATCGATGACGACTTTCATGTACGGCATGGTGGTAGTCAAGAGCGCGGACATGCCCAGGATCTCGGGTTTGTGCTCTTCGAGCGCCGCCAGGTAATCCTCGACCGGGGTGTTGATACCGAGGTCGACGACTTCGAAACCGGCGCCTTCCATCATCATGCACACCAGGTTCTTGCCGATGTCGTGGATATCACCCTTGACGGTGCCGATCACCATCTTGCCGGCGGTGGGTTCGTCGGATTGCGACAGCAGCGGCTTGAGGATTGCCATCCCGGCTTTCATCGCGTTGGCTGACATCAGTACTTCCGGCACGAACAGGATTCCGTCCCGGAAATCGATGCCGACGATGGTCATACCGGCAACCAGCGCCTCGTTCAATACCTTGTTGGC